>NZ_OY781616.1:1777500-2077500 GCF_963677005.1 Maridesulfovibrio sp. | reverse complement strand
CTCAAGCTCTCTTTGATCCGTGATATCCTGTGTTATGCCGATTACGGATTGCGGGCGACCGCCCGGGTCTTCCATGGTAAGCCCGCTTGCTTTCAGATAGCGGGTTTTCCCTTCCGGCCGGATAATGCGAAATTCCCATTCAAAATGTCCGTTATTTTCAATTGCATCGCTCAGAGCTATCTCCAGTCCGGCCAGGTCGTCCGGATGAATCATTTTCATCCATGCGGTATATGTTCCGGAAAACCGGTCTCGCCTGCACCGGTATATTTCGAACATGCGCTCGTTCCAGATAAGTTTTCCGGATGCAATTTCCCATTCCCATACGCCGAGTTTTCCGGAACGGGTTGCAAGCGCCAGTCTCCCGGCATTTATTCTCAGCTGTTTTTCCGCTGCTCGACGGGATTTGATTTCGCGGCTTATCTCTTCATTTTTTCTTTTCAGACCGGCCAGAGCCTCACTGAGTTTTTCGGTGCGTTCGAAAACCTCAATTTCCATTCCTGCATATGCTTCGCGGAGGGCTTCATCGGCCTGCTTGCGGCGTACCACGTTCCACATACCTTCCATAAGCATGGTCAACTGGCGCACGTCTTCATTAGTATAGTCGTTTTCCTTGTTGCCTACTCCGGCAAGCAGCACAATGCTGTCCCCATCGAAAAGGGGCACATTCATGTGCCTCTTGATTTGAATATGGCCTTTCGGCAGCCCTTTTTTGCCTGCGCAATTTTCGTAGTCGTTGGTGATTACGGGCTGGCGCAGTCTTATGGCATCGCCCCATATTCCCGTATCCTCGACACGATAGGTGTATTGAGGATTATTTACAGAACATTGCGGCATCACTCCTTCCGACCACGCATGAATGGTCAGTTCCGTTTCATCATCGTTCACAAAGTAAATGTATCCTATCTCGCTTTCGGTAACACTTACCGCCGCTTCAAGCGCGTAGTCATATATTGATGGAAGGGAAGCATCCACCATCCGTGAAATAGAGGACAGAGCTTCGAATCTGATCTCGTCAAGCCGTCCTTTCATCATCAGGTTCTGCTGTTCGCTCAGATCGGCGGCAACGCACATGACTATTTTTGAATTCCCGACTTCAACGGAGGTCAGGGATACATTGCAATCAACCAGAGTGCCCCCCTTCAGTCGGAACTGCCAGAGGAACCTTTGGCCTTTTCCTTCAAGAACATCAGCCATGGAGGAGAAAAAAAGTTCGCTGGAAACGCAACCTCCGGGCTGCAGTCTGGGAGACAAATCCATGAAACAGGTGTTCAGCAACCTGCCTTTGGAACTGAAAAATAGTTTTTCCGCCTGCTTATTGCATTCCGTGATTCTTCCGTCTTCATCCAGCAGGAGTATCGCGTCTGAAGATGAGTCGAAAAGGCTGGAGAATTTCTTTTCGCTTGCCATCAGTTGTTCTTCCGCTTTCCTGCGGGCCGAGATATCACGAATGATGGCTATGTGGACTTTGTGTCCGGATTGTTCAAATACGGAGACATTGACACAGGCAATTATGTTTTTCCCATTGCGGGTGTGGAGAACAGTTTCAAAACCACTTACCTTGCCTGAATCTTCCAGAATGGACAGCAGATCCCCTCTTTTGTCGGGCTCTTCGTAGTATTCAAGAACGTTACTCGGCACAGAATCTTCACTGCCGTATCCGAACAATTCTTTCGCATTGTCGTTGTAAGCCAGAAGATCCCCGTTTGGAGCCGTTATTACTATGGCATCGGGCGAGGCATCCATGAATTTCCTGCATACCTCGTTTGTTTCGAAAAGAGTCTTCACTTTGTCCAAATAGAAAGCCTTTTTCAGGATGATTGAATTAAATTACAAGATTGAGAAAAACTACTATTACTGTATAGAACATACCATGAAACCGATGGAAACGCCATCCTCTCACTGCATAATCATAACTCCGTTTTTGTCTCCTTACATGCCCGCTATTCTGTTCTGACCAGTAAAGACATTGAAGAAGAAAAGCACCTGCGTCTTACAAGCAGCAGAACAATGATGGAAGAAAGGGCTGTGGAGGCCACCATCATGAACATGACAACAATCTGGTAACGGACAGCCTCTTCCGGGTCTGCCCCGGCCAGAATCTGGCCGGTCATCATTCCGGGCAGGGCAACAAGTCCGACCCCCATAAGCGCATTTATGGATGGAATCATGCCCGCCCGCAGCGCGTTGCGGAAAATTTCTTCCGTAGCCTCCCTGTAGTCTGCTCCGTGGCAAAGCTGCATTTCAACTTCCTCGCGCCTGTTTCTGAGTTCAGAAAAAAAGCGTTCAAGGGAAAGCGACAGGGCATTCATGGCGTTACCGGCAATCATACCGCCGATGGGGATGAAATATTGCGGTTCCCACCAGGGCGTGGCTCCGATGACGAAACGGGTGACGATCACGGTAACCAGTGTAAAGCTGACCATTACCGCCATGCCGGTCGGTATTATGTAGGAGATGCTTTTTTCCCGAACCCGTCCCCTGATGATGTGGACAGCGAATACCGTCATCAGGGCATAGAGAGCTATTACGGGTAGTGCTGCCTGCAAACCGAAAATTATTTTCAGCAGGTAGCCCATGGTCAGCAACTGAACAAATGCCCTGACCACACCTATGGCAAGGTCCTTTTCCAGTTTCAGCCGGTAAAAAATGGAAAGTGCGGCGGAAACCGTGACCATGCTGGCCGCGGCAACCAGCTGCCCCCATGAAATATGGATGAATTCAGCTCCCATTTACGCAACCTCCACACGACCGTTATCCACGGTCAGAAGCATATGTTCGCAAGCCGGTCGATAGTTTGTATGATTGACCATGAGCACGGCAATTCCTTCTTCCGAAAGATGCTCAGCGGTTTTTTCCACCAGCTCCCGGCTTTTACTGTCCAGTGCACTTGTAGGTTCATCAAAACATAGAACCGCCGGGTGTGTGAGCGCAGAACGGATAAGGCACAACCGCTGGCGTTGTCCTACCGAAAGACCTGCGACATTTGTTTGCAGACCTATTTCTCCAAGTCCCAGCCTTTCCAGCCATTCTGTCATTTCCGGGTCATCAGGTTTCGGTTTTCCTTTTCTTATACGCAGGTTGAAGGGCATCAAAAGGTTTTCTCTGATTGTTCCGGGAAGGAGCGTCGGGGTCTGCTGGACCAGTCCTATGCGGGAGCGCATCAGCGGTGGATAGATTGATTTAAGCTGGGTTCCTTCAAGCAGAATGCTCCCGGTACAGGCTTCTTCCAGCCTGACCGCCAGCCGCAGCAGGGTTGATTTTCCTGCACCGGACGGACCGGTGATGAGTGCGAACCCTCCGGCAGGAACGGCAAATGATACGTTGTCAAAACCTTTTCCGCCGGGCCAGTGAAAACCGACTTCTCTGAATTCCAGAACCGGTTGCTCTCCGTCCTTAGTTGTCTTGGATGATGTGGGCATTGTGCTGCCTTTAAGTTGATTGCAGGGTAAAGGATAGTGGTATCATACCAAGTCCTTATCTTATACTTTCTGACTTTATACACTGTCGAATGTCAATTATGAAAAGGATTAATGATGGTTTGGGATTTAGGCCCGATTTTTCCTTTCCGTGTATGTCGTACCGACATGTGCAGTTGATTTTTCAAAAAAAATCTAAAGTGAAAAGCCTTGACACATACTGAAATAGAACCGAAAAGTTGGCGGACGTAAATAATCGTTGATTGATGCCTGTATCCGGGCATGGCGGGTTGCTTTTTGATTTTGAAAGGGGAGGGTGTTACGGCGCCTTTCGCGGAGGAACTGTAGATGAAAAAATATTTTAATATATGGAAAAATTTTAATAATTTTTATTCGACTGCAACAAGGAACGAGTTCAGTTATTTTGCGTTGATCCACGGGGCAATAATATGTCTGCTGATCCTTCTGGGCTACGGGGTTGAGCATCCGTTTGCCTCCAAAGTAATAGGGACTTTGGGCGGGCTTTTCATTGTTTCTTCCATACTTCCTTGTGCGGCGCTGATTGTTCGCAGACTCAATGCTCTTGGCAAGGATCGCAGACTTGTTTTTACCGCTCTTGTACCGGTTGTCGGGCTGCTTTACCTGATTGTGCTCTGCATGAAGAGTGACGGGGCAAAAGAATCGGAGCGATTTCTGATCCCCGGATAAACCTGCTTGGAAATAAACGCACTGCTTCTTTAACACACCCGTTCATACTCAATGCAGACGTTTGTGTTAAATTGTCCGCAATATTGCCTGTCCCGAGTTGTCATACCCCGTCCGGTCCTGCTAAAATAGAAACTGCTGTCAATTGTTGACGCAACCAAACTTAACAGATGCCCGGCAATCATGAAAAAGAGCTTCCTGTGCCTGTGGGCGGGGCTGGCTGCGTATGCGGCTGTTATCCTGCTGATTTATTATTTCGAGTCATCCGGTGACAACTCGAACATCAAGACTGTTTTTGATGCGTTCTGGTATTCGCTGGTGACCCTTACGACTGTCGGGTACGGTGATTTCTATCCGACATCCAGTGCCGGAAAGATTGTCTCCATGACCATGGTGCTCGGAAGTATCGGTATTCTGGGGTATTTCATAGGTAATTTGACAGACCACATTCAAGGGTTGGCGGAGAGAAGAAAGATGGGTTTTGACGGAACGGAATTTACCAATCATGTGATCATAGCGGGCTGGAATGAATTTTCCGAGGATGTCGTAAGCCAGCTGGTCCATGCCGGAAAAAGAGTATGCATTGCGACCGACAACAAGGACCATATCGATTTTATCTATGAAAGTTTTAATCGGGACAAGGTGTTCGTCATTTATACCGATATGAACTGCCGGGAGTGTCTCAAAAAGGCCAATGCCTCGGAAGCGGTTTCACTCATGCCCAATCTGGGAGACGACACCCGGAACCTTGTTTTTGTACTCAATGCCAAAAAATTTTATCCGCATCTTTCCTGCGTGGTGACAATTGATAATTCCGAGCTGAAGGAAACCTTCACCAGCGCCGGGGTGAGTTTCACCATCTGCCGCAATGATATTTCGTCCAAGATCGTTGCCAGTTATATCTTTGAGCCGAGCGTTGCCAGGTTCAATGAGGATATCCTTTCTTCCGCCACCGGTAACGGCGACTATGATGTTCAGCAGTATTATGTGAAAGAGGGGAGCCGCTTTTCCGGGATGCGCTACGGTGATATCTTTGATGAGCTGAAGGAAAGATTCAATGTCCTGGCCATCGGGGTAAGTCGTGGAACCGGTGGGGATCAGGACCTCAATAAACTGCCTTCCCCCGGATTCGAGGTAGTTGCCGGGGACTACCTCATTGTTCTCACTTCAGGGCGGTCCGTGGAAAGTCTTAACCGGCTGTTCGGTTGTTCCGAAGGTATTTATTACACATAGTCACCTGTAAGCTCCTTTTTGCGAAATGGAATATATCTTGTTCCAGATGCTTCTTTCGGTCCTTAACTCTCTATTTCCGTGCAGGTAAAATTTCAGACTTTGTCTGTATGCCATAGCCCGAAAAAACTTATTCGTTTCTGTTGGACATAATTTCCATTTGTCGGTTATTGTCAATCGTGGACTGTTCCAGTCCCGGCATATTCTGACTTAGAGGGATTTGCGGAAATGTTCAGCAGGCAGGAAAACAGAATATTCAGTGCCCGTGGTTCGTTACACGGGTACAGGGCTTTTTTCTGGCTGATTTTTGCTGTCTGGACAGTTGCGGCAGGAGCTTTTCTGCAGATCAGTCTGAACCGTTTGTACGGGCATGCCCTGGAGTCTGCCAGGATTCAGGCTCGAACATCCATTGAAAAAGATATCATCTACCGCCGCTGGAATTCAATGTTCGGCGGTGTTTACGCTCCGCTTGGTGAAAAGCTTCTCCCCAACCCCTACCTTGACCTGAAAAACCGTGATCTTGATGCCGGCAACGGTTTGAGGCTCACTAAAATCAATCCTGCGTATATGACCAGACAGGTCCATGAACTAGGGGAAACCGCTTCGGGGTTGATCGGCCATATAACCAGCCTTAACCCCATCCGACCGGAAAATAAGGCTGACGACTGGGAACGGGAAGCTCTTGACCGGATTGAAAGGCATGGAGCGAAAGAAGTGAGCGGTGTCCGGACGATGGACGGAAAGGAATATATGCGGCTGATGATCCCTCTGGTTACGGAAGAAAGCTGCCTGAAATGTCATGCCGCACAGGGATACAAGGCAGGCGATGTGAGGGGAGGAATTAGTGTTTCGGTTCCCCTCGGGCAGGTAATGTCCGCCGCTCTGGCCGGGCGAAGGGGCTTTGTGGGGGTGACTCTGCTGGCCTGGGCGTTGGGCGGCCTGATGATCTACAGTGCGGCCGGACTCAAGAAAGCTGAACTCGGCTCCCGCCTGAATGAGAAAAAATACCGGACCCTTGTCGAAACAATGGGTGAGGGCATCGTTTATCTGGATCAGGGCGGTTTTGTCCTTTTCTGTAATTTTCCTTTTGCCCGCATGCTCGGTTATGATCCGGACGAACTTCGCAGCATGCCTTTTCACCGTCTGCTGAATGAAGACGGTTTCGAGGAATATTCAAGCAAGGTTGACGGATTACCGAACGGCAAACTGGATTCGTTTGAGCTTCCACTCCGCAGAAAGAACGGGGGTGAAGTGACCGTGCTGTTCTCCCCGCGTATTCTCCGTAGCGAATTGAATGAATCTACCGGTCTTCTGGCGGTCACGACCGATATTTCAAGACTGAAGAAGATGGAGCATGAGATGCTGCGGCAGCAGCGGTTGAGTTCCGTCGGAATGCTTGCCGGGGGGATTGCCCATGAAATAAGCGCTCCGCTGAAGTATCTCGAAGTCAACTCGGCCTTTCTGCGTCGGGCGTTTGCCGCCCTGAATAATTTGGTTGGCAATATGAAACAGGAGGGGCATGGAGGGGCTGAGTCCGGTCTCCCCGAAGCCGGGCTGGAGGAGAGTGATCTTTCTGCAATCATGCAGGAAGTGCCGGGGGTTCTGGATGAGAACGACAGCAGCATAATGCATATTTCAGACATTGTTGCTTCAATAAGCGAACTCGCAACCACCGGGCCTGCTGTTTCTGAACCGGAGGATATAAACAGTCTGATCCGCCAGTGCGTGGACATTACCCACAGCACCTGGGACGGTATTGCGGTAATGGATCTTGATCTTGCTCCGAACCTTCCGGCTGTCAGCTGTATTTCACGGGACATAATCCATGTCTTGATAACAGTGATAATTAATGCCGTGGAAGCTATAACCATAAGACATTCCGGTAGTGACATCGTCAGGGGAACCATAAGAATTGCCAGCGGCAGGGTCGGTTCAGATGTCAGAATCGTTATCTCGGACAATGGCATAGGTATTCCCAGGGAGAATCTGGGCAGGATATTCGAGCCCTTCTTTTCCACCAAGAAACAAGGAAAGGGTACCGGCCAGGGGCTAGCTGTGGCCGGCAGAATAATGAGCGAGCACCACGGCAGTATTTCTGCCGAAAGTTATGAGAAAAAAGGGGCTGTATTTGTTATTTCCCTGCCGCTCAGAACCTGACAGGGCGTTGCGATTTTTCTTCCGGTTCAGCCGTATTTTTTGCTGTGCTTCATTCCAGCTCCGGGGAGAATAAGTATAATTGCGGTTGACCTTCGGTGCGGCTGTACCTTATACCTTCTACTCCGAACTCAGCACTTTCAGTCTATTTTTGCATCAGCAGATATCTTTTTCCTCTGACAGCCAACCCGCGTTACGGGTGATTTTGAAAGGTGTGTTTTCATGCCCAATTTTCTTTTTATTACCATGCTCGCCGCTTTCCCGGCCATCTCCACCGACATGTACCTCCCCGCCCTGCCGACGATACAGGCTGAGTGGGGCATACCGTTGTCCTCGGTCAATCTGTCGCTGGTGGCATTCTTTCTTGCATTCAGTTTTTTTATGCTGATATACGGCCCGCTTTCAGACAGGTTCGGGCGCAAGCCGGTGCTTGTGGTCGGTGTGGGCATCTATGTGGCCGGGTGTCTGCTCTGTGCCTTGTCCGTCAATATCTGGATGCTTGTTGTGTCCCGCATAATTCAGGCTGCAGGTGCTGCCTCCGCCTCCGCTTTGTCCATGGCTCTGGCAAAGGATCTTTATTCAGGCACTGAGCGGCAGAAGGTGCTGGCATATATCGGCGTTATTATTCCCCTCTGTCCGATGGTAGCTCCCATGCTTGGGAGTATTACTACCAGGTATTTGAGTTGGGAATGGATATTCGCCTGTCAGGCGTTGCTGGCTTCGGTGGCTTTTTTGGGCGCGCTGGCCTTCCGTGAACCGGACTTTGAGAAGACCAGCGGCGGAGTACTGGAAATGCTGGCCCGTTATCCGGTTGTGTTTAGAAACCTGCGTTTTACTGTCTACTGCTTTGCTTTTGCCTTTGTGAGTATAGGTTTTTTCGGTTTTCTGGCCGGCTCAGCGGATATTTACATTTCGGGGTTCGGACTCAGCGAGCAGCAGTATGCCATGTTTTTCGGCTTGAACGCCTTTGGATTCATGGCCGGATCATTTGCCTGTTCCCGACTTTGCGTGGGTTACTCATCCATGGCCATATTGAAATTTTCCCTTATCGGGGTGCTTTGTGCTGCAACAGGGATATATTTTCTGGGCGGTGACAAGGTGATGTTTTTTATTACCATGATTCTGATGACTTTTTTCATCGGTTTAAGCAGACCGATAAGCAACCATATGATCCTCGAAACCGTAGACCGGGACATCGGTGCTGCATCTGCCCTGATCACGTTCAGCAGTTTCATATTCGCTGCCGCAGCCATGGAAATCATCTCGTTTGACTGGGGATCCAAGATTGAAATGATAGGCAGAATGGGCATCGTGGGGGGATTGGTTCCCCTGATTTCACTTTTTGTTTTATCCAGGGGTAGCGGGAAAAACGGCACGCGTGCTGCAGAGCGGTAGAATTTTTCAGCGAACGCGTACCGGAAAATGTAATATGTTCTTACATTATTTCGATTGGTTTTCTGGAATGGAGTCCAGCAGTTCCAGCATCTCAAGTTCATTCTCGATCACAAACGGTTCCATTGCGGCTCCCAGTTTTTTGAAGTGATCCGAACCCGAATGTAAGTCAAACGCGGCCTGATCCTTGAATTTTTCAATGAAGCGGTATTTCCCGGTAACTCCGGCAACCTTGTGCAGCCGGTATTCAACAGCGCCTTTTTCGCTGGCCGTTTTTCTGACCAGTTCCCTCAGGATATCCTCAAGGTCTTTTTCTTTTCCTTGCGCAGCCTGAACTGTCGCGGTGAGAATTATCATGGTGTTCTCCGTATTTTGTTTTAAGTTGCTGCGCGTGGAGCAACAGCAGTGCTTTTTTGCTGCAGGTTATAAAAATTGTGTAAGCCGTACGGTGCGATAGCTTAAATGAAAACCGGCGGTATGTCATTGCAGGAGATTTTGATGAAGAATATATATTACAGCAGGTTCACTACTTCTCTATGTGAAGTTGTCGTTTCCGGAAACGGAGAAAGTCTGACTTCCCTGCACTTGAATACCGGCAGCGGGGCCGGACCGATCGAAATTCCCGACCATTGGATCAGAGACGACTCCATGTTCAAGGAGGCCGTGCGCCAGATAAACGAGTATCTTGCCGGTGAACGCAGGAATTTTGATCTTGAAATTGCCCCGGAGGGGACTGATTTCCAGAAAATGGTCTGGGCGGAGTTGTGCCGCATTCCATGGGGAGAAACAAGGACGTACAGGGAAGTGGCGGAAAATATAGGCAAGGCGAAGGCCTTCAGGGCTGTGGGGGCTGCTAATTCGAAGAATCCGTTGCCCCTGATAATACCGTGTCACCGCGTGGTGGGCTCAAACGGAAGTCTTACCGGATTCGCTATGGGACTGGATCTTAAGCGGAAACTGCTTGAACTGGAAGGAATTGTCTGCCCGTCCTGACCTGCTGCCCGATCAGTCTCCGTTGTCGATAATTACCTTTTCGCTGCCGGAAGCCGGAGTGGAAGGTCCGGGTTTGCTCTGCTCTTTTTCCATTATCCTGATGATCTGGCTGTGCAGGGCCTTGGCCGGTTCAAGCGACGAATCAAGGCGCAATGAAAGTTCCGTATAGTTCAGGGCGCTTTCATAATCCTTGGAGTACGTATAGGCTCTGGCCATGTTGTAATAGAGGTTGGCATCATTTGGAGTGAAGGTGCAGGCCTGATGGTAGGCCCTGATGGCGCCGTTGTAGTCGCCCTCTTTCCGCAGCTTCACCCCCAGACGGTTGAACGGGTTTACCGCTTCCGGCTCGTTCTGCAGAATTTCGATGAAAAGTTCCTTCACATTATCCAGATTGTCCTGAATTGCGTAAATGTCGGCAGCTCTGGTCAGGAACTCCTGATAGTTGTCCATATCGCCTTTGCCTTTATAGGCGTCGGCCATGCCCTTATACGCTTCGGCGTACATTTCGTTCAGAGCTATGGCTTTGTTGAAGGCGATGATGGCCTTGCCGTATTTTTCCTGCGAGAGATAGTTCAGGCCTTTTTCGAAATATTCTTCTGCCGGGTTCTTTTGGGCTTCGGCGAGTTCCTCTACAATTTCTTCGAATCCGGTTATGGCCTCGTCAAAACTTCCGTTCGAAACCATTTCCCATGATGCGCTCAGCAGTTCACGTTCAATTTCATCCGGCGTAGCGCTCATGTAAGCTGCATAGAGATGCCGTTTCATTGTTTCCATGCTGTATGGACGCAGAACGTATCCTCCGCAGCCTCCGGAAATCGCATTCAGAACCGAATCCTTGCGCTGGTCGGTAGTTACCATGATTACAGGGAGTGACCTTGAAGCCTGGCGCTTCAGGTTTTTCAGGCAGGCGAAGCCGTTTATATCATGCAGATCCTCATCCACCAGAGCCACATCGATGGCATTTTCCTTCAGGCCGGCGGAGGCTTTTTCCCAAGAAGAATACACGCTGATCTCGGTCGCTCCAAGACCGACCAGCGCCAATCTGTCATTTGAGACATGTTTTGAATTGTTGGAAAATATACCGTATCTTAAATTTTCAAACATTCCCCGCTCCTGAAAAAACAAACAGCCCTACCAATACTACAGGCTCAGAGGGTATGATTCAACCTTATTCAGCCCTGTTCCTACTGAATTTTCAATTATAACTGTTGCCGGGTGAAAATCAGGCCGGACTCCACGAGTGCAGAAGTCCGGCCGTAACATTTCGTCTTCCACGGAAATAGATTCCGGTACGTTGCTCAGTCCAGTCTTACCGAAAGAGGTATTACATGCAACTCTCTGCTCATTTCTCTGGTAGCACCCAACTGCCAGGAAACGTTTTCCGGCCTTCCCAGAGCTTCGCCGATCTTTTGAGCCATTCCCTGAATATTAATGATAGGGTGGCGCGAAAAGACCTGCGGCAGCCCGTAGGTCAGATTGCAGGCCAGGCAGCAGCCCGGGCGCTGTCTGAGTTGAAGCTCAAAGTCAACCCCGTTTTCGGATTCTCCTTTGTAGCTTAGCGAAATATCGTAGCTTCCGTCCTCGGCGTCACCGAAAAGAGCTTCAAAGAATTCGTCTGTTCTGGTTGCCGGAAAAAGTTCATCCAGCATCTCCCGGTTGAAAATATCTGCGTAGTTAGGCATCTATCCCGCTCCATTCTTGGTTTATCCTGTTATTTTATCATCCGCCAGACAGGATAAATGCCTTTGAAACCGAGTTTATGTCAATACAACAACTGATTCAGCGGGGATCTACGTCCCGCAGGGCTCTTTCGAGTTCATCCCACTCAAAGGGTTTGCAGATATAACCGTTCATTCCGCTTTTCTCCGCTTTCCGGCGGCTTTCGGCGTTGGCGTGCGCGGACAGGGCCACGATCGGAATATCACTGAAAACTCGGTAGGCTTCTTCCTGCCGGATTTTTCTGGCGGCTTCAAGTCCGTTCATTACCGGCATCTGAATGTCCATCAGGATTACATCCACTTTGTTCTCTGCCAGCATTCTCAGGCACTCCTGCCCGTTTTCCGCACAGACTATTTCGTGTCCCATCTGTTCCAGTATGCGCCGGGCCATCATCCTGTTTACCATTTCGTCCTCCACCAGCATTATTTTCATCGGAGCTGCCGGTGAAACGGAGCCCTCTGTCTGTTTTTCCTTTTTGCCGGGAGCAGTTCCGACCGGGATTTTTACGCTGATGGATGTTCCGCGGCCCAGTTCACTTGTGATGTTTATGGAGCCGTCCATGAGTCCTACAAGCCTTTTTACAATGGAAAGCCCCAGCCCTGCACCTTTGTAACGTCTGGAAAGAGAACCGTCGACCTGAGTGAAGGATTCGAAAATCGTATCCAGCTTGTCGTCCGGAATCCCTATCCCGGTATCGGTTATGCGGAAATGAAGCATCCTTTTGTCCGGGGTCATTTCCGGAAGAGTCTCAACTTCAATGCGGACAGAACCGGTCTCGGTAAATTTGAGTGCGTTTCCCAGAATATTGAAGATCACCTGCCTGAGTCTTCCCTCGTCACCAACGTAATCCATATCCTCATCTATCTTCATCTCGCAGGTCAGGGCGATGCCTTTGTCTCTGGCCTGGAAATCGAAAAGGTTCACGCATTCGTCCAGCAGTCCTTTAAGCGAGAATGCGGATTTGATGAGAATCAGTGTGCCGGCTTCCATCTTGGAGAGGTCAAGGATGTCGTCCAGCACCCGCAGCAGGTTGCGTGAGGATTGCAGGGCGATATTAATACTGTTTGCCTGATCTTCAGGCATGGCGGCACGCTGCAGCAGCTGAAGCATGCCCATCACTCCGTTCAGGGGAGTTCTTATCTCATGGCTGATGTTGGCCAGAAATTCATCTTTGGTCTTGTTGGCGGCAATTGCATTTTCCTTTGCTCTGGACAACTCCCTTTCGTTTTTAAGCCGGTCCGTAATGTCCAGCACAATGGAAATGAGTCTGGTTTCCCCTTTGAACTGGAAAGGACCGGAGAACACCTCCACGTCCCGTACCTCTCCACCGGAGATACGGTGTTTGAAAATGAAGCTCCGCTGGTTTTTTTCCCTGGCTCTGGTCATGGCCGCATTTACTTCAGCCCTGCTCATGGTGTTAAGTTCGTAGATGAATTTGCTGCATAGTTCCGTCCGCGGCATTCCGTACATTTTTTCGGCAGCACTGTTTGCTGCCAGTATTTGTCCGTCGGTCGGGTCTATTATGAACATTACGGAGTTGTTTTCTTCGTAAAGAGCCCTGAACTGCTGTTCGCTTTCCTTTATGGCCGAGTCGTATTTTTTTCTTTCAATTGCTATGGCTATCTGGTCCGAGCAGGCCTCAAACAGTTTTAGGTCCTCATCCGTATATTTGTCGCAGCGGTCATAATGCTGGACGATCAGAGTCCCTATCGTGGTTCCGCGTATTTTCATGGGAACGCCGAGCCATACTTCCGGAATTTCCGTGGTGGGAACATCGATTACCCTTTCTTCCTGCATAGCCAGGATTTCAGCCTTTTCCAATTGGGTTATCCTGTTTTTCCGGAGGGGAAGAAGGGGAAGTTGCCTGTTGTCCGGATCGTCTATGTCTCGGATGGACGGGCAGGAGACTGAAATTTTGTCAAAGCAGTATTCGAAAGTCAGTTGCCGGCGATTTTCGTCAATGAGAGCGACATGGAAATTATCGGCCCGCAGTTCCTTAATCATGATCTGATGGATGGAAGCGAGGAGTTCCTCCAGATTGTCGGTAGATTGGGAGTGGCTCAGGATATCGTATAGAACAGAGCGGATATGTCTGGACTGTTCCAGTTTCAGTTCCGTGCTAAGTTTTTCACTCAGGTCTTCGGCATAGACAGCAGCTCTTGTTACGCTGTTTTTTTCAATTATCGGGTAGATGGTGTGGAAAATATGACTTTCATTCCGTTTGTCGTTGAATTTGATAATTTCTCCACTTCTTACAGCCTGAGTGAGTTTCTGTTTTCTGGCGGCGGCAAGATCCGGTGCAATATAGTCATAAATGTTTGTTCCCACCATCTGTTCCGGAGTTGAGCCCAGATTGTCGGCGACTGTTTTGTTTACGTATAAAACAACTCCGTCCGGATCGACCATGAAAATGGACTGGTGGCTGGCATCAATAAGCCCCCGGAGATTATTCTCCGCCTGTACTGCCTTACGCTCTGCTATTTTTCTTTCTTTTGCCTGAGTTCTTAGAGTGTTGTTTATTGTCCTCAGGGCTGCAGTTCTTTTTTCCACCTCCGCTTCCAGAGTGGCAAGATGTCTTTCCTTAACTTTTTCCGCTTCCTTGCGTGCTCTTATGTCACGGCAGATGGCCAGGATCATCTCCTGACCTTCATACATGAATTTTCTTGCGTTGATTTCCACCGGAATGAGGGTGCCGTTTTTGGCATGGTGAGAGGCCTCAAAAAGAGCCGGTCCGGCGGCATATCTGACTTCGACCGGGGTTTTCCACGTCTCGGATTCCGGAGTGTCAAGATCCATTACCGTCATGCCGAGCAGTTCATCCCGTGAATACCCCAGCCTGTTGCAGGCGGCCTTGTTCACATCCCTGATCAGTCCTCTGCTGCCGTCCGGGAGTACTTCGTACATGATTACGGAATCTTCCAGAGAATCAAAAAGAGTACGAAATTTAATTTCGCTTTGCGATAATTGGGATTTTAGTGTTTCAGAGTCCTGCATAGAGCGTCCGGTGCTTTAGCTTCGTGTTGAGGGATTGATTCATTGTATACCGATGCGGGGTATTTTGTCATCGTAATTTCTAAAAAGGCTGCTCTGTCGATCAGTGAACAGTTGTTTATGGCCGGGGAAAAGT
This sequence comes from Maridesulfovibrio sp., assembly GCF_963677005.1. Taxonomy (NCBI): domain Bacteria; kingdom Pseudomonadati; phylum Thermodesulfobacteriota; class Desulfovibrionia; order Desulfovibrionales; family Desulfovibrionaceae; genus Maridesulfovibrio; species Maridesulfovibrio sp. Next base: position 2,062,764 of record NZ_OY781616.1, on the reverse strand, counting down.
GTTACATTATCCCGAATTGTTTTTAATATCTAAAGGAGCAGGTATGGGAGAAAACAGCAGCGGAGACGCCAGAATAAAACTGGGAATAGCCAGATGCCTTCTTGGGGAAAATGTCCGCTATGATGGCGGACACAAGCTTGATACATATCTGCGGGACGTTTTAGGACAGTATGTGGAGTGGGTTCCTGTCTGTCCTGAAGTTGAATGCGGAATGACTGTTCCTAGGGAGGCTCTGCGCCTTGCAGGTGATGTCTCGGCCCCGAGGCTGGTCGGGCGCAGATCCGGTGAGGATTGGACCGAGCGTATGACTGAATGGGGCTGGACGCGGCTGGATGCATTGGAAAAAGAGGGGCTTTGCGGATATATTTTCAAACACGGGTCTCCCTCAAATGCAATGGGGCGGATGAAGGTCTTTCAGGAAAACGGAAGGGTTCTGTATACTGGCCGGGGCATATGGGCTGCCATGGTCATGGAGCGTTTTCCATGGATGCCCTGCGAGGATGACGGCAGGCTGCATGATGCTCGCATAAGGGAAAATTTCATAACGCGAATCTTCACCCTCAAGCGCTGGAAGGATGCCGTTGCCGGAGATGTGACCGTAGAAGTTGATAAAGGAGTTAAAAGAGGCGCGGTCGTGGATTTTCATACGCGGCACAAAATGCTGGTTCTGGCTCATAACGAGAAAATATACCGGGAAATGGGCCGGCTTGTCGCGTCCACCGGAACAATGGCGCCTGAGGTTATGGAAGCACAGTATCTGGAACTGCTTTTAAAGGCGTTGAATTTTATGCCCACGGCAAAGAAGCATGTAAATGTTCTGGATCATGCTATGGGATATTTCAAAAAGGATATCAGTTCCGATGAAAAGGCGGAGCTGAAAGAAGTGATAGAGCAGTATCGTTGCGGGCTTGTTCCACTTATTGTACCAATTGCCCTGCTCAACCATCATGTGCGGAAACATGGCAAGGATTATCTGAAAAAACAGTATTATCTCAATCCGTTTCCCGTTGAACTGATGCTGCGCAACCACGTTTGATCGGGTAAAGCTTATCCGTAATACTGTTTATTTCGAGGCTGAGAATGAAACATATAGACAGTCGCAGAATATATGCCCTGAATCGTGCAGGTGATACCGTCGGTCCTGTTGTGTACTGGATGAGCCGGGAACAGCGCGTGCGTGACAACTGGGGACTGCTGCATGCCCGGTTTGCGGCCGGTGAATCCCGTCAGCTTGCGGTCGTGTTCTGCCTTATGAAATCATATCCCGGAGCCGCTCTGCGGCATTACGACTTCATGCTCCGCGGCCTTGAGGAAGTGGAATCCTCCCTGGCTGAACTGGGAATACCGTTTCTGTTGCGAACGGGTAATCCTGAATCGGAAATCCCGGCACTGGCAGGCGAAATCGGAGCCGGGTTGATCGTTACCGACTTCGACCCCCTGCGTATAAAACGGCAATGGCAGGGACGTATTGCGAAACAGCTGGAAATTTCGCTTCTGGAGGTGGACGGGCATAACGTGGTCCCGGCCAGATTTGTAAGTGATAAACGTGAATATGCGGCCCGGACATTCCGGCCGAAGGTTCAAAAACTTCTGCCGGAATTTCTGACAGATTTTCCCGATCTTCTTCCCATGCGGGGAGAGTCTTTACCGATCGCCAGAACTGATTGGGGGGCGGCGCGGGATTATATTGATGTGGATCGGGGCGTTGGCCCTGTATCGCTGGTTCCGGGGGAGAGTGCCGCGCGTAACCGGCTGGAAGGATTTATTTCGAAGCAGCTTTCTTATTATGCGGAGCAGCGTAACGACCCTAATGCAGATGCTGTTTCAGGGTTGTCTCCTTATTTCCATTTCGGGCAGCTTGCTCCGCAGCGTGCGGCATTTGAAGTTGCGCACAGCGGGGTGGGTATGAATCAGGAAGCGTATCTGGAGGAGCTTGTTGTGCGCAGGGAACTTTCGGATAATTTCTGCCTGCACTCGCCGGCATATGATTCTCTGGAAGCCGCCCCGGAATGGGCACTGAAGACTCTCGGAGAATGCACCGGAGATTCACGCAGCTATGTTTATTCGCAGGACGAATTCGAGCGCGCGGCAACACATTCCGCCCTTTGGAATGCCGCGCAGAATCAACTCCTGCGCAGTGGAAGCATGCACGGATACATGCGTATGTACTGGGCCAAGAAAGTGCTTGAATGGTCGGCATCGCCGGAAGCGGCGCTTGATACCGTTAATATGCTTAATGACCGTTATGCTCTGGACGGGCGTGATCCCAACGGATACGTCGGCGCGCTGTGGTCCATTGCGGGATTGCATGACCGGCCGTGGAAGAAACGTCCGGTATTCGGTTCCGTAAGATATATGAATGAGAAGGGCTGTCGCAGAAAATTTGATGTGGACCGGTATATTGAACGGTGGGGGGCTTGAATCAGTTGAAGCAGATAGGGCAGGCCGCTTTTTCCTCCTCATCGGCTTTGCGCAGGCAGCGCAGGATTTCATTGCGGTCTATATTTTCTCTGGTAAGTATTTTTATCGGGCATTTCATTGTGGCGGGCACCTCTTTTCCCTCCAGCAGTTCCATTGCCGTGCGTACGCCCATATAACCCATGGCAAATGGAGTCTGGGCGATTACAACGTCTACAAGCCCGGTCTTCAGGGCCGAAAGCAGTTCCTCGGTGTAATCGAAGGCAACAAACGGTATGCCCGTGATGCCGAGTTTTTTCAGCGCGTACAGGACTCCTTCCGAGGAAACTTCGCTGTCGGAAAATATTCCGGACAGCGGAATACTGCTTTGCAGTATTTCCTCCGCAGCAAGCTGGGCCTCCATTCTGGTTCCTTCCTGAGTGTTCAGCTTTATAACCGTGGTGCCCGGCGATAATTCGTGGACGGCATCTATGAATCCCTGCTCCCTGTCGGATATGGAACCATTGTCCGGAACATTGCCCATAAGCAGAAGCGATCCTTTCCCTTTCGTCTTTTCCAGCAGAATTTTTGCACCTATTCTTCCCGCCTGATAATTGTCCGTGGCAATAAGGCTGTCTTGACGGTTGGCTGATGTTCTGGAGTCTACTATTACGACTTTGATGCCGGCCTTGATGGCTTTGTCGATACTTTCGTTGAGTCTGTTTTTGTGGGCCGGAGCGATCACCATAGCGTCCACATGTTTCGCTGTATAGAATTCAATCAGGTGTTTCTGGGCATCGGATTTGTTCTCCACTCTGGGGCCACGCCATATAATCCTTGTATTGCTGTCGCTTACCGCTGTGTGCGCCCCCATGCACACAGTCCTCCAGAAATGCGGAAGTGTCGCTTTCGGGATGAACACAATTACCTGCTCTTCCCCGGCAAGGCAGGGAAAGGGACAAAGCAGGAATGCTGTAATAAGGAAAAGTAATATTTTTGTTTTCAACCGTTGAAACATATGTAACTTATTGTGATTTAAGGCTATGCATGGCTGTTGAGTTGATTCAGCAATCCGCATGTCGTGCCGTTTTAATTTATTGGTGACATTGAACAAGTTCAATTATTATGGAGCATCTTATGTTCCGAACTGTTCGTCTTTGCTGTTATCTGTGTAGATTGTAATAGTGCCGCTCTTACAAATATGTTTCTTGCTAATATACGTGTTTTTCGGTCCCATGCAATGTAATTTGAAATATACAGCAGTCCCGTAGTTTTCATCCGCTATTAGATCAACCTTATCTCTCAATCTGCATGTCGGGTATCGCTCATGCTTATATGTTGTGCAATTCCGATCATTTTCAGTGTCATACTTGACATGGAGATTTATCATCTTAATTTAATATAAATTACTATTACTAATAAATGAGAATGCCATGAAACATGCAGGTTCGTATTTGAAGCTGATCACAGCGGGTTTGCTTGGAGTCGCATTTGCTCTGGGATTTTACTCGGTAATAAAGGAGGCTGAGATGGTAAAAGCTGGCGAAATTGCAACAGCGACACTGGCCGGAGGTTGTTTCTGGTGTGTCGAGGCGGATATGGAAAAGATTGACGGCGTGATTGACGTTGTTTCCGGATATACCGGCGGGGACGTTGAAAACCCGAGTTATGAGCAGGTCGGCACAGGCACTACAGGGCATCTTGAAGCTGTACAGGTTCGATTTGACACGGCGAAAGTCGGTTATGAAACGATCCTTGAGGTCTTTTTCAAACATCATGATCCCACCGATCCGGGAGGTTCGTTCAATGACAGAGGCAGCCAGTACCGTTCCGCGATTTTCTATCACGATGAAGGCCAGAAGGCCCTTGCGGAAAAGGCCGTTGCCGATCTTGATTCTTCCGGGGTGTTTTCCCGGCCGGTAGTGACCGGAATACTTCCATTCAGCAGGTTTTATCCGGCTGAAGAATATCATCAGGACTACCACAGGAAGAATCCGGCGCGGTATACCTGGTATCGTTTTCTGTCCGGCAGGAATTCATTCATAATGGAGCATTGGGGAGGTTCCAATCCGGAGAAGGGTTTTGCCATAGAAAACGGGGAGGTTGAAGATAACGGAGATAATAATCTGCAGCAACGGCTGACTCCGCTGCAGTTCGATGTTGTCAGGAACGATGCTACAGAACCTGCTTTCAATAATGAATATTGGGACAACAAGCGTGAAGGAATATACGTGGATATCGTTTCCGGTGAACCTTTGTTCAGTTCTGCTGATAAGTTCGACTCCGGAACCGGATGGCCCAGTTTTACCCGTCCCATTGATCCCGAGGGCATTGTCGAGCGGGTGGATGATTCCTTTTTTATGAAAAGGACCGAAGTCCGTTCGCGGAGAGCCGATTCGCATCTTGGCCATGTGTTTGATGACGGCCCACGGCCAACCGGGCTGAGATACTGCATAAATTCAGCGTCTTTGAGGTTTATCCCCCGGGAAGAGATGGACCGTAACGGGTATGGAGATTATCTGCACCTCTTTGAGTAGGAATTGATACGTTGATGCTTGCCGGGCCGCCTTCGGGCGGCCTCAGTTTTTTTATCGGGAAGGCAGAAGTCATTGTGCCATATATCCAGTATGGAATAAAAACATTCTAAACAGGTGAATAGTTGTGTATTCTGCGGTGCTGGAGTGGATGATGTAGAGCCATTCTGTCGGAATATCCGAGTAGTTGCTCCGTAATGCTTCTATAGTGTTTTTAAATCTTGCAGACCGGGACGGATTCATGTGCCTGATTTCCATTGTCATCCCGAATTATAATTACGGCAGGTTTGCCGACCGTTTTTTCAGTTCGCTGGCGGCGCAGACCTTTTCTCTTGCTGATGTTCAGATCCTGTTTGTGGATGATGGAAGCACTGATGATTCCATGGAGCAGGCCGTAAAGTGGTCCGGGAGGCTGGAGTGCGCGAGTTTCGAAATTCTGACCCCTGCGCGCAGCGGACGTCCGGGGCCGGTCAGAAATTACGGACTGGAAAGGGCGCGTGGCGAATATCTTTGCTGCCTGGACCCGGATGATACATTCCACCCCGAGTTTTTGGAATCCTGCCTTGACGTACTTCGCCGTAATTCCGGCGGACACATCGTGTATACCGACTACTTGGAGAAATCGTCCGAAAATTCCCGTGAAGTTTTTCTTCCCGAATTCAAGCCTGTCTATCTCAGAACCCAGAATGTCATACCCTCGGCAACAGTCTTTCACCGCAAGGTCTGGGACAGCGGAGCAAGGTATCCCGCGAATACCGCCTACGAGGATTGGGATTTCTGGATTCAATGTGTCCTGGGCGGATTCCGGTTTCGGCATATTTCCGGGGTCCGGTATACTTACGAAAGGCATGAAGCCGGTTTTACCGGCCTGGCGGAGCAGGAAGACGGGCGTGCAAAGGCACAGATAGTGCTGAACAACCCTGAATTCTTTCATCCGACGGTCGTGTGCTGGGCACATGATTTTTTTCGCGGCAGGCCGTACGCACCTGCTTTCAGCCGCGGGCGCATACCCTCACCTGAAGATGTTGTGAAGGTATTGAAATTATTTGAATAGATGTAGTTATGTATTCAATTGGCAGTATAGTGTTATTGTAATAGATGTAATTTTGTACGTGTTAGGGTGATATTTATTTTTTGAGATTTTATCTGATATTAATTTTCTTATTTAGAATTATTTCCGCTTTTAATTTCGCATATAGAATTAAACCACTTTTATAATTAGGTGCTCTCCAGCCCCAATTATTTACCCCCTCTTGACACGATCAGTCTGCATGTGCACAATTTTACAAATTTTGGACATATTAGTGACATTTCCGAAAATATCGAAATACAAGCTGTCTCTCCGGATTGCCCCTGATCCCTCAGCACACAGGTTGATTAATGAAAATTGGCTGCATAGGTCCTTCGGACTCCGTTCACCTCGTGGAGGAGGTTGTTTCCCGGCGTTGTCCGGATGTCGAGTTGCGTACTTACGTACGTGAACGGGCGGAAGATTCGTGGGAAGTTCTGGAACAGTGCCAGCGGGAGACTCAAGGGACTCTATTCACCGGTATTGCCGTGCAGGAGGGAGCCAAGGCCAGGGGCACCGTTTCCAAACCCTACGAGCACATCCCTCGTGGTGGATACAGCCTGTTGCGGGTGCTGTCCGAAATGCACCGCAGCGGTATCATGTCCGGTAAACTTTCCATTGACGTGGTCAGTGACGACATCCTTGTGGAAGTGGTCAAGGAGTTCGGAGTCGAGCTTGAGAGTATCCATTCCATGCCTTTTGCCATTTATCTCAACGAACAGGATTATTTTGACCGTCACGTGGAACTTTATGAATCCGGTCAGGTGGAGGCCATTGCCACCGGTTTCGGCTACGTCTTTAATGAACTGAAGAAACTGGGTTTGCCTGTCTTCCGGCTGTATGCAAGCAATCTGCAGATTCACGATACGGTCACCCGGCTTGTCAGCCGCATACGTACCCGCAGCCTGCGTTCGGCAGGCATAGCCATACAGCTCGTCCGGTTGAACTCAATCTCCCGCAGTTCCATCAACCAGTATGACGATATGAAGAACGGCGGGCGGTTTTATCTTGAACTGCTCGAATATGTCAGGGCAATTCAGGGCAGTCTGTTCAATTTCGGAACCGAGGAACACGTCATATTCGCCACGCGGGGACTTATTGAAAGTGAACTGCACCGGGCGCATTTCCTGAGGCTTCTTGCCTGGGGCAGGGAACGCAACATTATTTTTTCTTCCGGGATAGGGATCGGCGCCACGGCCTTTGAGGCGGAAAAATCGGCTCGCAAGGCGCTGGACAACGCTTCTCAGCTTTCCAGAGGAGGCTTGTTTGTTGTTGAAGGCGCCCGGATCAGAGGACCCATAGGGGAAGCGGACGAGCTTGAATATTCCACTCATGTGGTGGATGACAGGCTTTTGGACATGTCCGGAAAGATCGGCATCAGCCCCAGTTATCTGGCCAGAATCAAGGCCCTGATGGAAAAGACGCGCAAGGATACTTTTGATTCCTCGGATCTTGCTGCCTGTCTCGGCATAGGTGAGCGGAGCGCCCGCAGGGTGCTCAAGAAATTTCTGGACAGCGGGTATGCCGAATTCAACGGCAGCGAGGCTGCCCGCAAGGTCGGCCGTCCCAAAAAGATGGTTCGGCTTCTCATATAAGTCAGGATTTTTTTAGGCGCATTTTCGGACATATTTATGTCGTGTCCGAAAATATGTCTGTCCCCTTAAACGAACCCCGGACAACGGGGCCGGGGGTGTGCTGGAGGACCTGTCCGCTGCGGACAGTATTGCACTAAATCAAAAGGCCGCTTGTGCGGCCGCAACAGTGGAGTGTTTTTATGAACGATGCTGTGAAGAACGTGAAACTGCACCTGGTGGTACTCGTGCTGGTGGTGGTTTCGGAACTGATCGGAATCATTACTTTCAAGGTCGGCCCCGGTAAGCTTGTTCTGCTGCCCATGCTGTATGCAATGTTCATGGGTATTTTTCTCGGGCCCAAATTTCTGAAAGTCGTCAAGGAAAAGGAAATGTTTCAGGCCAGCACACTGGTCGGCCTGACCCTGCTTCTGCTTATGGCCCGTTACGGAACCCTTGTTGGTCCGAAATTCTATGATATCCTCAAGGCCGGTCCGGCTCTTGTCCTGCAGGAATTCGGTAACATCGCCACCCTGTTCATAGGTATCCCCATCGCCATGTATCTCGGGCTCAGGCGCGAAGCTGTAGGTGCCGCACATTCCATTGCCCGTGAGCCCAATGTCGCTCTCATCGGTGATATTTACGGCCTTGATTCCGCCGAAGGGCGCGGAGTTATGGGCGTTTACATCTGCGGAACCGTTTTCGGAACCATCTTTTTCGGATTGATGGCTTCCCTTCTTGCCGCCTTCAACATTTTCCATCCCTATGCACTGGCCATGGCCTCCGGTGTGGGCAGCGCGAGCATGATGACCGCTTCTATCGGGAGTCTCAGTGCCGCCTATCCTGCCATGGCCGAGCAGATTCAGGCTTTCGGCGTGGCCAGCAACACCCTGTCCGGTATTGACGGTGTCTACATGTCTCTGATTATTGCCCTGCCCCTGTCCAACAAATTGTATGCCTACCTGTACAAACTCAAATTCAAGACTTCTTCGGAGGCCGCGTAATGACTAAAGCACAGAATCTTTTAGAATCGTTAATCGTGCTCATCATCGTGAGCATAATGGTCCTGATCGGCAACCAGGCCGGTTTCAGCAACAATATGGTCGAGGCCCTGCCCGGTATGGGCATCCTGCTCCTGATCTGTATTGCCGGTGTGGCTACAAATATGTTCGTGTTCAGGAAAATACCTTCCGTACTTTTCGTCATCACCTACGGGGTTATTGTCACCCTGCCCGGAGTTCCCCTTTCTGAAACCGTCAACGCATACGTAGCCAAGGTCCACTTTCTGGCTTTGACCACACCCATTCTTGCCTATGCCGGTGTGGCTATCGGTAAGGATCTTGATGCGTTCAAGAAAAGCGGTTGGCGTATCGTTGTGGTCAGCCTTTTTGTTATGATTTCCACTTATATTGCATCCGCGGCCATCGCCCAGGGTGTGCTCAAGTACATGGGAGACATCTAAATGGGGATTAATCCCGAAGTACTTGCGCTGTTTGATGAAATGAAGGCCGTGCGCCGCCAAATCCACCAGAACCCGGAAGTTGGACTGGATACGGTGGAAACCGTCAGGCTGATCAAGTCCAGACTGGACGGATACGGGATTTCGTATTCCGATATCGGTGTGAATTCCCTTGTTGCCGAGATAAAGGGCGGTGAGGGAGATACGACAGTGGCCTTCCGTGTGGATATGGATGCCCTTGCGATGGACGAGGAGAACGATTTCCCCCACAGATCGCAGACTGCCGGAAAGATGCATGCCTGCGGGCATGACGGCCACTGTACTTCGCTTATCACTCTGGCCGCATACCTTTCCGAGCACCGTGATTTCAACGGAACCGTTCTGCTGCTTTTTCAGTCCGGAGAAGAAGGGTATGAGGGAGCCCTGCGGGTAATAGAAGACGGCTTCTTCGAGAAATACAAGGTCGATTATATGTTCGGCTTTCATGCCTGGCCGGGTGTTGAGCCCGGAAAGATCGCCGTGCACAGCGGCGCCTGCATGGCCTCCGAAGACCGTTTTGAAATTCACGTTACCGGCAAGAGCGGGCACGCATCCATGCCGCACGTCTGTAACGAGCCCTTTGCGGCTGTGGCCGACATCATCAAGGGAGTGCAGACCATTGTTCCGCGCAAGGTCCCTTCCCATGAACGCGGTGTTGTCTCGATAACCCAGGTCCACGGCGGCAGCCTGCGTAACGGCATCCCGGACAGAGTTCTGGTTCAGGGCAATGTGCGTACCTGCAGTGAGGAAATCAGGGATCTCATAGAGGATTCCGTAGGGCAGGTGGCCGATGGCGTCGCAATTATGTACGGCGTGGAGACTGAACTTGATTACGTGCGCAAGCATCCGGTGCTGGTGAACACTACCCCGGATATCGCTGTTCGGGCGGCTGCGAAAGTTGTCGGCGAAGAAAATGTCCTCACAGGTCTGGAATCCTCCATGGCCGCCGAGGATTATGCCTTCTTCATGCAGCACACCAAGGGGTGTTATGTCTGGATAGGAAACGGCCGAGATTCAGCTCCGCTGCATAACAGCCGCTTCGACTTCAACGACGAAATCCTGCCGGTTGCGGCAAGTTTCTTCCTGGCTGTTATAGAAGAGCTTTTGTGACGGTGTGCGGGTTTGATCCCGTATGCTGCCTATAAAGCGCTTCCGGTTTCGTTATATAGGAAAAAGGCTGAAACTCGCGTACTTCGGTTACGTTCGGTTTCAGCCTTTTCGTATTGAGCCCAAGTAAAAAATACAGAAAGTCTTCGGTCTGATTTTTCGCTATATATCCTGTTTCCTTTATCTGTTCGGTGGACTTTCCATTGCCTATTGGATACTCATTCAGATTCATTATCAAAATATTCCGGAGAAAAGCCATGAAGATTATCCTGACCGGAATTCTGGCAGCCCTGTTTTTCAGTTCCACATTCATTCTCAATCGTGCCATGAGCCTTGAAGGCGGCCACTGGGTCTGGTCGGCCAGCCTCAGATACGTCTGGATGCTCGTACTGCTTTGTGCCGGTCTTCTTGTCCTGCGCCGTAAGCTGCTGGTTGAATCGTTTGATCTGTACCGACGTCATTTCGTTTTCTGGACCATTGCCGGGGGAATCGGTTTCGGCGTTTTTTACGCCCTCCTGTCATTCAGCGCCTCTTACGCTCCGGGCTGGGTCGTTGCCGCCACATGGCAGACAACCATACTGGCGACCCCGATAGTTCTTCTCGGTTTCGGGCGGAAGATTCCTTTGCGGGCCATGCTGCTTACCCTGATAATCTTTGCCGGGGTCCTGCTGGTGAATATTGAAAGTGTGGAGCAAAGTTCATGGAACGCCGTGCTGCTCGGTGCGCTGCCTGTTCTGGTTGCGGCCTTTGCCTATCCCCTGGGGAATCAGTTGGTATGGGAGGCCCGCAACGGCGGAGGAAAGCTTATCCCCCGGCTGGATTCTCCTGCCATGGATGATCCCTTCTGCCGGGTGCTGCTGCTTACCCTCGGTTCGCTGCCGTTGTGGGCAGTGCTTATCGTGGCGGTTGAACCTCCGGTTCCCTCAACAAATCAGTTGCTGAACACGGCTCTTGTGGCTGTTTTCTCCGGGGTGGCGGCGACCAGCCTTTTTCTCTATGCACGCCACAAAGCAAGGTCTGCGGCCGAACTTGCCGCAGCAGACTGCACTCAATCCATGGAAGTGGTCTTTTCACTGCTCGGAGAAGTTCTGTTTCTGGGCGGAGCCCTGCCCGGCCCCCTTGGCTGGGGCGGAATTCTTCTGACCATGACCGGGCTTGTGCTTTATTTGAGAGTTCAGAACGTACGTTAGCCAGTTAAAAAAACATACCCGGACAGCTTTCACCGTCCGGGTATATCTCTTCACAAGCCTCTATATAAATCAACCGGACAATCCGGTTGATCGGACTTCGTTATTATTCTGATTTGGCCGGTCTGGGCAGGATGAGGTTGAGAACAACCCCGAGTATGCCTGCCAGCCCGATTCCGCCGAGACGGAATTCATCGCTGAACGGGGTAGGTACGGACATGCCTCCGACTCCGAAAATGACGATGAGGGCCACGATAGCGAGGTTGCGCGGTTCCATGAGGTCTTCACCGGAACGCACAAGAGTGTTCATTCCCACAACCATGATGGCGCCGAACAGAAGGACCATGATGCCGCCCATGACCGGTACGGGGATGGTTGCCAGAAAGGCTCCGACCTTGCCGCAGAATGCGAGCACTATGGCCACTATCGAGGCCCAGGTCATGATTGCGGGGTTGAATGCCTTTACCAGTGCTACAGCGCCGGTTACTTCAGAGTAGGTTGTGTTCGGCGGTCCGCCAAGGCAGGCGGCAAGAGAGGTGGCCAGACCGTCTCCGAGCATGGTGTTCTGTATCCCCGGATCTTCCACGTAATTTTTCCCGGCGACAGAGCTGATAGCCAGAATATCCCCGAAGTGTTCAATGGCCGGAGCAATTGCTACCGGAACAATGAACAGAACAGCCTGAAGGTTCCATTCAGGAAAGGTGAAGTTGGGCATGGCGATCCACGGAGCGGCGGCCACAGCTTCAAAGCTTACAAGGCCGAGGAAGATGGATACAAGATATCCGGCCCCGATACCGCATAAAATAGGTATAAGTTTCAGCCAGCCCTTGCCGAACAGGGATGCGGCAACAGTAACGGCCAGAGAGGTCATGGAGAGGATTAATGCTGTTTTTTCGGGAACAAGTATGGCCGAGCCGTCACCTGTTTTCCCGGTGGCCATGAATACCGCTACCGGAGCAAGTATCAACCCGATGACCATGATGACCGGTCCCGTGACGACAGGGGGAAGAATTCTGCTGAGCATTTCAGTCCCTTTCAGACGGATCAGAAAACTCAGGATTACGTAGAACAGACCGGCAGCGGCCAGCCCGCAGAGGGTGGAAGGAATCCCCCAGGTCTGCACTCCGTAGATGATGGGGGCGATGAAAGCAAAGGAAGATGCCAGAAAGACGGGAACCCTTCCTTTGGTTACAATCTGGAACAGCAGCGTACCGGCTCCGGCGGTGAACAACGCAACGTTGGTATCCAGACCGGTAAGAAGCGGGACAAGGACAAGCGCTCCGAAAGCCACGAAAAGCATCTGTGCGCCCAGAACAAAATCTCTTGCCCTGAAGTTGTAGTCTGTACTGCTCGTACTCATTACTATCTCCCTAACTGTATTTATAAAATGTTTTTATCCCGTGCGACAGGCCATATGCCTCCATGACCGGGCGCAACGGGGGTGAACGGCCAAAAAAAAGGCACCTTCCGGTGCCTGGAAAAAACTATTTGGTGCCGAATATCTTGTCTCCCGCGTCTCCGAGACCCGGGAGGATGTATCCTACATCGTTGAGTTTTTCATCGATTGCCGCGACATATATGTCTACATCCGGATGAGCGGTCACAATTTTTTCAATGCCCTCGGGAGCTGCCACAAGGAAAAGTCCCTTGATGTTTGTGCAGCCCGACTTCTTGAGCAGGTCTATTGTAGCCATCAGTGTTCCGCCGGTTGCCAGCATCGGATCAAGTATGAGCGCGATGCGTTCATCGATGTTGCTTGCGAGCTTGACGTAATATTCAACCGGCTGCAGAGTTTCCTCGTTCCGGTAGAATCCTACAACGCTCACACGGGCTCCGGGAACCATGTCAAGGACACCGTCCATCATGCCGAGCCCGGCCCGGAGAATGGGAACCACGGTGATTTTTTTGCCTTTGATCTCCTCTACTTCAACATCTCCGGCCCAGCCTTTGATGGTTTTCTTTTCCGTTACAAGGTCCTTGGTGGCCTCGTAGGTGAGGAGTCTTGATATTTCCTGAGCCAGTGCGCGAAAGCGGCTGGTACTGATGCCGTCTTCACGGAGAATGCCGAGCTTGTGTCTTACCAGAGGATGGTCTACCACATGAACCGCCACGGTGCCTCCTGTATGCCATATTGTTGTTATAAGTCCAAAAAGCTAAAACTTTATATTTATACTCAGCACTGGTCGTGCCGTCAAAACATTTTTGTATATAGTTTGGCTAACGAGCCTTCGGCATGGTTTATATAAGCAACCGCCGATAATCACAGAAGTAAACGGACAGGTCTGCTGTCCGGTCAGACAGCATCCTGCAGAATACGGAAAGTTTTCGTGGACTGCACTGCGGCTGTTGTACCTTATTATATAAAAAGATACTGATTAATCTTTGCTTGATCTGCTTTGTCAGCCGCCGGCTGACTGAATTTGAAAACGGGATAAACTGCATGTGTGATAATGAAGCGTTTCCGGAAAATGAAGAGCTTTTAGAAGATGAAACCACCCAGGCCTGGGAGCGGACTGCCTCTGCTTTCGACCGTAATGTGCGGCTGGATAAATTCTGGGGTACAGCCCTTGAAGAGGATGGCGTTTCACGCGGCAAAGTGCAGGACTGGATAAAGTCCGGCGGGGCTACTGTCGACGGGAAGGTCTGCACCAAGGCCAACCTGAAGCTTTCCGGGGGGGAAAGGCTTACTCTTGAAGGGGAGAGCGCATCCGGGACCCTGATTCCTGAAGACAAGCCTCTTGAAATACTTTTCAACGACGGCAGCATTGCAGTGGTGAACAAGCCTGCCGGGCTGACCACTCATCCAGCGCCGAGTTGTCCCACGGATACTCTGGTGCATCGGCTGATCCATCATTTCCCGCAGATTGTGGACATGGACCCGTGGCGACCCGGAATTGTACACCGACTGGACAAGTTCACGTCCGGACTGATCTCCGTTGCGCTCAACGAGCATGACCGGCTGGCAATGTCCGCGGCTTTTGCCGATCGGGAAGTGAAAAAGACCTATCTGGCAATCGTGCACGGAGTCCCGGAACGCGAATTCGGAGACATAGACGAGCCCATCGGGCGGCACCCGGTACACAAGACCAGAATGTCCGTGCTGATGAAGGGCGGGCGTGAAGCCCGGTCAAGCTACACGGTTCTCTGGAGCGATCCTGCCGGTCGGGCAAGTCTGGTCCGGGTCAGGATACATACCGGGCGAACCCACCAGATCAGGGTTCATATGGCCCATATCGGCCATCCTCTTCTGGGAGATCAGGTCTACGGGGCCAGGGAACATGCGCTCATGGTCCGGGAAAATCCGAAGCTGGCGGAGTTCGCCGGGCGGCAGATGCTGCATGCCCACAGCCTTTCCTTTACGCATCCCGGAACCGGTGAACGGCTTGATTTTCTGCTTCCACCGCCCGATGATTTCGTTACCCTGCTGAAGGAACTGAACCGGTCCGTTCAGCGGGTCGGGCTGATCGGTATGCCGTGCAGCGGAAAATCCGCCGTGCTCAGGGAGTTTTGGGAGCAGGGCATACCCGTGTTCAGCGCGGATGTCTCTGTAGCTCAGGCATATGAAAAGGACGCTCCCGGCTGGGAGCTTATCCGTCAGCGTTTCGGTAATCGTTTTATTGACGCGGAAACTGGGAACATTGACAAACCGGCCCTGTTCAGCTCCATGTGCGAAGACGAATCTGTCCGCCGCGAGATCATGGATATAATCCACCCCATCGTCCGGCACGAGGCGGAGGAGTTTTTTGTCGAAAATGTCTCCAGTCCGCTGGCCGTAGCCGAAGTTCCGCTGCTGCTTGAAGGCGGGTGGCACACCGAGAAACTGGTGGACGTGGTGGTCGGCGTGCATTGCCCTGAGAGCAGGCGCACCGGTGAGTTGCGTGAAAAGCGCAGTCTGCCCGCAGAAACACTGGCTGTGTTCGATTCCTGGCAGTGGGATGAAAAATCCAAGCTGGCCTGCTGTTCTGCTGTAATAGAAAACGATGCCGGACTTGATAAGCTTAAGTCCGAAACAATGCGGGTGCTTGGTGAGCTTGCGGCGCTGCGCGAGCAGAAGGAAGATGATTTTTCGGCCTTGCTGCACAGGCTGTTCAGTGAAAAAGAAGGCTGATCTTTTTCGAGTGGGCATTGACATGTTGTGAGCAGTCATTATTATTTAAGTGTGACCCGGAGCGATGGTCAGGACCGTAGACGGAAGAATGAACACATATTAGTAGTAAGGGCGAAAGTCCATTTTACATAAGAGAATTCTACGCAAGGTCCAACCCCGCTTCAGGTTTGAGGCTCAGTGTTTTGGGAGTGAGTCCTTCCGGTTTACCTACCAGCTCAATCTCGTCATTTCCCCGCCGCATATGCGGCGGGGATTTTTATTAGCCTTGGTATGGCTTCGGCGATAGATGTCCGGTTACTCTAGAGATCAAGACACTGATTAGCAGTCCCCCTATCCGGTCTTATCAAATAACGATTTACTATCAGTGCAACAATTTTTTTGATAGCGTTGCCTTATTGTCGCGAAATTTCGGGCAGCGTGACGGATTGCAGGATTCCAGCTAAACCGTCAGGTATTCCAAAGGGTCGCGGACATCTCTGCTCTCCATATCCCTAAGACTTGAAGCATAGCTTCTCGCCTAAGGGCTAATGGGCCTTTGGCCGCCAGCGGCGAAATCAGATTGTCAAAAGCGCGCAGCGCATCAAAATTTCATACAGGAAAATCGGAGAACGCGACCACATGATTCCAATCCGCGACAATGTCCCCTGCCTGACTACTCCGTACGTGCTTCGCGCAATCATGATCATCAATATAGCGATTTTTATTTTTGAGCAGACGCTTACTCCGTCCGGGCGGCTTGTTCTGTTTCACCTGCTGGGTGTGGTCCCGGCAAGGTTCTTCAACCATGAATGGGCGGTTGCCGCAGGTTATCCGGATGCCGGGACCCTGCCGCTTTTCACCTACATGTTTCTGCACAGCAACTGGCTGCACATCATTTTAAACATGTGGATGCTCTGGATATTTGCAGACAACATTGAAGACGCGGTGGGGCATGTCCGGTTTGTAATATTTTATCTGGCCTGCGGGCTTGCGGCTATTGCGACCCAGATGGCGATAGACCCGGCGGCCAGCGCACCGGTTATCGGGGCCTCTGGAGCAGTGGCGGGGATAATGGGCGGTTATCTGTTGCTTTACCCGCACGGCAAGGTGCTGACACTTTTTCCGGTGGTGATCATTCCGTTTTTTTTCAAGATACCGGCATGGCTGTTTTTGCTGCTGTGGTTTGCCATACAGGTTGTTTCCGGAATTACGGACCACTTTGCTGGGGCTGCCGAAAAAATAGCCTGGGCGGCCCATGCCGGTGGTTTCATCGCGGGTATGCTGATGATCAAGCTGTTCGTGCGCAAGGATCGCTGCGTTTACTGTTACGTCCGGGACAAGAAGGATTATGAACTGCCAGAGGATTTCTGAAAATATTTCATGAATCATATCCCTTCAAACAGTAGGATTATTGTCTGCTTTTCAGACGATTCGGGCAGGATAATCCCTGCTGCAGCAATCTAAATTCAATCATTACGCTTGACTTGATTCATCCGTGAATTATTTTGGTAGAGTGACGGACAAAGACTGATCGTCCAATCACTTAAGGAGTTGTTCTTAATATGAGCGTGAAATATAAGGATTATTATAAACTTCTGGGAGTTTCCCGTACAGCTGAAAAGGAAGAAATTTCCAAGGCTTTCAAAAAGCTGGCCAGGAAATATCATCCGGACCTGAATCCGGACAATGCCGATGCGGAACAGAAGTTCAAGGAAATCAACGAAGCTTACGAAGTCCTCAAGGACCCCGAAAAGCGCAAGATGTACGACCAGTTCGGTTCGGATTGGGAGCACGGACAGAATTTCCGTCCGCCTCCGGGCTATGAGAACGCGCATTTCGGCGGCTTCGGCGGTGCTGGCGGAGGTGATTTCAGCGACTTCTTTGAAACCATATTCGGCGGTGGCGGAGGTTTCAGCGGAGCAAGCTTCGGCGGAGCATCGGGATTCGGAGGCCAGGGCTTCGGAGGACAGAGTTTCGGCGGTGCCGGTTTTCAGCAGCGTCCCCGCAAGGGAACTGATTCCGAAACAACACTGCAACTGACTCTGGAAGAAGCTTACAAGGGCGGTTCCAAGTCCATTACCGTGCAGGAAAGGGCCACCGGTCCCGGCGGGCATCCCATGGTCCAGTCCAAGACGCTGGATGTGAACATTCCGGCGGGCATCAAGGACGGCCAGAAGATCCGTCTTGCCGGACAGGGCTCACCGGGCCCCAATGACGGGCCGCGCGGCGACCTGTACCTGAAGATCCGGCTGGCACCGCACCAGTATTTCAAGGTGGAAGACAACAACGTCATCCTTGATCTGGACCTGACCCCGTGGGAAGCCGCTCTGGGCACCAGAGTAAAACTGCCCACCCTGGAAGGAATGATCGAGATGAACATTCCCGCAGGAATCGGGAGCGGAAAGAAACTGCGTGTAAAAGGACGCGGCATGGGTTCCGGAGCCAGAAAGGGAGACCAGTTCGTGCGCATCATGATACAGGTTCCCAAGGGCGATTCCGAGGAAATGACCAGACTCTGGCAGGAAATGGCCGCAAAGTCCGACTTCAACCCCAGGCCGTTCTAAGGGAGGCCCGACATGGAAATTAAGAAGAGATCCGAAGCACAGCCTCCCAGCAGTTCCAAACGGCTGGTCATAGAGCAGGTGGTGGAAATGACCGGGCTGGAGGAGACCGCCGTGCTGGAGCTTATCAGCATGGAGTGGGTCCGCCCCGGAACCACCGGAGACGGACAGTTTCTTTTTGAAACCCGTGATCTTTACAGACTGGGTAAGCTTTCAAGACTCTGCAAGGATCTTGAAATCACCACCACCGGAGGGTCCATCATTGTGGACCTGCTGGAACGGGTGGAAAAACTCGAAGCCCGCATCGAGGAGATGCGCAAGCTGATATGATCTGAACAGGTCGGGGATTTCCCCGCCTGATCTGCCGGAAAAGGCAATCTCCGGTCGGTTATATGAGGTGCCGTTCGTCTGTAGTGTTGAAAATACAAATAAGCCTGAACTCTTGAATAAATTTATGACGATTTATTATTCAAGGCGGCGAAGCCTCGCTGAAAAAGTTTAGGATTCTTAAACCCTTTTCAAAGGGTTTAAGGCCCCCGGCAGGGTCGCCGAAGGCCATTTGACATATAAACAGACAACAAATGTTTTTATAAAGCATTGCCGCAAGGTTAAACGCAATGACTTGCGAACCCATAACAGGATTCAGACTCCTGCCCCGTGTGCCGGAATATTTCAGGTGGAGGATCAGCCCTCCTCTTTGAAGATCAGTAGCAGTGCGTCCGGATTTCAGAGCCGAAGCGGCCTGAATGTGAGTTGTGAATCTTGAATGCGAGTCAACTACATAAAATAAAAGGAGACTCTATATGGATCCGAACAAATTCACAAAGAAAACCAACGACGCTATTGCCGAAGCACAATCCATTGCTGTCAAAAACGGACAGCAGCAGATAGACGTGGAACACCTTCTTCTTGCTCTGGTGGAGCAGGAGAACGGCATCGTCGCAAAAATTCTCGAAAAAAGCTCCATTGATCCCGCAGCCTACAAATCAGCTGTGGAAAGGGAGATAGACAGGCTGCCCAGCGTAAGCGGACCCGGTGCGCAGCCGGGGCAGGTCTTCGTCACCCAGCGGCTCAACCGGGTGATGGTCGAGGCCGAGTCCGTGGCCAAGCGCATGCAGGACGAGTTCATCAGCGTGGAACACCTGTTCCTCGCTATTATGGATGAGCACGGTTCCACCGGTGCCGGGCGGGTCAACAAGTCCTTCAACCTCACCAAGGACAAGGTGCTGGAAGCCATGACCTCTATCCGTGGCAACCAGCGCGTGACCACCGATAACCCGGAAGCAACCTACGATGCGCTCAAGAAATACGGTCGTGACCTTGTGGAAGAGGCCCGCAAGGGCAAGGTGGACCCGGTCATCGGCCGTGATTCCGAAATACGCAGGGTCATCCGTATACTTTCGCGCCGGACCAAAAACAACCCTATTCTCATCGGTGAGGCCGGGGTCGGCAAGACCGCGATCATCGAAGGGCTGGCCCAGCGCATAGTCAAGCAGGACGTGCCTGAAGGTCTGAAGGACAAGACCGTGTTCATGCTGGACATGGGCGCCCTTATTGCCGGTGCTAAGTACCGTGGTGAATTCGAGGAAAGGCTCAAGGCCGTACTCAAGGAAGTTCAGGAATCAGAAGGGCGGATCATCATTTTCATTGATGAAATCCACACCATCGTGGGCGCAGGCAAGACCGACGGCGCAATGGATGCCGGTAACCTGCTCAAGCCCATGCTGGCCCGTGGTGAACTGCACTGCATAGGTGCCACGACCACCGACGAGTACCGTAAATATATTGAAAAGGACCCGGCTCTTGAAAGGCGTTTCCAGACCATTCTGGTGGAAGAGCCCACGGTTGAGGATACCATTTCCATTCTGCGTGGTCTCAAGGAACGGTTCGAGGTCCATCACGGGGTTCGCATCAGCGATGCTGCTCTGGTGGAAGCTGCGACTCTTTCCAACAGGTACATCACCGACCGCCAGCTTCCTGACAAGGCCATCGACCTTATCGATGAAGCTGCGGCCATGATCAGGACCGAGATTGATTCCCAGCCTTACGAGCTGGACAAGATCAACCGCCAGATCCTGCAGATGGAAATTGAACGCGAGGCCCTCAGGCGTGAAGAGGATTCAGCTTCCCGCGAACGTCTCTCCAAGCTGGAGGACTCCCTGACCGAGTTGAAGATCAGGCAGTCCGAGCTTATGGAGCAGTGGGAAAAGGAAAAAGGGTCCATCGACACCATCCGCGACCTCAAGGCGCAGATCGAAAAGACTAGGATCGACATTGACGAGGCCCAGAGGCACGGGGATCTCAACCGCGCTGCGGAATTGAAGTATTCCACCATGCCGGGGCTTGAAAAACAGCTGGCCGCCATCGAGCAAGACATAGAAGGTGACCCCGAAACCGCTGCCGACAGCGTGCGGCTGCTCAAGGAGTTTGTGGGGCCTGACGACATTGCCGGAATCATCGCCCGCTGGACCGGTATCCCGGTCAAGAGGCTGGTCGAGGGCGAGCGCGAAAAGCTGCTGCGCCTCGAAGAGATCCTGCACGGCAGGGTTATCGGTCAGGACGATGCGGTCCGCGCTGTTTCCGAAGCCGTGCTGCGTGCGCGTGCCGGGCTGAAAGACCCGTCGAGGCCCATCGGTTCGTTCATCTTCCTCGGCCCCACCGGGGTGGGCAAGACCGAGCTGTGCAAGGCCCTTGCGGAAGCTCTCTTCGACAGCGAAGAAAACATCGTGCGCATGGACATGTCCGAGTACATGGAAAAACATGCGGTAGCCAGACTCATCGGAGCCCCTCCGGGGTACATCGGTTATGACGAAGGCGGACAGCTCACCGAGGCCATCAGGCGCAAGCCGTATTCGGTAGTGCTCTTTGATGAAATCGAGAAGGCCCACAGCGATGTGTTCAACGTGCTGCTCCAGATTCTGGATGACGGCAGGATAACGGATTCGCAGGGTCGTACCGTGGACTGCAAGAACACGATCATCATCATGACCTCGAACCTCGGTTCCCAGCTCATGCTGGAAGGAATCGACAAGGCCGGGGAGTTCCGGTCCGGTGTTCAGGAAAGTGTCATGAACGTCCTGCGCGGACATTTCAGACCCGAATTCCTGAACCGTGTTGACGAAACCGTGCTTTTCAAGCCGCTGCAGGAAACCGATCTCGTCAGGATTGTGGATCTGCAACTGGCCGGGCTGCGCGGCCGTCTGGAAGAACAGAAGATGTTCATGGAAGTCTCCGATGCGGCCAAGGCCTTTATCGCCCATGCCGCCTACGACCCGGTCTACGGGGCAAGACCGCTGCGCCGCTACATTCAGGCGCATGTGGAAACCCCGCTGGCCAAGAAGATCATCGGCGGAGAACTGCGTGAAGGTCAGACGGTCAATATTGATGTGAGCGACGAAGGACTTGTTTTTTCTGCTGTTTAAATCGGTTTTTTAGGAAGCATTGATTAAAGCCATATTGTTATTATGATGATTGCTTTCGCTTAACAAAAATAGTTGGTTTAACAGGTTGTTTTTACAACTATAACTTTAAACAACTAGGGATTCCAAAGGGGATTATCCATCTCTGCTCTCCATATCCCTAAGACTCGAAGCATAGCTTCTCGCCTAAGGGCTAGTGGGCCTTTGGCTGCCAGAGGCGAAATCAAATTATCAAAAGCGCGAAGCGCATCAAAAAATAGTTTATTCAATTAAAATCGGCCTCCGGCTGCCTTTCGGGGCGTCCGGCTGGGGGCCGTGAAACTTCAGCCAACCTGTCGGTAAAGCCTGTATCCCGCAGGAGTCGGCAGGCGGAGATCCGGATGGGATCAGGTCTCATTTATCCTGAATTGAGAGAAGTCGCGGCAGGGCGAAAGGTCGCCATGGCCGTGAGCGGCGGGGCGGACAGCCTGCTTTCCCTTGTTCTGCTCAAGGAGAGCGGGGCGGATGTGCTGGCCGTGCACGGTTGTTTTCTGGGCAGGGAAAAATCCGCTGCCGCAGTCTCCGGGCTTGAAAAGCGTTGTGCGGAGCTTGGAGTCGAACTGCACGTATTCGACCTCACCCGTGATTTCGATCGGATGGTGATAGAGCCCTTTGTGCGTGAGTACCTAAAGGGCAACACCCCGAATCCCTGTGCCCTGTGCAATCCGGAAATCAAATTCGGCGTTCTGTGGACCGCCGCCCGTAATCTGGGCGCCGAGCTTCTGGGCACCGGCCATTATGTACGCATGGCCGTACACGATGAACTCGGCAGCGTGCTGGCCAGAGGGGCCGATCCGGGCAAGGATCAGAGCTATTTTCTCTCGCTTGTTCCCCGCAAATTCCTGATGGACGGAGTTTTCCCGCTCGGAGAACACAACAAGGACCGGACCTACGCCGAACTTGCCGAAAGGGGTGTCGAAATTCCCCTGCCCTCGGAAAGTCAGGAAATATGTTTTGTCCCGGATGATGATTACCGCAGCTTTCTTATCGACAGGGGTGTGAAGCTGCCGGGACCCGGCAAGGTGGTTCTGTCCTCCGGAGAAGTGCTGGGGAGTCACAAGGGATTGTGGAGATACACGCAGGGGCAGCGCAAAGGGTTGGGCATAGCCTGGAAGGAACCCCTCTATGTGCTGGACAAGGACCTGAAGCGCAATCAGCTGATAGTCGGACCGCGCCCGGAACTTGCCTCCGACGGCTGCTTAGCGGGGCAGTTCAATTTTCTGGTCGAGTTCGGGCAGTGGCCTGAAGAAATTTACGTCCAGACCCGCTACCGGCAGCGTTCCAAACCCGCACGGGCGGTAATGAAGGGTGCCCGCGTAAATTTCGCTTTTCTGGAACCGCATTCAAAGCCGACACCGGGGCAGATCATAGCCGTTTATACCGAGGACGGAGCCGTGCTCGGCGGCGGAATAATTCTGTCCTGATTTTTGGGTTTCCGTATGGCCCCCGGAGGGCTCCCAAGTCACATTCAAACCGTTTGTTGACAGCAATACCATATACATAATATCAAGCTTTTGCCTGAGGTGCTCCTGCGAGCTTGATAGGGAATCCCGTGTGAATCGGGAACGGACCCGCCGCCGTGAGTCCTGTTTAGTCCTGCCCCGTGGACCGGTTTGCAGCCGGTTCTGCGTGCCACTGAATTTTTTCGGGAAGGCCGGGTAAGGATGGGACGAGTCGGAAGACCTGCCCTGGCACTATAATTACCATTTTGCCGGGTAACGGGGCTTTTATCCGTCAAACAGGCCGTACTCCTCGGGGAGTGCGCTGCCGTTCCATTTATTAAGCCCCCCAAATTCAGGAGACTGTTATGCAGTATCGTTTTGGGGACAGATTCAGAATTCTCCCCGCTCTTGTTCTCGTTCTTCTGTTGGCCCTGCCGTCATTTGCTTTTGCCGGACACGGAGATGCCGCTCCGGTCAAGAAGGGTATCCTGCTGGTTGCTTTCGGTTCC
Organism: Maridesulfovibrio sp.; assembly: GCF_963677005.1. Taxonomy (NCBI): domain Bacteria; kingdom Pseudomonadati; phylum Thermodesulfobacteriota; class Desulfovibrionia; order Desulfovibrionales; family Desulfovibrionaceae; genus Maridesulfovibrio; species Maridesulfovibrio sp. The sequence continues at coordinate 2,039,344 of NZ_OY781616.1, read as the reverse complement.
AGCATGCCTCAGGCTCAGGCTTCTTTTGATGCTATCGACAAGGCCGTCAAAAAGGCTTTCCCCGATGTTCCGGTCCGCTGGGCATACTCCTCGGCCATAATCCGTCATAAACTCGCCAAGGAAGGTAAACTTATCGATTCCCCGGTGAGCGCCATGTCCAAGATGATGGATGAAGGGTTCACCCATGTTGCGGTACAGTCGCTGCACACCATTCCCGGCGAGGAATACTGCGGTATTCTGGAAACCGTGGAGAAATTCGAGGGAATGCCCAAGGGCATGACCAAAGTGGTAGTGGGTAAACCGCTGCTCTATTCCAACGATGATATGCAGAAAACCGTTGCCGCCGTGCTGAGCAGCATTCCCAAAGAACGCACCAAAAAAGACGCTGTAGTGCTTATGGGCCACGGAACACCTCATCCCGCAAACATTTATTATCCCGCTTCACAGTATTACTTTTCCAAGGCCGACCCGAACATCATTGTGGGTACTGTCGAAGGGACACCAACTCTTGACGATGTGAAGGCCATGCTCAAGAAACGCAAGGTCAAAAAAGTATATCTCATGCCTTACATGTCTGTTGCCGGCGACCATGCCCGTAACGATATGGCCGGAGATGAGCCCGATTCCTGGAAGTCCGAACTGACCAAGGCCGGATTCAAATGCGTGCCTGTACTCAAGGGTACTGCTGAGTATCCCGCTGTTCTGGATATCTGGATGGATCATCTCAAGGTCGCTTACAAGCACCTCGGGAACAACTAGTCAGCACTTATGGGACAGGCGGTGCAGGCGGATATATCCGCACGGAGACGGAAACAGGCAATGGTCCTGCTGACCATTCTTGTTCCGGCTTCGATCTTCGCCGCCTGTCTTTTCGGCGCATATGATGTCGGGCCGCGACAGGTTCTGGATATTTTTGCTTCGGCAATCGGTTTAAGTGCAGGGAATTCGGATTCAGCTGTATCATTCATAGTGCTGGACCTGCGTTTCAGCCGGGTCTGCCTGTCCTTTCTGGTGGGCATGTCCCTTGCCGCTGCGGGTACAGTCTATCAGGGCATCCTGCGCAACCCGCTGGCCGATCCCTTCACTCTGGGGGTAAGCAGCGGTGCGGCTTTCGGTGCAAGTCTGGCGATTTTCGCCGGATCAACCATGCTCGGTGCCGGACTCTGGCAGAGATTCGGAAACCTGTTCCTGCCCATAGCCGCCCTTGTCGGGGCCATGGCCGCTCTGGGAGCGGTGCTGGTGCTTGGACGCATCGGAGGAAGATTGCGCCGCGAAACCATGGTGCTGGCCGGTATTGTCGTGGCGACCTTCCTTTCCGCTCTGATCTCCCTGCTTAAATCACTGGACGAGGAGTCTGTAAGCTCTATCGTTTTCTGGATAATGGGTAGTTTTCAGGGCCGCGGGTGGGAACACCTGAGCCTGTTCTTGCCGTATTTTGCCGCCGGAATGATTGCGCTGATCTATTATTCACGCGAACTGGATATCCTTTCGCTGGGCGAAAATCAGGCCCGCCATCTGGGCATGGACGTATCGCGGGTTCGCGCTGTTCTGCTCATCGGTTCGGGGTTGCTGACCGGTGCGGCTGTGGCCGTTTCCGGGATCATCGGTTTCGTAGGGCTTATCGTGCCGCATCTGGTGCGCATGTTTCAGGGCGCGGAACACCGGCCTCTGCTGCTTTCAGCGTCCCTGCTGGGAGGATTGCTTCTGGTCTGGTCCGATGTAATTGCCCGTTCCCTGCTTCCGGGTGGGGAGGAACTTCCTGTCGGCGTGGTCACAGCCCTGCTCGGCGGACCTTTCTTCTGCCTGGTGCTGCGGTCCGGTTTCCGGGAGGGCGGGCAATGATCGGCGTGCGTGATCTAAGGGCCGGGTATTCCGGGCGCGAGGTGCTGCACGGCATCAGCCTCGATTTTCCGGCAGGGTCCATGAGCGCTGTTCTCGGTCCCAACGGAAGCGGCAAGACCACCCTTGTGTCCGCTGTTTCCGGTGTGCTTGCGCCGTTGTCCGGTGCGGTGGAGGTCGAGGGAAAGGATGTACGCAGCTACAGACCGCGCAGGTTGGCCGAGCTTATGGCCGTACTCCCGCAGAAAGTGGAACCGGCGTTCGGGCTAAGTGTCAAATCCATGGTCATGATGGGCCGCTATGCGCGTTCCGCAGGGTTCTTCGGTTATGATGAGGATGACTGCGCCATCTGCGACAGAGCCATGGAGAGGGTCGGCATAGCTCATCTTAAGCATCGTCCCGTGTCCGGTCTATCCGGCGGGGAATTCCAGCGGGTGCTGATGGCCAGAACCATCGCCCAGCAGGCCGGAATAATGGTGCTTGACGAGGCTGCATCGGGAATCGATGTTGCCGGAAAGATAGAGCTATTCGATATGCTGCGCTCGCTCAACCGCGATGGCGCCACGGTTATCTGTGTTATCCACGACCTCAATCTGGCGGCCCTGTACTTTGACCGGCTGATTTTCCTAAACGATGGCCGGGTGGTTCTTGACGGTCCGCCCTCGGAAGTCATCAACGGAGAGAATATTTCAAATGTCTACAACGCATCGGTCACTATTGTGGAGCACCCCGAACTCGGTGTTCCGCAGGTGCTTTTTTCTCCTGGCCGCGATTAGCTTTCTGGCGGCCGCATGCCCGGCACGGGCACAAATAACTGTAACGGACGATTTTGGGCAGCAGGTGGTACTTAAGAGACCCGCCAAGCGCATAGTTGCCCTGTATGGATCATTCAATGAAATACTGTGCGCCATGAATCTTGGCGACAGACTGGTGGCCCGTACCGCCGCCGATCACTATCCTGCGAGCATCGTGAAGCTGCCCTCGATCGGTACCCATATGCGGCCAAACCCGGAACTGATCGTGGCCCTGAAGCCGGATCTCATCCTCCAGATGGCCGGAAGACCGCAGGCCGCCGCCGCGCTTGAGCCTTTGCGCAAAAGAGGAATTCCCTGCGCCATGTTCAAGGTTTCATCTTTTGAGGACCTTTTTTCGGTTATAGCAAGGATAGGCTCGCTTACCGGGGAACCCGGCCGGGCGGATTCGCTTGTCGACTCAATGAAGGAAAAACTGGACCGGGCCGCGAAAATGCGATCCGCGACCGCAACCCGGCCCACGGTATTTTTCGAAGTACGCTATCCTAACCTGCTGGCGGCCGGAAAAGGTTCCATTGTATCGGACATCATAGACAGGTCCGGCGGCAGGAATTGCGTCGACGGCAGCAAGAAGATTGTGCGCATGGGCGAAGAGGAATTGTTCCGGCTCAATCCGGATTGCTACGTTTACCAGACCGGCAGAATGAATCCATCCCCGGTAACTCCTGCGGACAGGCCGCATTTCATGAAGCTCCGTGCTGTTGCCGGAAACAGAGTCCTGCAGGTGGATGAATCCATGTTTTCAAGGCCCGGCCCCAGAAATGCCGATGCCGTAGAAATTCTTGCCGAATTTTTGTTTAAAGGAAAAGAGAAATAAATGTCGAATTCATGTAAAATATACGGAATCGGGGTCGGCCCCGGCGACTCGGACCTGCTTACAGTTCGGGCCGTGAACATATTGAAAGAGGTCGATGTTGTCTTTGCCGCATCGTCTTCCAAAAACGATTTTTCGCATTCACTTAAAATAGCATCCGAATTCATTCGTGATGATTGTGAAGTTGTGCGACTCGGATATCCCATGACCCGTGATAAGGCCGTGCTGCAGGCCGCTTGGGAGAAGAACTGCGAAATCGCGCTTGAACTCCTTGCCGAGGGCAGGACCGGGGCCTTTCTGACACTTGGCGACCCGCTCATCTATTCGACATTCGGATACATGATGCAGACCATGAACAGGCTTTATCCTGAAGTGGAATTCGAGGTTGTGCCGGGCATAACTTCCTATCAGGCTGCTGCGGCCAAGTCCCGGCAGGTGCTGGTCGAGTCCGGTCAGAACCTGCTGCTCACTTCCGGGGTAGCCGATCCTGAAATGTTCCGGGAAACCCTGAACAGTGTCGACAATGCCGTAATCCTCAAAGCCTACCGCAATTTTCCGGAACTGCGCAGGACTGCGGAAGAACTGGATGGTATGGATGTGAAGTTTTATACCCGGTTGGGACTGGAAGGCGAAGCTGTGTACGATAACATTGCCGATGTCCCGGAAAAGACACACTATCTGTCACTGATGCTGCTGACATCCAGGAAAGAATAACTGTCTCCCGGAATATTTTTGTCAGCCAAAGAAACCCAAAGTGCCCACTGCATTTCTGAAAAAGCCCCCCCTTGCCGTATTCTAGATACGGCAAGGGGGGCTTTTCTTTGTTTTTTAGAGAATTATTCTACAGGTTATTTATACGCGCACACATCAGATAATGCATTCATCGGCGAAACCGTACCCGTTTTTACCTGACTTCTTGATTCTGTACATAGCGCTGTCGGCCTGTTTGATTACGCTTTCAACATCCTCCGCGCCTTTGCATTCCCCGCAGATGGAGATGCCGACACTTGCTCCTATGCAGATTTCAGTGCCACCATACTGCCATGGAGTTCCTATGGTTTTTACTATTTTTTCTGCCACCAATCCTGCATCATCCCGTGATTTGAGTTCCGTGAGGACAACAAGGAATTCGTCCCCGCCGATGCGTGCCACGGTGTCGATTTCCCGTACGCATGATTTCAGCCGCAGAGCTACTTCCTTGAGCAGGGCGTCGCCGGCATCGTGCCCCAGTGTATCATTCACATTTTTAAAACCGTCCAGATCGACGAAGCATACGGCGGATAGTTGTTTTTTTCTTCTGGCGATTGAAAATGCGAGTCCGATGCGATCCTTTACCAGACGAAGGGTCGGCAGACCTGTCAGGGTGTCGTGGTTGGCCAGGTGAAGGATTTCCTCCTCGACCCGTTTTTTCTCGGTGATGTCCTGCCGTGTTCCGGACATTAGCAGTGGCTTTCCGTCCTCGGTCCAACTGGCAACCTTGCCACGGTCCAGCACCCATATCCAGTCACCGTTTTTGTGTTTGATTCGGGCTTCACATTCGTAATACTCAAGTGTGCCGTTGAAATGCTTTTCCAGTAAGTTGCGTACAAGTGTTATGTCCTCGGGATGGCAAATCTCGGTCCACTTATCAATGGTCGTAGGCAATAGTTCGTCCAGCTCATAGCCGATCATTTGGGCCCAGCGTTCATTGAAAATAGTTTCGCCTGTCTGGACATTCCATTCCCAGGTTCCGGTATTTGTGCCCCGGATAATATCCGCGAGTCGTCTTTGCTGTTTGTGCAGTTCTGCCAGAGTTTTTTTATAGCGGGTTATATCCTGATTAACGCCGAGGGCGCTTGTCAGTTCGTTGGACTTGTTTTTTATGACTGTAAAACGGACCAGAATGTGCCTGACCTCTCCATCACGACGAATAATGCGGTGTTCAATCTGGGCGGGCGTGCTGTCATATTTACGTTGAAAAATATCTATGATGGTTGAGAAGACCATTTCCATGTCATCCGGATGTACGAAATTGCGGGCATAATCCTCCGTGGACATGGTCAGGCCGCCTTCCTGTTCGCTGCTGGTCCCGTATATAAGGTAAAATTTGTTATTGAGCGTAAAAATATTTGTGCGCAGGTCCAGTTCCCACTGGCCCATAACAGCTATTTCCAGTGCCATTTCAAGTTTCTTTTCGCTGGACCGGAGAGCTTTCTCCGTTCGACGTTTTTCCAGCAGAATCAAAACATTAGACACATATGCTGTAAGCTGGAAAGCATCCTCTTCAGTATATTCTTCTTTTTTATTGGCCACTGCTGCCAGCGCTGCAACTTTATCATTACGGATGATGGGGATAACCAGTACGCGTTTAATCGGAACATGGCCCTGCGGCAATTCCCGGCTGGTCTTTTCGGTTTTTTCATAATCGTTGATGATGCAGTAACGGCGTTCACGCAGTACCGTGGACCATATACTGCCTTCGTGGATTGAAAACAGGGCCTGTGTATCACTTATTGCACAGCCTTCCGCAACGTCCGGGGACCATGCCTGCAGTGACAGGGTTTTCAGCGAGTCATCCATTAATCCTATGAAAGAGTACTCACTGGAAGTCATGGCCTGTGCCTCACGCAACATCAGATTATTGAGCTCGGAATACTCGGCCTCGACCATGCGCGAAATCTGCCATAATGCATCCAGCTGAGTTCTGAGGCGGAATTTTTCCTTTTGGGCCTGACGGCTCTCTGTTATATCGCGAAATTCAACTACGCGAAGTTGCTTGTCTTTATAGAAAATATTTCGCGCTTCGACCTGCAATGGATATTCCTCACCGTTTTTACGCAGCCCCATTACTTCGTATGGTTTTTCATAACCTGAAAGGACTCTCTGCATGACCTCGTTGCGCGAACCCGGGGATACCAGCAAAAGACCGTCCATGCCATGTAGTTCTTCCTGTGAATATCCTGATATTTCAGAAAGCCTGTGGTTGGTATCGATAATTGTTCCCTGGTCGTGGATAATGATGCCGCCGGATGTCGCTTCATTCAGTGCTTTGTAACGCTCCTGGCTTTCTTTAAGGGCGCTTCGTGCTTCATGTGCTTCTGTGACATCCTGATGTGTGCCAATCATCCGGATGACCTGCCCGTCTTCAGCGGTGCGTAAGACTTTGCATTTGGAATTTATCCACCGGTAGCTGCCGAGCTTGCTTCGCATGCGAAACTGCAGATCGAACGCGTTACCGTGCTCAATGTGCTGCAGAATCTTTTTTTCCGTTCCCGGCAGGTCCTCGGGGTGGAGAAGCTTCTTCATTGTTTCAGGTGTGTGGGGAAGTTCGTCCGGATCATAGCCAAGCATGGTAAATATAGTGGCATTCAGATACATTTCATTTCTGTCCGCCCTCCATTCCCAAACACCCATATCGGCGATATCAAGTGCCAGCGCCAGCCTGTCCCGCTCTTCATCCGTTTTTGATTCTGTATTTTTGCGCTCCGTTATATCCGTAAAGAAATCGAGTGTTGCAGGTGATCCTTCCCAATTGATCCGTATCCCGGACAGTCCAAGCCACAGTATGCGCCCTGTTTCGGTGACGGCCTTTAATTCTAATCCTTCCGGCGTACCAAGTCCGGAGGTCAGATTTGAATGGTACTGGTCTACCTGCTTTGCGTGGTCCGGGTGAATATGTGCGCATAGGTCTTTGGAAATCAGTTCCTCTCGGGAGCATTCCAGCAACGCGGCAAGCTCTGCGGTACACAGACATACCTGCCCATTCCGGACGATGGCGAGATATTGCCTGGCCTCGTCCAAAAGAATTCGATACTGCTTTTCCTGATCCTGTGAGAACATGCTTGAATCTTTGCCTGTTTTATGGGTGCACGGTTTGCCTGTTAATCATGTCCTTTTGATTAACGCTACCTTTGGACAATAGCATAACAAGAACTACGTGAATATATAAACGAATAAGTGAAAAAATGCGAGTCCGGTTCAGCTTGTGCGAACAGGAAAACATTTATGCCGGCTGGAGAATCTGACACCAGTAGTTTCTCTGCGGACAAGACGGCCATGAAAGACAAGTACGCTGAATAAAACCAATGTGAGGCAGTTCCTTGCAGAAGGAGCTGTGACTGAGGGGCAGCAGGCTGTCCAGGCGGGTTGCCGTGCCTGCATTACCGGGGATGCAGAGACCTTGACTGATGGCACAACCTGAAGACGGACTCTGTCCGCCTTCAGGATGGAATATTCTTATTTGATCGGTGTGCCGTTTTTCTGCAGGTCTTCCCTGAGCAGTTGGCGCATGCGTCTGGAGATAGGTCCGGGACGCACATCGTGGACAGGCTTTTTGTTGTAGCGAACGATGCCTGCCGCATCAATGGAAGTCCCGCAGACGATGACTTCCTTGGCCAGCAGTATATCGCCTTCGGAAATTGCCCGGTAGTCTATTTCGGCTTCATCGGCGATGAGTTGCAGGGCTCGTACAAGGGAAGTTCCGGCCAGTGCGTTGGTGAACTGCGGGACCAGTATTGTCCCCTTGCCGTCCACTATGCAGGCGCTTACCGTGGCCCCTTCGGCCAGGAAACCCATTTTGTCGAAGCATAAGGGAATGTCGAATCCCTTTTCCGCGGCTTCCCGTCTCATGAGCACATTGGGCAGGTAGTCTATGGATTTTATGGTCGCAAGGTATGGCTGCTTGGCCGGGATGGATGTCTGGAAGGCTGTCAGTCCTTTTTCATACCATGATTCCGGTTTCGGCTCGTACTTGTAGACTACTATGTAGAGCGAGGGAACCGGGCATTCCGAAGCATCAATTCCGAACCCTCCGCATCCCCGGCCCAGGAGGACACGCACCAGCCCGGTTTCCACCCCGGAAGCTGCGGCCACCTGCATGATTATGCCGGGCAGTTCGTCCCACCGGCAGGGCGGTTCAAGGTAGATTGCCTCGGCCGAGCGTTTAATCCTGCGCATGTGCGGATCAAGCTGATACATCTTTCCGTCGACGAATTTGATCGTCTCGAACACCCCGTCTCCCCGGTGGACCAGATGGTCGTCCCAGGGCATGAGCATCAGCCTGGGGTCGGTGCAGACCAGGCCGATCCTGTGCTCGTAAAAGGCGCATATCTTTTCTGTTCCGGCCCGCATGGCAGCGAGCATGGCATCGATATATTCTTCGCTTTCAACTTTCCTGATCAATTTATGACTCCATGTGTCTTTTCCCCTGAGGGACAATAACCGCCATGTTTACGAAGAACTTATTTCATCGCAAACAGAGTTCATGTACTGGAAAAAACCTGTTGTCCGCAAGCTCTTTGAGTGCCGCAGGTTGATGGCCGCTCAAGCGGTCATGAAGGAGCTTATTCATGCAGGGCGAGAGGCCCGTCTCCGATTCCGGGCCAGATGCGGATCATTCCCAGCAGCGCCCGGAGTGTTGTCCACAGACCGGTTACCACCCATATCCAGAAAAGCATGCGGTCCGGGTGGATGAAGTCCACAACAAAAAGGGCTGCGGAGCTTATCAGCACTGCTATGAGCATTGCGTTGCGCAGATAGCGGAAATCTCCTGTGCCCAGATGGATTCCGTCCGTGGCAAACGAAAGCGCGTTTACGGGCTGGAGAATAGTAACCGCAACCCATGCAGGGGCGAAAACCATGGCCGCTTCTTCCGGGACCAGCATCCAGACCACCTGCTGCTGGCCGAGGAACATGGCTACGGAAAGAACCGCTCCGGTCCAGAAGCTCCATTTACAGACCAGTGCAGCCACTTTTCTGGCAGATACACGGTCCGCACTGCCTATGAAGTATCCCACCAGAGATTGTCCGCTGATGGCAAAGGCGTCCAGAAATAGGGCCAGAAAAACGAAAAACTGCCTGATTGCCTGATGCGCCGCACCGGAATCCGCTCCGGCTCTAGTGGCGAATCTGGTGCACAGCAGCAGGAACAGACATACGCAGCCGGTTCTGACAAACATGTCGCCGCCGATGACAAACAGCCTGCGGGCGTCAGCCAGATTGAATCCGAGGCTGACCCCGTAATGTTTTCTGACTACCAGCAGCGCCCATACTGCTCCTATCCACTGGCTTATGGCGCTTGCCAGAGCAGCCCCGCCGACGCCCATTTCCGGAAAAGGGCCGATGCCGAAGACCAGCATCCAGTCCAGCGGCACGTTGATGGCGTTCATGCCGACCGCAACCCATAGCGGCGAGCGCATGTCCTGAAAACCGCGCATGGCTCCGAAACAGGACAGGACTACCAGTACGGCCGGAGCGCCCAGAAGACGGTAGGACATGTAATCCACGGACAGTTCCCGCACCGGTCCTGATCCTCCCATCATTCCGGATATGAAACTGAGGACCGGAAAACCGAAAATCGCCAGCAGGAGACCCAGCACGGCGGATATCTTTACCGCCAGCCAGCAGAAAGAAGACGATCTTTCCGTGTCACCCTTTCCCAGAGCATGGGATACTTCGGTCTGGGTTCCTACTCCCAGAAAACCGAATACCCAGAATATGGACGAAAAAACCATTGTTCCGATACCCAGCGCGGCCAGCGCTTCGGCACCCAGCCGGGAAACGAAGGCCGTGTCCACAAGCCCGGTCAGCGGTTCGGCGATCATGGAAAAAAGGACCGGTACGGCAAGTGTCAGCAGGGTTTTGTTAGGATTTTTTTCAAATGAGTGGGGGCCATCGGGCAGAATTTCGGACATAATGAACTGTTCCCTGATAAAAAAAATATGAAGCAGGAAGGGGTGGACTGGAAATAAACAAAGAGCCAAAACCCGGCATGGAGATATGCCGGGAACTGACTCCTCAAAAAGCTATAGTTCAGTGCTGCACAGGGAGCAATATATATTTGCGGGGGTGATTATTTGAAGGTTTCCACCGAATAACCTTCGGGAAGATGTGCCGTTCCCTTTATAACCGGAATGCCTGTTTCTGTAGCCGCTTTTTCGGCAAGATCGTCAATGCCGTCGCAGAATCCGTTGCCGAGCTTCCAGCTTCCATCCTGTTTACCGGAGAAAGTGCAGGTGACTACATGTACAGCCTCGGCTCCTTTGGCCTTCATTATTCTGACCATGTCAGTGAAATCGTCTCCTGGGCAACGGCAGGTGAAGACTCCGGCCAGTGAACATTCATCGTAGCCGCCAAATCCCTGCAATTGTTCATCGTGACATTTTATGCAACTGGTCAGCGGGCACTTGCGCTCGTTTTTTTCACAGCGAATTATCCCGATTTTCGTCATTAACAGCCTCCTGTTTTTTCGTGAATCCGGACTGCCGTACACTGCAGATCACTCCATGAGCATCAGACCGGTATCGTCGGAGTCCTTTTTCCTCCGTTGAAGGCGATACCGGCCCTACTTTGCGGCTCATGAGCAGCCTGTCATTCACGTCTGTTCATGTTCAGTTAAAACTGTCCGCGTCCGCGTCCGCCCATTCCGCGACCTCCGCCGCCACCGCGTCCGCCGCCCATGCCTCTTCCTCCTCCCATGCCCATGCCGCGGCCGGTGCCGCCCATGCGCCTGCAACCTGTTCCGGTGCCGGATGCTCGCATGGAACCGGGGGCCATGCCCTGGCCTGCCGGCTGCGAGGATGAGGTGACATTTCCGTTTTCGGCATACTGTTCGGCCAGTTCCCGTACTGTTCCACCGGAAACTTCAACCATCTGTATGCCGCCCTGATTCAGCGCCTGTGAGGCCTTCGGTCCGAAGGAACCGGAGATTACCTTGTTTACGCCGTTTTCAGAGAGCATCTGAGCGGTCTGGATACCTGCACCCTGAGCCAACTGGCTGTTGGCCGAGTTTTCAATAAATGAAAATTCTCCGGTGTCGGTATCATAAATTATAAACCCTCCGGCCCTGCCGAAGCGAGGTTCGAGGGGACCGTCAATATTGAAACTGTTTGCACTAACTGCAATACGCATGGCGTCCTCCATGAAATTAATAGTTATTTTCAATTAACTATGCATAAAGGATTCCAAAAAAAATAAATATGTTTTTACAGCTATTTATTTAAAAGTGTGTTTCGTAAGGGCTCAAAATAAGCCCGAAATGGAGGGCTTTACGGCGCGTTTTAATTCCATAACCGTGTTAGGAATTGCCATCCACAATCGAATCAGGTGTAATTTTTAGATGGCTTCGTACTGAATAGTGGTGGAGAATTTGTGCGGAGAGGGGTTGTGGTAAAGCTGATTTTTTTAAGGACGTGCGGGCTGAGCAAACAGAAAAAACCGGGAGTTCCGCAGAACTCCCGGCGCAGTACAAAAATTAGAGATTGTTGATAACGGCTTCACCCATGGCCTTGCAGCCTACGAGCTTTCCACCTTCATCCATGATGTCGCCGGTACGCAGCCCATCGGAAAGGGTTTTTTCTACTGCTTTTTCAATGCAGTCTGCTTCGGCGGTCATGTTGAAGGAGTAACGCAGCATCATGGCGATGGAGAGGATGGTTGCCAGGGGGTTGGCCTTGTCCTGTCCGGCGATGTCCGGAGCGGAACCGTGGATGGGTTCGTAGAGACCGGGGTTGGATTCGCCAAGGGATGCGGAGGGCAGCATGCCGATGGAACCGGTGATGACTGCGGCTTCATCGGAAAGGATGTCGCCGAAGAGGTTGCCGGTTACGATCACGTCAAACTGGGAAGGATCGCGAACAAGCTGCATGGCGGCGTTATCCACATACATGTGGCTGAGTTCTACGTCCGGGTAGTCCTTGGATACTTCGATGACGATTTCGCGCCATACGCGGGAAACGTCGAGAACGTTGGCCTTGTCTACGGAGCAGAGACGTTTGTTGCGTTTGCGGGCTGCTTCGAATGCGAGCTTGGCTATGCGTTTTACTTCGTGTTCGTAGTATACCATGGTGTTGTAGCCCATGCGCTCGCCGTTTTCTTCCTTGGTGCCGCGGGGTTCACCGAAGTAGATGCCGCCGGTCAGTTCGCGCACGACCATGACATCAATGCCTTTGGCAACGATATCAGGGCGCAGGAAGCAGGCGTCCTTGAGCTGGGGAAAGAGGGCGGCGGGGCGCAGGTTGGCGAAAAGGGAGAGCGCCTTGCGGATGCCGAGCAGACCTTTTTCAGGACGGATGGAGGGATCGATGGTATCCCACTGCGGGCCGCCTACAGCACCGAGCAGTACTGCGTCGGATTCCTTGCAGGCTTTTACTGTTTCCTCGGGCAGGGGGCCGCCGGTGGCGTCAATTGCTGCACCGCCGATGAGGGCTTCGGTGGTTTCGAATTTGTGTCCGAATTTTTCGCCGATAACCTCAAGGACTTTGATTCCCTGAGCTATGATTTCCGGTCCGATACCGTCACCGGGCATTACGCATATTTTCATTTTATTATCCTGTGATTTGATTATATTTTTCCCGCGCAAAGCGGTGCCGTGCGCGGGATGATTACATGTAAACCGTGTTCCGGCGGCTTATTTGGACAGACGGGCCTTGACGTATTCGACCAGGCCGCCGCAGTCCAGAATGCCTTTCATGAAAGGCGGAACAGGGGCGCAGGTGATTTCTACGCCTGTGGTCAGGTTTTTGATCAGGCCCTTCTCGGCATCGACTTCGAGTTGGTCGCCGTCGCCGAGTTTGGCGAAATCATCGCCGACTTCAAGCAGGATGAGTCCCATGTTGAAGCCGTTGCGGTAAAAGATACGGGCGAAGCTCTTGGCTACAACGACCGGGATTCCTGCTCCGAGGATGGAAATGGGGGCGTGTTCGCGGGAGGAACCGCAACCGAAGTTTTCATCGGCCACCATGACGTCGTTTTTGTTTACCCGTTTGATCCAGCCTTCTTCAAGGCCTTCCATGCAGTTGGCACCCAGTTCGTCCGGGTCGGTGGTAACCAGAAAACGTGCGGGGATGATGGCGTCCGTGTCTATGTGCGCCCCGACTCTGTGGGCAGTACCTTTGATAGTCATATTCTAATTCTCCTGCGGAGCCTTGCGACTCCGGCTTGGAAGCTTGAAATCGGTTAACGCTACAGGGCTTCGGGGTCGCAGATTTCACCGGCAATGGCTGATGCGGCTGCAACAGCGGGGCCGGAGAGGAACACTTCACTTTCCAGGCTGCCCATGCGGCCCTTGAAGTTGCGGTTCGTGGTCGCGATAGCCCTTTCGCCGCCGGCCAGGATACCCATGTGGCCGCCCAGACAGGGACCGCAGGTTGCGGGGCCGACAATGGCTCCGGCTTCCATGAAGGTTTCGATGAGTCCTTCTCTGAGAGCCTGTTTCCAGATGCTCGGGGTAGCGGGCAGGACGATGAGGCGGACATTCTTGTTCACCTTGCGGCCTTTGAGCACTGCGGCGGCTTCGCGCAGGTCGGAAATGCGGCCGTTGGTACAGGAGCCGATCACCGACTGATGGATTTTCATGTTCCTGACTTCATCAACGGGCTTTACGTTTTCCGGCAGGTGCGGACAGGCGATCTGCGGTTTCATGCCGGTAACATCGATTTTGACAACGCGTTCGTAGGTTGCGCCTTCATCGGGACGGAGTTCTACGTCTCCGGTGCGGCCCGCGGCCTTGCAGTATTCGAGGGTCTTGGCGTCCACGGGGAACAGGCCGACCTTGCCGCCTGCTTCAATGGCCATGTTGGCGATGGTCATGCGGCCTTCAATGGACATGTTGTCAACAACGGAACCGCTGAATTCCAGTGCCTTGTAGAGAGCGCCGGAAACACCGATGGTGCCGATAAGGTTGAGGATGTAGTCTTTGGCACCTACGTATTTACCGGGAGTGCCTTCTATTTCGACCTTGACCGTGGGCGGAACCTTGAACCAGGTCTCACCGAGGGCCATGCCGCCGGCGATATCAGTGGAGCCCATGCCGGTTGCGAAAGCTCCGAGCCCGCCGTAGGTGCAGGTATGCGAGTCCGCGCCGATGACGATGTCACCGGGGCCGACCAGACCAAGCTCGGGCAGGAGGGCGTGCTCAACACCTACATCCCCGCCTTCGTAGTAGTGGGTAATCTCTTTTTCATGCGCAAACTCGCGTACGACCTTGACCTGTTCTGCGGAGTCGATGTCCTTGTTGGGAGTAAAGTGGTCGCAGACGAGAGCAACCTTATCCTTGTCGAAAACCTGATCGGCGCCCATGGCCCGGAAGGATTTGATGGCAAGGGGGGCGGTAATATCGTTGGCCAGTACGAGAGATACGTTGCAGCGGACAATCTGGCCCGCTTCTTTTACTGTTTCGTCGGTATGCGCCTGCAAGATTTTTTCAGCTAATGTTTTAGGCATTCTGTTTCTCCTGTTTCATGCGTTCAACCCTGTTTATGGCATTGATGTAGGCCTTGGCGCTGGCGACTATGATATCTTCGTCAGAGCCTCGCCCGATTGATTTCACACCGTTGTCGGTTATGTGTACCATTACAGCACCCTGCGCGTCGGAACCGCCGGTGACTGCGTTTACGGAATAAAGTTCCAGGTTCGGGGTTCTGCCGACCATCTTGTTGATGGTTGAGAACACCGCGTTGATGGGACCGTCTCCGAATCCTACTTCCTGGATGGTTTCCGGGTTTTCCTTATCCTTGCTGAAGTTCTCCAGAACTATAGCCGCGTGCGGTGAAACACCTGCGGTGCCGGAGAATACCGAGAGTTCCTTTACCCGGTACAGGTCGTGGATACGATAGGCTTCTTCAAGCACCAGCGCTTCCACGTCCTCGTCGAAAATTTCCTCTTTTTTGTCGGCCAGTGCTTTCACTGCTGCAAATACGCGTGCGATCTGCTCTTCATCGAGCTCATAGCCCATTTCGCGGAGCTTGCTACCCAGAGCGTTGCGGCCGGAATGCTTGCCGATGACGATGGAGGTTCCCTTTTTGCCGATGGATTCAGGGGTCATGATCTCATAGGTCTGGCGGTTCTTGAGCATGCCGTCCTGATGGATTCCGGATTCATGGGCAAATGCGTTGGCTCCTACAATTGCCTTGTACGGAGATATGGGCTGTCCGATGGTGGAAGCCAGTCTGCGGCAGGACGGGAAGAGCTGCTCGGTAATAATGGAAGTTTCCAGATCATAGTAGTCTTTGCGGGTGTGCAGGGCCATGATCACTTCTTCCAGAGCCGCGTTTCCTGCGCGTTCACCTATACCGGAGAGGGTCACTTCAGCCTGTCTTGCTCCGGCCTTGATGGCCGAGAGGGTGTTGGCCACGGCCAGACCGAGGTCGTTGTGGCAGTGGACACTGAATATGGCCTTGCTGCTGTTGGGAACGTTTTTGAGCAGATATTCGATCAACCGTCCGAATTCTTCGGGCTGGGCATAGCCGACTGTGTCGGGAATGTTGATGGTGGTGGCACCCTCGTCAATTACAGCTTCAACAATCTGGGCCAGAAAGTCCCAGCGGGAGCGGGATGCGTCTTCGGCGGAAAATTCAACATTGGGGGTCAGCGAAGCTGCGTGGCGCACGGCCTTGCGGGCCATTTCCAGAATCTGATCCGGTTCCTTGTTGAATTTGTGCTTCATATGGATATCGGATGTGGCGATGAATGTATGGATTCTGGGGTTTTTCGCATATTTTACCGCTTCGTAGGCTCTGTCGATATCCGCGGTGAGAGCCCTGCACAGTCCTGCGACCTGAATATCGCCAACGGACTGGGCTATTTTCTTAACGGCCTCGAAATCACCCTGACTTGCGGCGGGAAATCCGGCTTCAATGATGTCCACACCGAGTTTTTCCAGTTGCCGTGCCATGGTGATTTTTTCGCCCATGTTCATGGTTGCACCGGGGGACTGTTCTCCATCACGCAGGGTTGTATCGAAAATAAAGACTTTATCGGACATGATTTATACTCCTATGAAATTCCCGCAGAAGGATGAAACTTCTGCATGATATACCATTATACAAGGTAAAGTAACTTGATTCTGCCTAAACTACCGAGAATTACCGTCCCCAAAAGAATTATGTTAGCGCATAAGCTGCAAGAAAGTTGTGAAAACTTGCTTAAGAGCTTATGACAATTCTTTAGAGGACTTTCCTAGTAGCTTACTGCTTCTGCGGGATAGAAAGAAAACAGTGTAAATAGGGCCGGAAATAATATATCCGGCAAAAATAATGAAACCCAGGAACTTGGGTTGAGAGGCAACCATTGCGAAAAGGGCAATGACGGTTACCATGGCGCTGAAGGGATGGGCCTTGAACATTCCAACTTCTTTGAAGGAGTTGTAACGAACAGTGCTCACCATGAGAAATGCGAGACAATAGACCAGGATCAGTGTGAACATGGGCAACACTGCCTGGGCGATGCCTTCGGGGATAAAGGGGCGGAACAGTATCAGAGTAGCCAGTGTGCAACCTGCCGCGGGAATGGGCAACCCGATGAAATGGGCCTTGGAGGTGGTTGCGGCCTGAACATTGAAACGTGCGAGTCTGAGCGCTCCGCAGGCCACCAGCAGAAAGGCTGCGAGCATGCCGAGTCTGCCGAACTGGTGCAGTTGCCATTGGTAGATCATGAACGCGGGAGTAACACCGAAAGCGACCACATCAGCAAGTGAATCCAGCTGAACGCCGAATTCGCTGCTTGTTCCGGTCAACCGGGCCACCTTTCCGTCGAGACCGTCAAACAGACAGCTCACCAGAATGGCCACAGCACTCATTTCGTATTGGCCTTCCACAACCCAGTTCATCGAGAGAAAGCCACAGAAAAGGCTCGCCACGGTGAGGAGGTTGGGCAGGATGTATACGCCCTTGTGCTTCGGTAATTTTCTTTCCTTTGCCATGAATCAGTTCAATTTGTGTCGGTTTCGCTTTCGTTTCGTCGGGGTTGACTGTCAACCTTTCGGAGCCGAATCGTTTCAACAGTCACGTATCCGTTACTGTCAGTCACGGGAGTCTTATTACCTTTCCGGGGAATAAAGGTCAACCCGGCAATTAACTATAATCAAGCTTTATGGTTTAATATATTGTAAACATTGTGGTTTTATAAAAAATAAAACTTGATTTTTCAATCAATAACCGTCTCCAGCCCATGGAGTAATTCCGTTTTATCGGGGGTGATGGATATTCAAAATGTGTCAATTGTACGGATTGTAAACAAAAAAAGGTTTATTAAAGAAAGATTGTGTTTGTTTTGTAGGGGTGTGCGTATAATGTTCAGGAAGACGTCGTTAGCTCTGAATTTTCGAAGCGTGTTCCCTAATCGACGGGGTATTGTCCGGATTCTGCTTCCTTCGGAGTTTCGAAATGTTTTTTCATGTAAGGTTTGCCCCCGAATTCCTTTCCGTATTCGAGCTTTTTGAGATCCAGCTCTCTTTTGGTGGTATAGAGGAAGCGGATGAGATCATACTCGAACGGGGAACCTGTCTGGTAGTAACGGAAAGGCACATTGGCGCGCAGATTGAGTCCGCGTATGGTGGCTTCACCTATGCCTATCGCGGTTCTGCCTTCCTCAATTCCGGCCAGATCATAGACCCAGTTCATTTCATACCAGAGCAGTGCAAAGTCACCGGTCCAGCCGACTGTGTCCCTTACATTGGACGGTCCCAGCAGCGGCAACACGAGATACTGTCCCGGAGGCACACCCCAAACGCCCAGTGTATCGGCAAACCCGGTTTCCTTGCTGGGCAGCCCCATATCTTTCGCGATATCCATAATTCCGAGCAGTCCTATGGACGAGTTGATCACAAATCTGGACAAAGCTGTAAAAGTTCTCTCTCCACTGGCCTGCAATATCCCGTTGGTGAACGATTTTACTTCGTTCAGATTGTTTATGGCATTGCTGACTCCCTTGCGAACTGGTGAAGGCAGTACCATGGTATAAATGCCTACCGCAGGAAGATATATGGTGCGGTCGAATTCGGCGTTGAAGGAGTAGATATACCTGTTCATCGTCCCAAGGGGGTCGTGGACCTCAAGGAAATCCAGGTCGGCTTCTTTTCCTGCGTTGTCTGCTCTCGATACAGGGGCGATGAATCCTTTGGGAGCCAATGCCAGATCCGGGTCGGTCTTGCTGATTGTCGCGCACCCGGCGATGAGCAGGAGCATGGCAGCAAAAATTACGGCGTGGGAGATTCTGTTCATTGTTTGAGCATCTCCTGCGCCTTGAGGGCGAACGGCTTGAACATGAGGTTGCCGCAGTGTCCGCCGTGATGGAAAAGAACCGCGCGGTCCCCGAAGGTTTCCCGTATGAATTTAAGATCGGCTTCACTCAGGATTATGTCGTCATCGTTGCCGAGAACCATAATTTTCTTGTTTTCTGCAAGGTAGTCGCGGATGGAGTGGAGATCGCAACGCTTTACGAGATCCCCCTTTGTGGTTCCGGGGGTGTTGAACTGCAGGTAGGGCAGAAGATATTCGTCAATATAGTCGGCAAATGATATGGCCGCAGCCGTGCGCAGATACGGCATCAGATTGTCTCCCGTGGTCAGGCTCTTGTTCACCGGGACTATGTAACCGGCGTTAAGGCAGACGTCCGAGCAGAATATCATACTTGCCGAGCTCATGCGGAAAGATACCGCAATGATTGCCCGCAGGTCCATGTTGGAAAAATTGGTGTGGTGTGAGAGGTCGTAGAGAAAGTTGTCATCCAGGTCCACGACACTGGTATTCACGTAAATTTCGGAAAAGGCCTCAATCAGTTCGTCAATGACCTGCCGCGGAGTCTTTGTGCCCAGATTTTCCGGGCTGAGCCAGGAGTCAAAGCGCAGGGCGGACGTGTACAGGTTTACCGGCGGGTTGATCATCAGCACGCGGCGGAACCGGAAGTCGTGGCGGTCCTCGTCAAGCCTGGCTACAAATGCCGAGTGCATTGCTCCGAGGCTGTAGCCGGTCACGTTCCAGCTTTTGATCTTGTACACACCTTCAAGGTCGGCCTTGATCCATTTCATAACACGGTAAAGGTCTTCCACGTCATAAGGAACATATCCCGGCGCGGCATACTCCGAGATTCCGACAACAAAATTCATGTGCGTGGGGGAGGAAAGGGCAACGACATGGAACCCGGCCTCATAGAAAAGCTGGGTCAGAAATTTCATCTTTACGGAGTCGTGTTCCGATCCTGTTCCGGCAATGATGAATACAAGCGGAGCCTCCTCTTCCTGCATGGCCGTGGTGTAGTAAAAGGCGTCGTTATACCAGAATACGTCCGGAATTCTCCTGTTCTCGACAACAATTTCACACTCGGACGTGTCTGCCGGATGTTCAAAGCGGTGAATAAGTTTCGGCGGTGTTCCGAAAATGGTGGCCTTGTAAGGATCTGCGATGGGAAAAGTCTGATTCGATACCTGTTCCGGATTCTGGACCGGTTCCTGTGCATGGAGCGGAATGCATGGGAAAAAAGCAAAGAATAAGGCCAGCATCATGAAAGCTGTGCACTGGAGTGTTTTACTGTTCGATTTTGCTTTTTCCATGATGCAACAGGTAGCAGTTACGGAGTTTTTTGTAAACGGGAGAGAGCGGAAAGGCGCAGCCGTTTCACCGAATATTTACCTGTCAGTCTGTCTGGACCAGCATTCTGGGTTCGGGGAGGCAATCGACTATCCATTTTGTCCACTCTTCGTGGCTGACAAGTTCCATTATCTTGGCTGCTACCTCATGGCCTTCAAAGGGTTCCTTGTAATCGTCCAGGACTACAGCCCCTTTGAATACCGGGGTATATTCACCACGGGTGAATGGCTCAATCGTGAAATCAAACATATCAATGAGATAACCGTCCAGATTTCCTCTGGCTATCCAGTCAAAAGTAATTTCATAACCCGGTTTTGCGTGTCTGGAAAAACCCTTTACCCAGGCTTCTTTTTCAATGCCCCTATCCTCGTTACCCATTTGGAAGCATTCATCGACGACCTCAACATAAGGTTCGAGTGAAATGATTTCCCGGGCGAGATCCTGAAATTGTTTCAGAGTAAGAATTCTATCCATGCCTGTCGGTCCTCATATGTGTTTGGAATGGCGTGAAGGGCTGAATAACTTTTTCATAGTCCGAAGCCAACAGCTTTTTGGTCGCCGACCTGTACCCTTTTCAATTCTCGTCCGTGTAACGATTTCATGACAATTCCGGCGTGTTGTTGACTGGATGAAATCAGTGGGTATGGTCGAAATTATGTCGGTAACTGCTCACTGTTTCGATCAGTATTTACACATTGCGTAATAACGGTATTTCGAAGTAGTTTGTATTTTGACAGGAGGAGTCCATTCCTCAGTATTGTGATTGAAAATACGAGAGTCTGACAATATCCGATGGTTGTTCCGGAGTTTTTATGTTCCTGCCCCGTATTCTTAAAATATTCCTTTTCCTGCAGGTGCTTTGTTTGTGTCTGCCTGCCTTCGCGTATGCAGGAAAAACCATATCTCTTGCCTCCATTGACTGGCCTCCGTATACAGGCAGGAATCTTGAGGGCGAGGGCGAAAGTGCAAAACTTGTCCGTGCAGCTTTTGCCGCCATGGGCTACGAATTGAAGATTGTCTTTGTTCCTTGGAAACGGGCCATGCGCATGGCGGAGAAAGGCCGACAGGTTGCAGGATATTTCCCGGAGTATTACTCTCCCGGTCGGGCAGAAAAGTTTATTTTTTCCAAATCATTCAATTGCAGTCCCGTGTCTCTGGTCACGCGCAGGGACAATATGCTGAAGTGGGACGGAGTAGATTCACTGGCAGGGCACAGGATCGGTTTTGTGTCCGGATATGTTAATACTCCTGCTCTGGATGTAGCCGTGGCCAACGGAACAATTCTGGCTGATTATGCTTCTTATGATGAAAGCAATGTTTTGAAAGTTGCGGCAGGAAGGGTAGAAGGTGCGGTTATTGATCCCTATGTTTTTCGGTACCTGGCCGAGATGTCTCCGGCAGTCAGCGCGGTCAAAGAAGAACTTGTTGTTTCAGGTACAAATTTCGGAGTCAATGAGCTCTATATTGCCTTCAGCCGTGATTCCATAGGGAGAAGATGTGCGGACATATTTAATAAGGGGCTGATGATAGTTCGTGGAAAAAGCGGCAGGGTTCCCTGCGAAAAGAACAAGTAGCGGTCTGCTCCGGTTTATCACGTTCGCGACCCCGGTGTTCTTCGGTCGGATTGTCGATCTGCCCGAAAGGGTGTATGCAGATTCCGTGTTTCCTTTTTCTGTACCTGTATGTTGGTGATAATATAACTTTAAAGGTGTGGCCGTGTCGGCAGTTGATTTTTCTCCTGGGGGTATTGAAAAAGCCTCTCTCCATTTTCTGGCACTCGTTCAGGGTGAAAATCTTCATGGTGATGCACCCCAGGAAGTCCCCTGCTGCGGAGATCTCCTTGTTTTTTCAGGGCTCGATATTGTTCAGGAACGTGGCAGACTCCCTGTTCTGGCTCTGGATTTCGAAGTCGGGCAGAAACATCTTGAAATTGATTTTTTCGGCCACATCGCACCGGCAAAATTATTCAGGTACGTAATGACTGAAAATGGAGCCCCTTTGGCCGAATATTTTTTTTGCAAGCCGGGAGCTCTTCACCAGTCTATCATCGGCGCAGAAATGGAAAGTTTGTTCCCTGCTGTTGTTGACGCAAGGGTTGTCTGTTCTTCATTATTTTTATGTCGGTCCTGTTGCGGTCTGGGTGGAGTGTCTCCCGATGATCTAAAAAAATATTTTTCCAAAATGAAGTCCATTTCACGTTTTGAATGGATTTTGGAAAATTATGCAAAATCAGGCTGCGACATGGATGAAACGTGGTCCGCGACTGTTACGGGATGTTCCGGCGCCGATATTAAGTTGACTGCAAATTTGGTAAACGGTGTTGTCCGTGAAGTTTTGTTCTGATTTATTTTGATTGCAGTATACAGATTTCGCCAATCCCTGTTCACTCCTGTAGATTTCTTTCGTTTTTATATTTTAGCATCCTCCGGCCCGGCTTGACTTGAGTTTTCAGGGTCGTTAAACAAGCGACCTGCTTTTCTAAGAAGGGGTCGGAAGTGGGAGTATACAGTTGGTCGGGAGAATTCAGTGATCGGGTAACCGAGCAAGCCTTTCAGCGAGCCAAGTGGCCATGGGTGAGGATAAGGCTTTTATTTCTCTATTCATTCACAATAGCTGCTTACCTGATTGGCATCGGTGCCGATTTTCATGAATTCGGTCAGGGGCCTAGGTTTGCCGCGATGCTGGCAACACGTGCGGGCGGATGTTCTTTCAGTATTGTCGCGTTGCTTCTGCTGCTGGCGGATAAGGTGCGGCTGCGTGTGCAGTATGCGGCCATGTCCGTATGCATGTTTCTTTTTCTTGCGCTTGAATCCCGTGAGCTTGTGTTCAAATTTGCCGATGTCGGATCTCTGAGTGTTCCGTCTGCGGTGTTCATGGTCCTGGCCTACTACATGATTCTTCCTCCCCGGCTTTTTCCTTCTCTTATAGCGGGCATCTGCGGGTCTGCGTTTTATCTTGCCTCCTTAAGTTCTGTTGTCCCTGTTCCGAGCGGCTCCTTTATCAACTCCTCACTTTATTTTTTTCTCGCCAACGGTTTCGGCGCATTTTTCGTGTATTCATTCGGTCTTTCACTGCGCAGGGAATTTCATGCCCACGAGGAATTGAAGAGACTTGTCGAATATGACGAGCTTACCGGAGTATGCAGCCGGAGACGGGTTCTTGAGGCAGGAAATACCGTGTTCAAGACATCGCGGCGCTACAACAATCGAATGTCCGTTTTGATGATGGATATAGATTATTTCAAAAAAGTGAATGACGATTATGGCCATCACGCCGGGGATGAAGTTCTTCGCGAGACCGCCAGTCGGTGCAGGAGCGTTTTACGGTCCGTTGATTTTATCGGGCGTCTCGGTGGAGAGGAGTTTGTGATAATTCTTCCGCAGTCCGGGCTGCACCAGGCCATGAAAGCCGCCGAAAGGTTACGGGAAAAAGTCTGCGAAACCGAATTTGAGGCAGCAGGGGCAAGGTTCGGCGTTTCGGTGAGCATCGGTGCTGCCGAGCTTAGAGGACACGAAGATTTCTCAATACTGCTGCAGGAGGCAGATGCCCAGCTTTACCGGGCCAAACAGCGCGGCCGCAATCAGGTTTGTCCTGTGCAGTTGCGGGTTCTGGAATGCGGAGGATGTCCATAGATTTCATATGGGTGTTGGGGGCTCAATTCCTCCCTCGGCTTTTGTGTTCCAACTGCACCATGTGTGCTGCATGGCAACAAAATTTTCTGGTAAATCGAATCAGCATTGCCGGATAAAGGTAATATAATCTGTTTCGTAATAAAAAAGGGAAGCGATAAAAACATCGTTTCCCTTTTTTTATTGTTATGCTTTGCAAAGCTGATCTATCTGGTCAGCTTGCGGTATTTGATGCGATGCGGCTGATCTGCGTCCTTGCCCAGTCTTTTGCGGCGGTCTTCTTCGTATTCGGAGTAGGAGCCTTCAAACCAGTATGTGGAAGAATCTCCTTCAAAAGCCAGAATATGTGTGGCTATGCGGTCGAGGAACCAGCGGTCATGGGAAATTACCAGTACGCATCCTCCGAAGTTGTTCAATCCTTCTTCAAGAGCGCGCATGGTGTTGACGTCAAGGTCGTTGGTCGGTTCGTCAAGAAGCAGTACGTTTCCTCCTTCCTGAAGCATGAGGGCCAGGTGTACGCGGTTTCGTTCACCACCGGAAAGGACCTTGCATTTTTTCTGCTGCTCGGAACCGGTCAGGTTGAATTTGCCGACGTAGGCCCGTGCGTTTATCTCACGGTCGCCCAGTTTCACAAATTCGTTACCCCCGGAAATGACTTCGTAAACGGTCTTTTCGGGGTCCAGTGCATCGCGGTGCTGGTCCACATGGGTCACCTTTACTGTTTCACCCACGAGAACCTCTCCACCATCAGGTTTTTCCTGACCGGAGATCATCTTGAACATGGTGGTTTTACCCGCACCGTTGGGACCGATAATGCCTACGATGGCTCCGGCAGGAACCATGAAGCTTGCGTCCTCAAGGAGTATCTTGTCGCCAGCCTGCTTGCGTACGTTGCGCAGCTCGATAACCTGTTTTCCGAGTCGCGGTCCCGGCGGGATATAGAGTTCGAGCTCCTTGGAGTATTGATCGTTGCTCTGGTTTGCCAGATCTTCGTATGCCTTGATGCGGGCCTTGCTCTTGGCGTGCCTGCCCTTGGGCGACATTCTGATCCATTCCAGTTCGCGGGCCAGGGTCTTGCGCCTTTTGTCGTCAGCCTTGGCTTCGTTGGAGAGTCTTTTTTCCTTCTGTTCCAGCCAGGAGGAGTAGTTGCCTTTCCAGGGGATTCCGCGGCCTCGGTCCAGTTCCAGAATCCAGCCCGCCACATTGTCCAGAAAATAGCGGTCATGGGTAACGGCTATGATGGTGCCGGCATAGCTCTGCAGGTGACGTTCCAGCCAGGCTACGGATTCGGCGTCAAGGTGGTTGGTAGGTTCATCAAGGAGCAGGATATCCGGCTCCTGCAGCAGCAGACGGCAAAGCGCTACACGGCGTTTTTCACCGCCGGAGATTACTGAAACAGGGGTGTCGGCCGGAGGGCAGCGCAGGGCGTCCATGGCCATTTCAAGACGGGAGTCCAGGTCCCATGCTCCACAGGCGTCCATTTTTTCCTGAACCTGAGCCTGACGTTCAAGCAGGGCGTCCATTTCTTCCGGTTCCATCGGTTCGGCGAATTTTGCGTTTATTTCGTTGAATTCGTTTACCAGCGCCGCGACCTCGGAAACTCCTTCCTCGACAACTTCGCGTACAGTGCGGGTTTCATCCACCAGCGGTTCCTGTTCCAGATATCCGATTGTATATCCGGGAGAAATGTGTGTTTCGCCTTCAAACCGGTCATCGACTCCGGCCAGGATTTTCAGGAGTGAACTTTTACCGGACCCGTTCAGGCCCAGCACGCCTATTTTGGCGCCGTAAAAATAGGATAGTGAAATATCCTTCAGGATAGGTTTCTTGTCATAAAATTTACTGACTCGGACCATCGAATATATGATCTTATCAGGTTCATTACTCATTTTATACCTCGTTCAGGGATGTTCGTTTCGGGATGTCCCCCTTTTGGCAGAAAATCGGTCGGCAGGCAATGACATACGCAGTTGTCACTTTTGAGCATCCATTCTGGGAAACAGTTCTGAACATCAGTTTGTAACTGAAATAGTTACTATGGTTTTATTGTCTTTAGTCCACTGTTTGTGCTACGGATTTTGTCAGGGTTGGAAAAGTGGTGCTGTTCCCTATAACGTCAACTTTGGGGGGAAGACTGTAGATGAAAGTCAAGAGTATCAATACGGTTATTGCGGTGGTTGTATTTATTTTAATCACCCTGACCATATCATTATGCGTGTGGTGGGTATCCATGAGCACATATACTGCTGTTTTCAAGGAACAGAAAAATGCCATGGAAAACATCGCTAATGAATCTCTCAGTGCCCTTGATCTGTACATGGGGCAGACCTCGGATGTGGCAAAACTGATTGCCGCAGGCCAGCCTGCCAGAGAAGCCCTTCAACTCGGAAATATCCTTCCGATAGACGGGCTTTTCAAATCTCTTATGGATTCGTCCAAGGATTACTGGGCTGCGTTTATTTTTGACCGTAACGGCAAGGTGGTGGCCGGGTACAATGCCAAGGGAAGCAATATGGCCGGGGCTGACAGGTCTTCTCGCGGATATGTCAAAAAAGTACTTTCAGGAACTGATTTTTATATTTCCGATAATATTCTGATTTCGAAGAGCGGCGGAGGAATTCTTATTTTCGCCATAGCCTGTGCCGTGCGCGATGCGGCAGGAAACATAGTCGGCGGGGTCGGAATTTTCCCTAAATGGGAGCGTTATACTTCTTCTTTTATAGATCCTGTCAGGATTGGAAAGGACGGCTACAGTTTCATGCTTGACAGCAGAGGGGCTGTCATAGCTCATGCAACAGACAAGAGTCTGTATCTTCAGGATATTTCTAAATATGACTTTGCCAGAATTGCTTTGGAACAAAAAAACGGTGGAGTTGAGTACGAGTGGAACGGAAGGAAAAAATATATGCAGTTCAAAACCTATCCCAATACCGGATGGGTGGTAGTCATAAGTGCATATATGGACGATCTGACCGCTGCGGCAACATACCAGCGTAATGTACTCATAATCGGGGGAGTTCTGGTTGTAATTTTCCTGAGCGGGGTTATGTTCGTTCTGTTGCGCAAACTGGTCCTGAGGCCCATAGGCAATATACTCGACTATTCCACGGAGATTGCTTCCGGAAATCTCAAGGCCGAGCTTGACGGAACTTTCCGTTACGAATTCAGTGCCCTTTCCGCGCAGATTCAGGCGATGGTCGAAGAGTTGAAAGTCAAACTTGGATTTTCAGAAGGAGTCCTCAACGGGTTGACCATTCCATGCTCCATTATCGGCCCGGACAAAAAGATAATATGGGCAAACCAGTATGCATGCGATCTTATCGAATCCAATCTGTCCCCGGACAGCGTCATCGGGCTTACCGCCGGTGAGTTCTTCATGGGAGATCCCTCCAAGGAAACACAGTCCGAAAAGGCGTTGGCCGAGAATACCAGGTTAGAAAAAGAGGTTGATTACACCACCCTGAAAGGGACACCGAAGAGGATAGCCATGTCGGCCACACCGTTTTTTGATGTGGACGGAAACCTTCTCGGTGCCATCACTATCCTGATAGACATGACTGAGATAAGAATGCAGGCCCAGAAAATATCGCAGCAGAATGAGCGGATTACCGATGCTGCGGCCGAGGCAGAGAGCATTTCCGGAAATCTGTCCAGCGCGGCGGAAGAGCTTTCCGCCCAGATTGAGCAGTCCAATATGGGCGCTCAGGAACAGCGGGACCGGGTTGCGGAAACGTCCACGGCAATGGAGGAAATGAATGCCACCGTGCTTGAGGTTGCCAGAAATGCGGGGACCGCTTCCGAGGATGCAAACAATGCCCGGCGCATGGCTGAAGACGGCGCTAAGGTCGTGCAGCAGATGATTGAAGCTGCCGACGGTGTCCGGATTCAGGCGGACGGTTTGAAACATTCCATGGAACAACTCGGTGTAGAGGCCTCGGCCATTGGAAATGTCCTGAGTGTTATCAACGACATTGCAGACCAGACCAACCTGCTGGCACTGAACGCGGCAATCGAGGCCGCCAGAGCCGGTGAAGCAGGCAGGGGTTTCGCCGTTGTGGCGGATGAAGTCCGCAAACTGGCTGAGAACACCATGTCCGCAACCGGAGAAGTGGGCAATGCCATCAGCAAGATTCAGGATATGACAAGGCAGAACATTTCGGCCACAGAGGATGCGGCAGGATCGGCCCTTCGCAGCAGCGAGCTGGCAAATGAATCCGGCCAGACTCTATCGGAGATTGTTCAGCTTGTAATAAATGCTTCCGACCAGGTTCAGGCCATTGCTGCCGCAGCCGAACAGCAGTCGGCGACAAGTGAGGAGATAAACAGGGCTACTGAAGATATCAGCAGGATTTCGCTTGAAACATCGCAGGTTATGAGCGAGTCGGCCAGAGCCGTGCAGGAAGTTGCTGAAATGGCAGCTAAACTCAACTCTGTTATCGAAAATATCCAGCCTGAATAAGGTCCATTTGACTCAATTGAAAGCCACTTCGGCCTTAACGGGCGGAAGTGGCTTTTTTATGTCAGTAGCGGTTATCCGGCCGGTTCGTCTTGCAACTCTGCCGATGCGGGTATAAAATCCGGGCGATTAGGGAAACGTGAATTAAAGCTATACTGATATGGTTATTTTTTTAGCTCAGCAGACCTTTGGGATTTAAAAGGCTACTTACAATGCAGCCGTTTTAAACTATAAGGGATTCCGAAGGGGCGCGGACATCTCTGCTCTCCATATCCCTAAGACTCAAAGTGAGCTTCTCGCCTAAGGGCTAACGGGCCTTTGGCTGCCGGGGGCGAAATCAAATTGTCAAAGGCGCGAAGCGCGTTAAATGGAAAATTCACCAGTGCTTCCTTAACCTGAATGGAGAATTGTTGTGGGAATTGCTTCTGATCTGGTCATACTTATCGTTGCCGGTCTGCTCGGCGGGATGATTGCCCGGCTGCTTCGTCAGCCGCTTCTGCTCGGATACATTATTGCCGGTGTACTGGTCGGCCCGCACACCGGAGGGGTCACCGTTACCGATGTTCACGATATCGAGCTGCTGGCGGAAATCGGTGTCGCCCTGCTCCTTTTCACGCTGGGTATCGAGTTTTCCATCAATGAACTGAAACCTGTCCGCCATGTAGCCTTGATCGGTACCCCTCTCCAGATAGTGCTGACCATGCTTGTAGGGTACGGGACAGGTACGCTCATGGGCTGGGATACCGGACTTTCCATCTGGTTCGGCGCGTTCATTTCCCTGTCCAGTACCATGGTGGTCCTTAAGACACTGGAAAGCCGGGGGCTTATCGGGACGCTGTCCAGCCGGGTGATGCTCGGAATGCTGGTTGTGCAGGATCTTGCCATCGTACCCATGCTGATAATCATGCCTCAACTCGGATCAGAGGAATTCGGCCTGGATGATCTGGGGATGGCCGGACTCAAGACTTTTCTGTTTCTTGCAGCCATGTTCCTGTTGGGAACACGGATAATCCCGCGGATCATGAAAATTGTAGCCGGCTGGAACTCGCGTGAAATGTTCATGCTCACCTGCAGTGCCATCGGTCTTGGTATCGGCTACGCAACGCACATGCTGGGGCTTTCTTTCGCCTTCGGGGCCTTTGTTGCCGGGATGGTGCTCAGTGAATCCCGCTACGCCTATCAGGCCCTGAGCGATATTCTGCCCCTGCGCGATATTTTCAGCATGGTCTTTTTCGCTTCCGTGGGAATGCTCATCGACCCGATGTATGTCTGGCACAATCTGCCGGTAATAATACTCCTTTCCTGCTCCATACTTGTGGGAAAGGGAATTGTTTTCGGGGCGGTTTCCTGGATATTCCGCTACCGTAACGTTATTCCGCTGGCGCTGGGACTGGGCATGTTTCAGGTCGGCGAGCTCTCTTTCCTGCTTTTGCAGCAGGGAGCCGATTCCGGTTCTTTTCCTTCGCAGTATTTTCCGCTTTTCATGGGAACGGGGATTCTGACCATGTTGCTTACGCCGTTCGCAGCATCCCTTACAGAACCGATATATTCATTTCTGCGCAGTCACAGGGAAGAGGACCCTCTCCAGACTGTCAACATCCCCGAAGAGGGGCTGGAAGGGCATGTGGTTATTCTCGGATTCGGGCGGTTCGGATCTTATGTGGCCGGAGCGCTGGCCGGAGTGGGAGTTCCGCACATGGTTGTGGAACTTAATTCCAACAAGGTGGAACTGGCCGCAGAGAAAGGAGAATGCGTTATCTACGGTGATGCCGCGCAGGAGATTGTGCTGGAAGCGGCGGGAATAACAAAGGCCAGCAGTGTGCTCATGACCATACCTTCAATACATGGCTCAACTGCAGTGATAGAAAATATACGCCGTATAGCCCCGAATGTACCGGTCACCGCGCTTTCCCGTAACCCGGAACATCTGGATGTGCTAAATTCACTTGGGGTTCGCCATATCATCATGCCCGAATTCGAAACCGGGCTGGAGATGGTCCGCCACACCCTGTTCCTGCTGTCCCTGCCCCCGGCGGAAATACAGAATGTAATGGATTCCATGCGCAGGGAAAGGTATACGACAGATGTGGAGCTCAGCCATCCCAAGTATGCCCAGCTTTCACGGCTAAGCAGAGCAGCGGAATCCATAGCTCTCAATTGGGTAACGATCAAGGACGGCGCCGAGATTGTAGGTAAATCTCTTGCCGGAAGTCGTATTCGCACTGTAACAGGGGTGTCCGTAACCGGTGTCCTGCGCGGTGAGGATTTCGAACTCAACCCTAAGGGTGATTACCGTTTCGAACCGGGGGATATTGTCGGAGTTCTTGGCGGAAAGGATAATATAAGGCAATTCAAAATATTTGCCGGGGAAAAAGATTCATGAATTTACCCAGCTGTCTGTTCTTGTTCATTCTGATTCCCGTCCTGTTCCGGAAGGTAAAACAGCATAGGAGATAGGGATGTTCGCTGAGAACGCAATGTTTGCATTGGGATTGACCCTGCTGGCCGGGCTTTCCACCGGCATAGGTTCGACCCTGGCCTTTTTCGCCAAGAAAACGAATACCCGTTTTCTTTCCCTTGCTCTGGGATTTTCTGCCGGGGTCATGATTTATGTTTCTTTCATGGAGATAATGGTCAAGGCGCGTGTCGCCCTGCAGGCCGATCTCGGAGACGTTGCCGGGGTCTGGGTTTCGGTAATCTCTTTTTTCGGTGGAATTGGGTTGATTGCCCTTATCGATAAGTGGGTTCCGTCTTATGAAAACCCGCATGAAATGCACCGTGTCGAGGAACTGAGCCCCGCCGGGGCTTCTGCCGCGTTCGAGTCCGGAGAGATGCCGGATATAGGCAACGGACTTGATTCCGAGGCCGGCAGAAAAAAGCTGCTCCGCATGGGTACCATGGCCGCTCTTGCCATCGGCATCCACAACTTTCCCGAGGGACTGGCCACTTTTACCGCCGCACTGAGCGATCCGCATCTGGGAGTTGCCATTGCCGTGGCCATAGCAATCCACAATATTCCTGAAGGAATAGCTGTTTCGGTTCCCATTTATTACGCCACCGGGGACAGGAAAAAGGCTTTTATCTATTCCTTTCTGTCCGGTCTTGCGGAACCGGTGGGGGCTGCCGTCGGGTATCTTCTGCTTATGCCGATCATGTCCAAGACCGTATTCGGAGTTGTTTTTGCCGGAGTTGCAGGTATCATGGTTTTTATCTCGCTGGATGAACTGCTTCCGGCTGCTGAAGAATACGGAGAGCACCATATGTCCATCTATGGTCTGGTCTCCGGGATGGCCCTTATGGCCGTGTCCCTGCTTCTTTTTTTGTAGCCGGTTAAAGAATATATTGCATACCGCACGAATCTGATCGTGTTAAACAGGAGTTGAAATGACAAAGAAAAATATCGGGGTGCAGGGTTTCACCATGCCCATGCCCCAGACCATTCTCGGATGCAGGCACGAGGGGCGGGATAATTTCATGGCCCTGGCCTGGGTTTCCCGGGTTAACTACAACCCCGCGCTGATGATGGTTTCCGTTGGAAAAAGGCATTTTTCCAATCCCGCTATCAAGGCCAGCGGAGAGTTCAGCGTGAACATTCCTTCCGTTGACATGGTTGAGATTACAGATTTCGTAGGACTGGTTTCCGGCAGCACCCTTGATAAATCGGAGTTGTTCGAAGTGGAACGCGGTGAGTTGGAGAATGCCCCGGTGATCAAATCCTGCCCGATGTCGATTGAGTGCAAAGTTTACGATTCCATGGAACTGCCCAACGATACGCTTTTTGTGGGTGAGGTCGTGGCGACATGGTGCAACGAGTCCATCCTGACCGACGGAGTGCCGGACATAAAGAAAGTGAATCCTTTCACCCTGACCATGCCAGACAACCTCTACTGGAGTGTCGGGGAATGTGTGGGCAGGGCCTGGCATGACGGCAAGAAGTTGAAATAGCTAAAAACAGGCCAAGTGACAGGATGAGTCGGGGTAACGGCTCATCCTATCACTTGGCTACGCAGAATTTTAAATCCCTATGAACGTCATAAGTTGACAGATTTAAACAAATAGGGATTCCAAAGGGCCGCGGGTCCTTTGGCCGCCGGCGGCGAAATCAGATTATTAAAAGCGCGAAGCGCATCATCTAATATAATGCCTGTAACAGGCCACGGCATTCATGGCGAAAAGCGATGTGGTCACCTCACTGCCGACTATTATGCGTGTCGGGTGACGGACCATGGTCCATTCGTATGCCTTGTAGGGATGCTTGAAGCAGCCCTCTCCTAGATGCTTGTGCAGAATTTCCAACCCCCGCTCAATGAGGCCGTCACCTTTGCGGGGGTAGCGCAGCAGACAGAGGGTCGCCACGGCAAGTGACGCGTCAAAGGGGTTGAGCGTAGAGCCGAGCATGTCGTATCGGCAGTAATCCATGGCTGCGTGCCTGATTTCTTCCACCTTGCCGTCCGGGTCGACAAGTTGCCTTTCTTCATCGGAAAGCGTGAGCCATGTATCATAAAGCCTTCCGGCATAGCTGACGTATATTTCCGGCAGATAGAATCGTACCGCGCTGTCCTGCCGGAAGTTTCCGCTGCTGAATGCATTGTGGTGGAAGGTCAGAAACCGTTTGACCGTTTCCAGATTTTCACCTTCCAGAGCTTTCCACTGCTTGCGGTTGGCCAGTATGCACTCCAGAATATCCATATTGTGACCGGGACAGATCTCATTGCCGAGGGTTTCCCGGACCACCCGGCCGTCATTCTTGACGAAAGGCTTGTCAAACCAGAGGGGAACAGCCCCGAAGTAATCCAGCGGGCGGGTCATGGTTATGGTCGGCGGATTGGTGTTGTTACCGCTGCCGACCTGATATTCGGTAATTATTTCCACCCACGGGAAATTCAGGATTTCCTCGGCCTGCTGCAGCAGTTCCCGGTCGCAATCCAGATTTCTATCCGCGACAAGATCCAGCCATTTGCGGGACATGGCCAGAGCCAGAAAAGTGGTGTCCACGTCCGGCACATAGTCGTCGAATCCGAGTTCCTTTTTGGCTTTCCAGTCCCGCGGCTTGAGATTGCAGAGCGGTTCTCCGTTTTCGTCCTTCGGCAGACAGGTGATGGCCGGATGCCTGATTCCCGATCCGGGGGCGGTCAGCCATTCCATGCTGGTTACGATGAGGAACCGCAGTATGGATTCCATCATATCCTTGAGCCTGTCCTGTTCTTTTTGCTCCAGTTCGTCCAGCACGTACAGGTTGAAAATCTGTTCCCAGAAAATATCGTCGTAAAAGGCCGTGCGATGCGTAATCCATGAAACACGCATGGAGAGAGGTTCGGCAATGCCTTTCCATGGCCGCCGGAAAAGTTTCAGCGCAATGGGATTGGCGTGCAGGAAGCAGCGCATCAGCCCGAAAAGCAGGTTGATATTCTGAAATTCGTATGAACCCAGCCCGGTCATGATGTTCAGGAAATTTTCGCCGTCGCAGACGGAGTCTCCGGGCATCAGCACCTGTGCGGAAACCGGAAAATACGGATCGTCCGGGTTTTTGTCCCAGACCCGGAAGATGTCCCTGAGCACGGCGTTCAGCACTTCATCCACTTCTTTTTTCCCGATCTGTGCAGGCCGGGTGTCGGCCGGACGGCGTATCCGCCACTGCGGGTCCTGGACCCGGTCGAGCAATTCGGCCAGGGGGGCGAATGTCTTTTCTATCCACTCCCGGTTCTGCCAGTTTTCATAATCGGCCTGCATGGCGGCGGACATCATGTCGCGGTACGGTCCTACTTTTTCCATGGGGATGGCCGGGTGCGAGCACCAGCGCAGCACAAAGTGCTTCAGAAACGGATTGCCGAACAGTTTTTTATAGAGCTTGCGCAGGCTTTCACCCGGCATGCCGGGCTTTTCTGTATTCAGAATGGGATCATTGCATATGTCGTAAACCGTAGCGAATTTCACTTGAACCCCGTGTATTGTTTTTGGCTGTGTGTCTTATTGCCCGTATTGCTGTGCTGAGTCTCCCGCATCAGTCTGCGGCTCACTTCTGTTGAAAAGTGTCTATCAAAGCGGGGGCTGCCTTGCAATCCGTTGTGTCCGGATGTACTGTCCCGTATACACGTTGAAAAGGATGACGACGTTACAGTACTGCTGTTGTAAAGTACAATTATGACAAATGGTTGTGCTTTTGAAATAGATCAGTTCCGCAGAACATGATCCAGATGGGAACGAACGGGAGACCATGGAAAGATTTATCGCCGACCTGCATATCCATTCCAGATTTTCACGCGCAACCAGCAAGGCCCTGAGCCCCAGACTGCTCGCCGCATGGGCGAGGGTGAAGGGGATTGACGTAATCGGGACCGGGGACTTCACCCATCCTGAATGGGTGGCCGAGATAGAAGACCAGCTTGTGGATGACGGATCGGGACTTTTTTCCCTCAAGGACCCGCAGGGGCTGGAAAAAGAGATCGGCTGGGCGGACGGCCCCTTTGCCGGACAGACCCGGTTCATGCTGCAGACGGAAATAAGCTCCATATATAAAAAGCTGGGCAAGACCCGCAAGGTGCACAACCTTGTCTTCATGCCCGATCTGGATTCGGTCAAAAAATTCAATGCCCGGCTCGATGCCATCGGCAATCTCAAATCGGACGGACGGCCCATTCTCGGGCTGGACAGCAGGGACCTGCTGGAAATAGTCCTCGAAACCCACGACAAGGCCTTTCTGGTTCCCGCCCATATCTGGACTCCATGGTTTTCGCTGTTCGGGGCGAAATCCGGCTTCGATTCCGTAGAGGAATGTTTCGGCGATCTCGGATCGGAAATTTTTGCCATGGAGACCGGTCTTTCCTCGGACCCGGAAATGAACTGGCTCATTTCCGCTCTGGACAGATTCCGCATGATTTCAAACTCCGATGCCCATTCCGGTGAGAATCTGGGACGGGAGGCCAACGTTTTCAGCGGTGATCTTTCCTATGAAGGTATCTACCGGGCTCTGCGTGGGGAGGGACTTGGCCACAAGTTCATGGGAACCATCGAATTTTTCCCGGAAGAGGGCAAGTACCACATGGACGGGCACCGCAAATGCGGCGTGGTGCTTGATCCCCGTGAATCGAAAATGCGCGGCGGGATATGCCCGGTCTGCGGCAAGCCGCTTACCCGTGGAGTCTATTCCCGGATCATGGAGCTCGCGGACCGCGATGATCCGCAGCAGCCCAAGGGACAGCCCGGATTCGCCTCGCTCGTTCCGCTCAAGGAGCTTATTTCTGAAGTGGTCGGAACAGGGCCCAAGAGCAAAAAAGTACTCGGAATCTACGCCCCGCTCATCAGGGATTTCGGTTCGGAATTTACCGTGCTGCAACAGGTTCCGGTGGAGGATATAAGGCGGCATAACGTGCATCTGGCCGAAGGCATCAGGCGCATGCGCGAAGGGCAGGTTATCCGCAATTCCGGTTTTGACGGCCAGTACGGCACAATTTCAGTTTTCTCTCCGCAGGAACGCGACGAAATAGTCAACGGCGTCAAGCTCGTGGTTGTGCGCAAGGAAAAGAGTGATCTGGATATGCGCAAACCGGGCATTGAGATCCTCAAGGAATCCGCTGTGGAAGAGGATTCCGGGGTTGTCCGGTTCAATGAGGCCCAGAAGGCCGCTGTGGAGGCCGGACCAGCTCCTGTGCTGGTCATTGCCGGACCGGGTACGGGCAAGACCCAGACCCTGATGGGCCGGATCAAATATCTGCTTGAAAGGGGCACAAGGGCCAGACGCCTCCTTGCGCTGACATTCACCCGCAAGGCGGCCGAAGAGATGAACGAGCGCATGCGCAACATGCTCGGCGATGAAGAGGTGCTGCCAAGGGCGGATACCCTGCACGCGCTGGCCTTTGAATACTGGCAGACCTCGTTTGATCAGGCTCCGGTGCTTCTGAATGAGGAGGGGGCCAAAAAAGTTTTTGCCCGGGCCAATCCGCAACTGAGCGGTGCAAAGCTGAAGAATGCCTGGGAATCCCTCAGTCTGGCTCGTGAAACCATGCAGCCTCCCGGAGAAGCGGAAGCTGTGATTCTGGCCGCATACTCCGCCCAGAAGGATCAGTTCAATCTGGTCGATTATACCGACCTGCTCGAATTCTGGCTGGAGGAGCTGAAGTCCGATCGGTACGTGCGCAGTTTCACTCATGTGCTGGTAGACGAGGTTCAGGACCTTTCTCCCTTGCAGATCGCCATAGTACACAGGCTGGCCGGAGAGGACGGCGAGGGGCTTTTCGCCATCGGTGACCCGGATCAGTCCATTTACGGATTCCGGGGCGCAGCCGGTGATGTGGCCCAGCGGTTCAGGGAGTTCTGGAGCGATCTGATCGAAGTTTCTCTTGAGGACAACTACCGTTCCGCGCAGGAAGTGCTGGACGCAGCCGCTTCCGTGCTTGAAAATCCCACTCTGCTTACGGCCAGAAGGAATTACGAAGCCGATATTCATCTTTTTTCAGCACCGGACAGCACCCGCGAGGCATCATGGATCAGCGATCGCGTGAAGCATCTTATCGGGGCCACGAGTCACAGCCTCGGCGATTCTTTCGGGCACGGCACGATGAGTCCCGGAGATATTGCCGTGCTGGTGCGCTTCAAGGCGCTGATCGGTCCTATCGAGTCAATGCTCAAGCGGCAGGGCATACCCTGCAGTGTCCCGGAAAATGAAAGTTTCTGGCATGACCCGCGTGTTGAGGCCCTGCTGGCCGCAGCCCGGCGTATGTTGGGCTTTGCCGAGGATGCCGATGAAGAGGTTCCGGAAGTGCCGGAGCGGATTATCGCACAGGGGCCTTTGGGCCTTTCCGCCTATCTGGACAACATGCCGCCATTCGACCAGCTTTTCTGGGAGAGCAGGGCGTTCAGGGAGATGTCCAAGGGATATAAGGAATACGGCGGATGGTCCGGCCTGCTGAACTGGATTCACATGCAGGACGATCTTGATCAGGTCCGCAAAAAGGCCGAAAAGGTGCGGATCATGTCCATGCATGCCGCGAAGGGCCTGGAATTCGATGCTGTTTTTCTGGCCGGTCTGGATGACGGGATTATGCCTTTTGCCGGAATAGATGTGCTGACCGGCAACGTCACAGGAGCAGCCGCAATGGCTGACGAAGGAGAGGAGCGCAGGCTGCTCTACGTGGGCATGACCAGAGCCAGAAAGAAATTATACCTTTCACACGCGGATAAAAGGCAGCTTTACGGACGAACCTTGCGTCTTCCCGTGTCTCGGTTTCTGAACAATCTTCCGGACTGTGTGAAAAGGTCGGCCATGGTCGCCCGCAAGGTCCAGAAGGAAAAGCGGATCAGCCTGCTGGACATGTGATCGGGGCGGTCTTTTCCGGGTTTCTATACCCTGTGAAAGGTGAATTAAAGTAGAAATACTCGATAAAGGATTTTTTCGTATACCATGGACATTCTTTTGGCGGTAATTACACTCAAACCTACTCCCCGAAGCCTGCAGAAGATGTGCAACGGGTTCAGATAGTGTTGAAAAAAATTTCTGACCCTTTTCATTTTAACTCTCTCCGCTGAAATTGTAATCGTTACTTCTTGTATAAGCAATAAACATGCCTTCTTCTGAAAGTCCCATGATCACAGTTTAAGTGACAAGTCGTTTTTTTTAATTATCGAAAAATCTGCTCCGAGGCGGAAATAATGTTCAAATTTTTGAATACCAACAGGCCGAAAATCGTTCTGGCAGCTCCTTCCTGGGTAATTCCGGGCACCGTGGCGGAGAATTGTTTCCACCTCGCAGGAAAAGTGGATGAAATAGCCCTTCTTTTCTTCGAGACCGAGGCGTGTCTTAAATATACCCGGAACGATTTGCCTACTGATCTTGCCGAAACCGGACTGTCCTTTCACATACATCACCCGCTGGACCTGCCGTGGTCCGCCGGCGGCGATGCGGTCGCCGGTATTGTGCTTGAACTTGCCTCGCTGGCCGCACACCTCAGTCCGCGTGCGCATGTGATACATCCGCCCGAAGATGGTCCTGAAGCGGAAAAAGCTTTGATGGATTTCGCTGGTGCAATCAGGGGGGCGGGTTTTGATCCTGGAATGTTTCTGTTTGAGAACATAAAAGAGAACAGCCTAAGTGACTATGTAGGGACTATCCGGGAATGCGGATTCGGAATATGTCTTGATCTCGGGCACATACTGTCATACGGACAACATTCTCTACTGGACGGACAGATCAAGGGAATTGTTCGTATGCTGCATCTCAATGCTCCCGGTCCCGGTGGAAAACATGCGCCTCTGGACAGCCTTTCCGATAGTGATATTCCTGTTCTGGATGTCATGTTCAGTCTGCTTGATGGAAACGGAACGGTTACAGTCGAGGTTTTTGAAGAAGTCGGATTTTCTAATTCGCTGAAATTCCTTGAAAAATATTTTGCTGATAAATAATCACGTACTCACCTTGTGAAATTTTTCTTGTGGTTGCGGATAGTGCGCAAAATAGAGTAGGTAAGGGAAAGTTTTCCCGATATTGTATTTTTGTATTTGAGGAGAAATCTTGATTACATTCATACTTGGGGGCAATAAGTCGGGAAAATCGGACTATGCCCTTGATCTTTTTGCCGGGTACACCGGGAAGAAATGTTTTATCGCCACAGGTAAGGCCAAAGATATGGCCTTCCGCCGGCAGATAACGCAGCATCGTAAGGAACGGGACCCTTCCATCCCAGTGCTGGAGGCGGGGGCGGATCTGTGTTCCGTTCTGAAAAGGGCAAAAAAGGATTATGACCATCTGCTGGTGGATAGTCTGGATTTCTGGATGTTTTCCTGTCTGCAGGATGCACAGGGTGAATGTCTTATCGGGGATGTTGTCCGGCTTTTGTCTGATTGGGACGGGCCGGATATTATTCTGGTGTCGTGTGAAGTGGGCCTTGGCCCCATACCCATGACCCGTGAGCTCCGCGGTTTCATAAGAAACCTGGGGTCACTCAACCGAAAAATGGCCGCATTAGCCGATGAGGCGTATCTCGTGGCCGCAGGTCTGCCCCTGACCTTGAAAAAATAATTATGGCTTATTTCAAACAGCTTGAAGACCGGATTCAGGATTTGCTTGCCCTGTGCAACAAAGATGAACGCTGGCTTGTAGTGGTTAATGCCGACCCGGATTCCCTGGCCTCGGCCATGGCATTCAAACGCATTGTAGGCCGCAGGGTGGCCGGTGTGGGGATTGCTCACATCAACGAGGTCAAGCGGCTGGACAACCTGGCCATGATCCACTACCTGCGCATTCCGGCGCAAAGGATGATCCCGACGTTGGTGGCGCAGTACGACAGGTACGCGATAATCGATTCCCAGCCGCATCATCATCCGGATTTTGATGACGTGAAATTTTCAGTGGTCATAGACCACCATCCACTCCCTCCGGAGCCGTATCCTTTCGCAGAATTTACAGATATCAGGCCTGATTACGGTGCCACCAGCACCATGCTGACCGAGTATCTCTACAACCTCAAGATTCGGCCTGCAAAGCTTCTGGCCACGGCCCTGCTTTACGGGATCAAGACCGATACCCAGAGTTTTGAGCGGCCTTTCATCGATGATGATGTCAAGGCCTTCCGCTATCTGACCAAGTACGGGGACATGAACCTGATCAAGCGGATCACCAAAAGTGAGATTCATCCCGACTGGCTGCGCTATTTCTCCCGTGCTTTCTATAACCTGCGCCGTATCGGACCGGGGCTCTATTCCCATCTCGGCAAGGTGGAAAACCCGGATACTCTGGTTATTCTCGCGGATTTTTTCATGCGCGTACACGGTGTTTCCTGGGATGTTGTCTCGGGAATCTACGAAGATACGCTGGTGATTATTTTCCGGGGTGACGGCCTGCGCAAGAACATGGGCAGGATGGCGGCCAAGTTGTTCAGCGAGATCGGTTCCGCCGGGGGACACAAGGCTGCAGCCCGAGCGGAAATCAAGCTCAATGCCCTGGAAGGTGCGGACCCCGAGTCATTTGTGGTCAAACAGCTTACCAAAGGCAAGAAAAAGACCGTCAAGCGCATCTGATCTCTACCCGCCAGCCTTTTTTCCACACACTCTTCACCGCAACAAAAGCACCGGCGCCTTGTCGGCGGAATTAAGCGCACACCGTTCATTTGATGGTGTGTGCTTTCGGGTGCACTGATTCAGCGCAGTTACCTGGGATGAATTGAAGGTGTGTTTAGGAAAAATTAACTTGATGTTTTGCGTAAATAAATTTATGCCGTTGATACATTCTTTGTCTTATACTATGTTGCTCATTGATCCATGGGGTTATTTGATTTCACCTGTTACGTGCAGCGAGAGTTTGAAATGTCATTTAAGGATAATTTGAATATTCAGGACGATCCGTTGTATCTTATTGACGGCTCGGCTTTTTTTTACCGCGGATTTCACGCCTACCCGGACCTGAAGCGCTCGGACGGATTTCCTACGAACGCACTGTATATCGTCCTGCGTGTTCTGCTTAAGGTTTTCAAGGAAGAAAAGCCCAAGTACCTGGTTTTCATGCTGGACGGTAAAGGTAAAAATTTTCGCCACGAACTCTATGATCAGTACAAGGCCCAGCGCCCGCCGATGCCGGATGACCTGAGGGTTCAGATAGAACCGCTCAAGGAGGCCATGGCAGTCTTGGGTGTTCCGATGGTTGTTTCCGAGGGAGAGGAAGCTGACGACTGCATTGCTTCTCTGGCCGCACGCTATAAGTCCGAAAGGCCAGTGGTCATCCTCGGGGCGGATAAGGACCTCAAGCAATGTCTGGATGATAACGTCTATATGTGGGACCCTGCCGGCAAAAAGGAAAAAATTACAACTCTGGCTGATTTCCGGGAGGATACCGGACTGGAACCGCATCAGTGGGCTGATTTTCAGGCCCTTGTCGGCGACTCTGCGGATAATATTCCGGGAGTTCCGGGCGTGGGCAAGGTCACTGCGACAAAGCTTTTGGCCCAGTATCCATCTCTTGAAGACATCAGGGACAACTACGACAAGCTTCAGCCCGCCATCAGGAAAAAGATGAAGGACGAGCTTGAAAATATTTTTATTTACCGCGAATTGACCCGGCTCAAGCTGGACAGTTGCGCCAGTCTTGATCTTGATAAGCTGAAGGTCAAGGCTGCGGACCCCGCAAAGGTTTCAACATATCTGCAGACCTACGAATTTCGGTCTCTGGTGCGGGATGTACAAAGTGCTTTTCCGGCAACGAGTTCCGGGCGTACTCCGGCAGCCAAAAGCAGGAAGGCGGACACAGGTCAGCTTTCATTGTTCGGCCCTCAAACGATTTCTCCGACCGAGAGTGAAAACCGTCTTGCTGTAAAAAAAGTCTTGGTAACAGAGTTGCCTGATTTTTCCGGTGGCGAGGTCGGACTTGTACGGGAAGGCGGAACGTATTTCATCGGGTTTGCCGGTGAAGAATGGATGTGCAAGGCCGAGGCTGCGGAGATTGTAGAAAGGCTCCAGCAGGCAAAAGTTATCGCCGTTGCCGAGGTGAAAGAGTTTTTCAGGGCAGACCGGGCCTGGCGGGAGATTCCTCTTTCGCGTTGGTTCGACTTGAGCCTTGCCGCCTACCTGCTTAATCCCGAAGACCGTAATTACGGTTGGGACCGGTTGCGCTCCATGCTTTTTGCCGGCGAGGAACTGCCCGATGCTGTGGATGATGTTCACCCGGATGCGCAGGGCATGGCTGCTCTTGCCCTGATGCATGTTCTGGGGCCGCGTATCCGGACCGCCGGGCTGGACGAGCTGGTCCGCTCTCTTGAAATTCCCCTTATTCCGGTGCTTGCCGATATGGAAGATGCCGGAATCACCATCGACCTTGAGTCGTTCGCAGAGTTTCTCAAGGAAGTGAGCGAGAGGGTGGACGAACTCACTTCCATTATTCACGAGCGGGCCGGTGAGTCATTCAACATACGTTCCAGCCAGCAGATGAGCACTGTGCTTTTTGACAGACTCGGACTCAAGCCCAGCGGCAAGACTCCCGGAGGAGCATTGTCCACGGCCAACTCCGTGCTTGAGAAACTTGTCGATCAGCATGAGATCATTTCCGATATTCTCGAATACCGCAAAATGGAGAAGCTCCGCTCCACGTACCTTGAACCTCTGCCTAAACTTGTGGGCAGTGACGGCCGCATCCATACCCATTTCAATCAGTTGGCTACGGCAACCGGCAGGCTGTCCAGCTCCGGGCCGAACCTGCAGAACATTCCGATTCGTGGCGATCAGGGCAAGCGTATGCGGGCCTGTTTCACTGCCGGACCGGGCATGCGCCTTGCCGCAGCGGACTATTCTCAGGTGGAATTGCGCGTGCTGGCCCATTTTTCCGCCGATCCGACTCTTGTGTCCGCCTTTGAACACGATGAGGATATTCATGCGCGAACCGCCGCGCTGCTTTTTGATAAGGAACCTTCCGATGTCACCGGTGATGAGCGCCGAAATGCAAAGACAATCAACTTCGGGCTTATTTACGGCATGGGACCGCAGAAGCTTTCGCGGGAACTGGGTATAAAGATCAACGAGGCCAAGGATTTTATCGCGCGTTATTTCGAGAAGCTCGGTGTTCTGAAGGATTTTTATGATTCCGTGGTCGAGCAGGGTCGGGAAAAGGGCTACGTTACGACCCTTTCCGGGCGCAGACGGCTTCTGCCGGAACTTGTCTCCACAAACCAGCAGGTTGTTTCACAGGCCCGCAGGCAGGCCATCAACACCGTTATTCAGGGCAGTGCCGCCGATATAATCAAGATGGCCATGATCAATGTTGCCGCAAATTCGGAAATAAGAGATCTGGGCGGTCGCCTGATCCTGCAGATTCATGACGAACTCCTTGTTGAAGGCCCGGAAACAAATATTGAGGGGATAGGACGGCTGCTGCAGGAAGAAATGCAGAGCGTTACCTCCTTGGTTGTGCCGCTGAAGGTTGATCTGGGACTGGGCAGAAACTGGGCTCAGGCGCACTGATCCGACACTCTCGCCCTTGTGTTTTTTTTGCGGTGCAGTTCAGGGTATTCTGCTCTTTTCAGTCATTTGGTTTTGCCTGTGGCCGAAGCTAATGCATGGTTGAGAAAATCATTGTCTCAAAGTGCTTGAATATTGTGTCCGATCTTTTTAGAATCCGGCAGATTACATGTTCAAGGAGTTTTGTTATGTCTGACGATAAAAAATGCGGATGCGGATGCGGGAATGAATACACCAAGGATATGCCGCTTCCGGAAATCAATTTTTCCACGTTCATTATGTCACTCAGTTCTTCCGCCATGGTGCATCTGGGGGAGATAGCCGATCCTTCAACCGGCAAAGTCGAATATTCGCCGATGCTTGCCAAGCATTCCATTGATGTTCTCGCCTTGCTGCAGGACAAGATAAAAAATGGTATGAGCGCGGATGAAGAAAAACTTCTGTGCGAACTTCTCTGCAATCTTCGTATGAAATATGTGCAGAAGGTCAAGAACCGATAGTTTTTCCAGATTCGGTTTTTCTTCGGTTCCGCAAGCACGGACCGAGTTATTGCTTGCAGCATTGTGATGCGCTTTAGACTGTTCAGGCAATCTGATAAAGTGCAACTGTTCATTCTTTGCAATGATGAATTTTATCTATAGCGTGTCTGCGCTTCATATTTTCAAGGATTATATAAAATGAGTACAATACCTGTAGGACTTGTCGGTGTTACCGGATATACCGGGATGGAACTTGCCAGAATACTGAGCAATCATCCGAGCATGAAGCTGGTGCGGGTTACATCGCGCGCCGAGGCCGGTAAGACA
The DNA here is from genome assembly GCF_963677005.1 of Maridesulfovibrio sp. Classification (NCBI taxonomy): domain Bacteria; kingdom Pseudomonadati; phylum Thermodesulfobacteriota; class Desulfovibrionia; order Desulfovibrionales; family Desulfovibrionaceae; genus Maridesulfovibrio; species Maridesulfovibrio sp. Next base: position 1,995,717 of record NZ_OY781616.1, on the reverse strand, counting down.
TTGGCAGATATTTATCCGTTTCTTTACGGCATGGAGCTTGGTGCGCTTGAAATCACCGCTCCGGATGTCGATGATCTGGAAAAGAACTGCAGGTTGGTTTTTCTTGCCGTGCCGCATAAGACCGCTATGAATATCGGCGGAGAGCTTTATGACCGTGGCGTCAAGGTCGTCGATCTCAGTGCCGATTTCAGGATAAGGGATCGCGAGACCTATGAAGAATGGTACAAGGTTGACCATACTCGTGAGGATCTGCTCACAAAGGCTGTATACGGTCTGCCTGAATTTTATCGCGACAAGGTCAGGGAAGCCTCGCTTGTTGCCAACCCCGGATGCTATCCGACTTCTGCCATTGTGGGACTTACCCCGGCTCTTGCCGAAGGGCTGATTGAAACCGATGATATTGTCATTGATTCCAAATCCGGTGCCAGCGGTGCGGGTAGGGGGGCCAAGGTAGGTTCCCTGTTCTGCGAGGTTGCCGATTCCTTTCGTGCTTATGGTCTCACGACTCACCGCCATACTCCTGAGATTGAACAGGAACTTTCTGTTGCTGCCGGTAAGGATCTCACTGTCTCTTTCAATACCCACCTGCTGCCCATTGATCGCGGTATCCTCTCAACCATCTACACCAAAATGAAAAATGGTGTCACCGCAGAGGATGTCCGCAGCACTTATGAAAAAGCATACGCCGCTGAGCAGATGATCCGGGTGCTGCCCGAGGGCGTCCTCCCTGAAACCCGCTGGGTGCGCGGAACAATGTTCTGCGATGTCGGACTGGTTCCTGATCCCAGGACCGGACGGCTGATAATTCTTGCTGCCATCGACAACCTCTGCCGCGGGGCTTCCGGGCAGGCGGTTGCAAATGCCAACCTTATGCTCGGACTTGATGAAACAGAAGGTTTGCGTATGGCTCCCATGATGCCATGATTATTAATTTCCGCTGTGTTTGTATTGTCCGTTGAAAGCTCTTTGCTGCTGAGTTAAAGTATATTTGACTTAACAGGAAATAATACAGGACACGAACATGGCGGATTTTATGGTCAATGATTCCGATCTCTTTCTCGATTCTTTTTTTGTGGCTCGCCAGCCGGTTTTTAAAACCGATCTGGAGGTCTGGGGTTACGAGCTTCTTTTTCGCAATTCCGCGGTCAGCAGTGCTGCTGTCATAGGTGATCAGGATGCAGCCACTTCACAGGTCATAGCCGACGGTTTCGGGCTGATTCAGGAAGACCTCGGCAAGGGGCAGAGGCTGCTGGTCAATTTCCCGCGCAATATGATTCTGGAGGATGCTGCCGATCTGTTGCCGCCCGATGTCTGCGTGGTTGAAATACTTGAAAATGTAGATCCCGATAAGAAAGTTCTCGGAGCCCTTGGTCGGCTTAAGGAAAACGGATATGTGCTCGCGCTTGACGACTATGTCGGACAGGAAGGGTTTGAGCCTTTTATAGAACTGGCGGACATCGTGAAGGTTGAATGTCTGGGCAGGTCCAGGGAGGAACTGTCTGAACTTGCTGCGCGGCTCTACAAGTACAAAGTGACCTTGCTTGCTGAGAAAGTTGAAGACAGTAAAATGTTCGAGTTCTGCAAGGAACTCGGTTTTGAACTCTTTCAGGGCTTTTTTTTCAGCCGTCCGGAAATTGTGCCCGGCAAGAAGATTTCCACAAGCAACCTCAACAGAATGAGAATGCTCAAGGCGGTCAGCGGAGAAGACTTTAATGTTGACGACCTGAGCCGCGTCATCAATTCGGAAGTCTCAATCAGCTACCGACTGCTTCGGTTCATGAATTCGCCTACCTTCGGGCTGGATCAGACAATCAAATCAATAAAGCAGGCCATTGTCCTTATCGGACACAAGAAACTTGCAGGGTGGCTCAGGATCATCCTGATGTCGGATATGTGTGCCGGACCTGCTGGAAGTGAACTCGCCTTTTTATCAATTAAACGCGCCAAGTTTCTGGAACTTCTTGCCCGCGAGAAGTGCTGCTCCTGTCTTTCGCCGGAATCCATGTTCCTGTTGGGACTTTTTTCATTGCTTGATGTCCTCATGGGGAGGCCGATGCAAGAGTTGCTGAAGGAGTTGCCCATAGGGGATGAACTGGTTCAGGGATTGACCCGGAAGAATCCGGATGCCGCGCTCTGGCTGGATTTGGTAGATGCCTTTGAAAAAGCGGACTGGAACAGACTGGGCAAGCTGATTGAGGAAAATAAAATTTCGGCACTGGCTGTTGCCCGTAATCATATGGCGGCCATGCAGTGGGCCAATGAAGTTGTTCTTTTGAACAGGATGGAGTGATGCTGGGAATGAGCTAGCCGGGAGGGCGGGTGAAAATCGGAAGACAAGAATTCGATCTCTTGCGCGGACAGATCTACAGTCTGTGCGGATTGATAATTCCTGACGGCAAGGAGTATCTGATTGAACACCGCCTCCAGTCTCTTTTTCAGAGCAGCGGATGCGGTTCATGGCAGGATTTTTATAAATTGATGTGCTGCGGCGACAAAGCTTTTCTGGATGAAGTCATATCTGCCGTAAGCACAAACGAAACCAGTTTTTTTCGCGATACCCACCCGTTTAACTCAATCAGAAATAAAATTCTGCCGCCGCTGGTCAGGGCCCGGCGAAGCGGACGCAAGATACGCATCTGGTGCGCAGCATCCTCTACCGGGCAGGAGCCGTATTCCCTCGCCATGCTCATCCATGAGTTCTGCCGCTCCACTAACGGGCTTAAGCCGGATGCCGGTGATTTTTCAATTCTTGCCACGGATATTTCCAGCAGGGTCCTTGAAAAAGCAACTGCCGGAAGATTTTCGGAAATGGAGTTATCCAGAGGGCTGCCGGACCGTTTCAGGAAATATTTTAAGCAGCATCATCGTAGCTGGGTTCTGGATGATGAAATACGTACTCTTGTTTCTTTCAGAAAGTTCAATTTACTGGATTCATTTAAGACACTGGGTAAATTCGACTTTGTGATGTGCCGCAATGTACTGATATATTTTGATGATAAGACCAAGATAGATGTGGTGCACCGTATTCATTCACTCCTGCCGGAGCAGGGATACCTTATGCTCGGGGGCACGGAAACTCTGGCCGGGTACACGGACAGGTTTGTTGCCGAGCGGTCCGGGCCGGTTATCGTGTACAGAAAAAACGAGTAAATGTAGGTTTGGCGATCTAAGCGGCATCCCTGAACGCGGAATGCTCGTCCTGACACGCCAGGCAACATTTCCTTTGCTGGAAATCTCTCTGCTGCCCTGCTGTGTTTCGCCTAGAACTCGTACTTATCTCCGAAGAGTGTCCTGATTTTCTGGAGGAACAGGTCCATGTCGGCTACAGGTTTAAGCAGTACGTTGTCCGACGAAATACCAAAGTCCCTTACATCCGGCGGGACAGCATAGTCTACCGACCCTGTATGGATAATGAAGTCCATGTCCGGGTGCAGCTTTTTCAGGTGGATGATCAGATCGTTCCCATGCATTACCGGCAGACGCATATCTACAATTGCTATGTCGGCATGCTCAGTCTGCATAAGCTGCAGAGCTTCCTCGGCACTTCCCACCGAAATTACGTCCAGTCCTTCGTCTTCAAGGTAGTCAACAAGGTTTTCCCTGACCATCTGTTCATCATCAACAACTAAAATGCGCATAAGTTCTCCGTAGTTAACCGGGTCAGTGGAATCCTGCCGCCATTTGTATTTCTGCTTATATGACGGCGAGTCAGGTTACCGCTATCTACATACACCATAATGTAATGTAATTTTGATGGCAATAAAAAATGATTTTGTATGCGCGTGGAACCGGAGAGAGAGGGCCCGCGTGAAGTTCCGAAAAAAAGACCCGGCCTGAGACCGGGTCTTTATAAATTGCTTAGCAGTGCTGAACTATGAACAGCAGAAGGTGTTGTAGACTTGCCGGTCTTTGTATTCAGCCTTCTTGCCGTCGTTCCACTGTTTGACCGGGCGGTAGTATCCGACAATTCTGGTGTAGACTTCGGATTCGGCACCGCATTCCGGACACTCGTGATGTTCACCCCGGATGTATCCGTGTTCCTTGCAGATGGAGAATGTGGGGGTGATGGACAGATACGGAATTTTGGTATTCCTGAATGCCTTGATGATGAAGCTTTTCAGCGCATCAAGATCTGCTGTGGACTCGCCGAGGAAGGTATGGAAAACCGTACCTCCTGTATAAAGCGGCTGCAGTTTGTTCTGGTGGCTGAGAGCAAGAATGACATCATCGGACACGCCCACGGGCAGTGTGGTGGAGTTGGTGTAATAAGGAGTTCCGTTACCGGAAGTCTTAATATCCGCATAGAGGGATTTGTCTATTTTTGCCAGACGGTAACTGGTCCCTTCGGCCGGGGTAGCTTCCAGATTGTACAGGTTGCCTGTTTCCTCCTGAAATCTGGAGGTGAGGTCCCGCAGGTGATTGAGGACGCGGGTCATCAATCTTATTCCCGAGGGGGTGTCTATCCCCTTACCGAGGAGGTTCAAGCATGCTTCGTGTCCGCCCAGCAGGCCGATGGTGGAGAAGTGTCCCTTGTATCCGTTTTTAAGATACCGTCTGGACCATGGGAACATTCCGTTATCGAGGTTCGTCTGAATGAGTTTGCGTTTGAACTCAAGAGAATTTTTGGCCTGTTCTGCGTACTCTTCTATGAGGTCCAGAAAATCCTCTTCCCCCTGAGCCAGATATGCGAGCTTGGGCAGGTTGAGGGTGACAACTCCGATGGAGCCGGTCAGGTCTCCGGCCCCGAACAGACCTCCGACCTTGTTGCGCAGTTCGCGCAGGTCCATCTGCAGGCGGCAGCACATGGAGCGGACGTCTTCGGGACTAAGGTCGGAACTGATGAAATTCTGGAAGTAGGGAACACCGTACTTGGCGGTAAGTTCCAGCAGGCTTCTTCCAATCTCGGAATCCCAGGGAAAATCTTCCGTGACATTGTAGGTCGGTATGGGAAAGGAGAAGATGCGGTTGTGGTAGTCTCCATTGAGCATTACATCGATGAAGGACTTGTTGATCATCTCCATTTCGGCGGCATATTCGCCGTATGTGGAATCCTGAAGCTCCCCGCCGATTATGACTGCTTCACCGGCGATGTGTTTGGGCGGAACAAGGTCAAAGGAGAGGTTGGTGAACGGGCTCTGTCCACCCCATCTTGACGTGGTGTTCAGGTTGAAGACAAACTTCTGCATGGCCTGTCTTACTTCTTCATAGCTCAGGCCGTCGTGCCTTATGAAGGGAGCCAGATAGGTATCCACATTGTTGAAAGCCTGTGCCCCGGCCCATTCGTTCTGCAGGGTGCCCAGGAAATTGACCATCTGTCCCATCACTGCATCAAAGTGTTTGGCCGGTCCGGCGCAGGAGCGTCCTTCAAGGTTGAAGCCTTCGAGCAGCAGGTCCCTGAGGGACCACCCGGCACAATAGCCGGCAAGACCGTATGAAAGGTCGTGGATGTGGAAATATCCGTGTTCGTGCGCCTGCCGGATTTCGCCGGGATACTTTTCAAGCGCATAGCGTGCCTGAATGGTGCCGGAAAGGTGCAGCATGAGTCCCTGAAATGAGTGGGTCATGTTGGCGTTTTCGGCCACACGCCAGTCACTTTTTTCAAGGTACTCGTCAATGGTTTCCCTGATGTCGAGATAGGCGTCTTTCTGATTTCTGAGTCTGCGGCGGCTGTCCCTGTAGAGAATGAATTTTTTTGCTACGCTGTGCAGCCTGGAATCCATAAGCACTTCTTCAACCATATTCTGGACATGTTCCTGTTCCGGAATATCGATGCCGTCAAGTTTCTGTTCAACCTTTCTGGCCATCCGTTTGGCCATGAGGGGGTCTTTGATTCCGCTGGCGCTGAGTGCTTTGAAAATGGCCTGAGCGATACGGTCAGTCGACCATGTCTCCAACCGGCCGTCTCGCTTCATTATCTGGGTGGGCATGCTCTCTCCTTGGAGGAATGTAGTTCTGGATGGTCAGTTCAAATCCATCCGGAAGGTAACTTCTGGCCGTTGCCACATCTTCGTCCGTAAGAATGGGAACTTCGGTGAGACGAAAATAGAATGCTTGGGGGTTGGCCTCGGCCAGCGCGAATATTTTTTCCATATTTTCTCGCGCAGCTTCGGCGGTGACGGCACGCCCGCTCAAGGCGGGGTACTTTTCATACGGTCCTTTCACATCAATGGCGAATACATCCGCCAATCCCTGCTGGAGTATGTCCTCCACCACTTCCGGCAGCATCCCGTTGCTGTCCAGTTTGACAGGCAGCCCGGAAAGCCGTCTGATTTCGTAGAGGATTTCTCCAAGGCCGGGCACTGTAGTAGGCTCGCCACCGGTAATAGTGACCCCGTCAAGCCAACGTGCTCTATCCCTCAGGAAATTTGTCATATCTCTTCTGGATATAATGGGCAGTCGTTCCATGTTCCATGCCATGTCGAAATTATGGCAGGTGGGGCAGTTCAGATTGCAGCCGCCCAGAAAAAAAACGCAGCTTGTTCTGCCCGGCCAGTCGCACAGACTGAGGGGTTCAAGGCCGCGAAGATGATTCCATCCGGAAGAATTGTTATTCATATTATAGTCTTGCTTTGTACAGGCGCAGTGAGCGCTGTTCTGATTTTGAATTTGGGCGCTTAATAATCGCGCCGTGTGTAACTACGAGAAGAAAGATATCTCAGCATATGAGTTTTGTACAGGGGGGGAATTAAAAATTTGTTGTTACATGCCGGATTTAAGCTGTTAAAGATGATTATCGTAGATTACATGAGATTATAAAAAGTTTTCCACAGGTTCGTAACCTTAAAACAGGTCGAAAAAACAGGACTTTTTCTAAACAAAGTTTAGAAAAAAAATCTGTTTTCAATTTTGTGAAACGGTTTTTGACAAGCGATCGGGAGAGGTTTCGGCGAAGGTGATTTGCTAAAAAAGATTAATTCCACTAACACATGCAGCACTGGTTTGAAAAGTTTTTTCTCATGGTTTCCGGGCCGGATGATCAACCCGGAAGCTTGCCTGGGAGTCCGGGCTGGAGTATCCTGAAAAGGCGTTATGGAATACGTCAATCATGTTTTTGCGGGGTTTTATGCGGAAAATATTTTTATTCGGTCTGCTGGCTTTGTTCTGTTTTCTTTCCACCTCCGTCTATGCCAGAAGTATGGAGGAGGACCGGGCCATGTGTCTGACACTGAACGCTCTCGCCAGGTCGCAGTGCAAGGAACCGGCGGACTACAGCTACGAAGGTATACGGCAGGGAAATATTTATGTTTATAACGGTTTCTACGGGGCCAAGTATACGGATTTCTTTTGCAAGATAGAGCAGGGTGAAATCCGGATCATGTCCCGCAACAAACATTTCCGGCGCAGTATTAAATTCTATATTGATGAAAACGAGTGCGGAATAATCGAATATTCTCCGGCTTCGTGTAACGACAGGCGTGTAATAAAATGCTGTTTTCCCAAGTCGGAAAAGGAACTGAAACAGGACCGTGAAGCAGAGTTCTGGCAGCGTTCTATCCCCGATCTGTTGAAAGAGGACCAGAAGAAAGCTCTTAAGGCATTGCAGAACAGAACGGTCAAATCTTCCGAAACCAAGCAAGAAGGGCAACCGAAGGAGTAAGGGCATAGAGGGGCCAGTAGACCCTGTGGTAGGTGAAGAAAATAACGGCGCCCATAAGAAATATGGCGTAGACCCAGGCTTCCGCATGCTTGGAGAACATGGTGTTTTTTTCCAGCGAGATATGAAACATGTCCGATTTTCCGTTTCCTGAACCGGAAGCACCGTTGAGCATGTTTCTGTTCGACTGGAGTTTATGCCCGCAGGCCTGGCATACGTGCGAGTTGTCGCTGTTTTTCTGACCGCATTTGTTGCAGGTTATCATTGTTCTGTATTCGCGTGGTTAGGGTGTGCCCGTATCGTGCGGGCGAATTTTTCAGTGACCGTCAAAAAAAATAATAATCTGATGCCGATCTTGCAAAAAAAATACCATGGAGCTGGCTGCTTTGTCTGCCTTTTCGGTCCGGTTTGAAATTATAAACTTGGAACAAGGTAAACTTCTTGACTAATATGGCGAAGTTGAGACATTTTTAGGCAAATAAAAACTTCATCAGGAACGGAGTCTCCATGAGCGAAGCGTTGCAGGGAAACGCACAGGTCCCCGACAAAGAGAAACGCATAGATTTCTATCTGGGTATACTGGGAAGATTGAAAGAGCGTAGCACTTTGAGAGAGGTGCTGGAGCGTGAGGTTTTTCTTGAATTCATCAAGTATAACAACAGCCGCATAAATGAATTTCCCCTGCTGGATAAACAGCAGAGCGGGATAATCACTCTTCTTTGTCATCGTTCGCTTGATCTGCCTGCCCATGAATTCATCAAGAAGACGCTGAGTGAATTCATCCTGATGCTCGGCCGCTACAGCAAGCTCAAGGGCGGAAAGGACAAGGACGTTCTGGAGGGTATTCGATCCCGGATAATAAACGCCGAAACTCTGCTTATCAAGACCGTACAGGGCGTTGTGTACGCCACCTGCCTTATTTCAGATAATTTTGAAGAAGTAACCCTGCGTCATTTCGGTGAGCCTGCCCTTAAAAAATATAATGCACTGCTGGAACAGTTTGAGTTGGATCGCGAATTCTGGAGTTCCCTTATTGAGCAATTCATAACCGAGGAAGTGGCTTCTTCTCTGCAGGAAATTATTACCGAGGAGAAGTACTCCATATCAAGGGATAAGAGTTATCTCATCCTCAGATTTCCGTTTGATGCGGTGACCGGACGTTTTACCTCGGAGATTCCGGCCATAGACAAGACCAGGATTCAGGCCGCGTTTGAAAAGGTCGGTGCGGACGAGGAGTCGTCGAAGACACTGTCCATGACCTACAAAACTCTTACCGACGGGGGCTCGTTCATCCGTAGTGAGGGGATGAGCAATGATAATATTGAACGCATTTCTCGATTGGTGTGCATTGACCCGGCCACAACGAAATTCAGGGAAGACTATGAAAACGCCATGTCACAATTGCGGGAGGCCTCCTTTGATGACGGGACAGGGGAGAAGGAGGCTGAACTGGCCAGACAACTGCAGTTTACTCAGGATCAGATCAGCGCCTGTGCAATAGGGGCCAGCCTTACCCTTGATATCGTTGTCCGCGATTTTCTTCTGGGACTAAAGAATTACAGCAATCGTGATGAAAAGGTCGTCTCAGTCTTTCTGCGTCAGTTCGGGGTGGATGCTCTGGACAAGCTTTTTTTCTATCTTACGGAATCTAAATTCAATGCCTTGATCAAAAGCAAGATGCGCGGGGAGGAAAGCAAACTGCTGCTCAGGGTTCTGAAACGCAGAAGAGCCTCAATCAAAGATATAAAGGGGCTCAGTGAACTGGGCATGACCAGGATCAGAAGAGCCCGGCTGTGGAGCAAGGATTCCGGCGGTGGGGAGTGGCTTATCTTCAAGCACAACACCGTTAAGGAACTTGTTGCTGAAATGCGTCTGCTTGCCTTGGAGAAAGAGCTCGCCGCTGCAATCCTCAAACTGTTCGAAAAGGGCGATTTCAAGATTGATTATCTTGTTTTCATCAGTCTTCAGGCTGTGGCCAAGGCGACCAAGGATATCCGCGGAAAACTGAATGAACTGCTCATGCGTTTCGGAATAGGCGAGCAGACCGATGAGCAGCTCGCCAGAAAGCTTAAATCCGGCGCCTAGCAGCAGGAACCGGATTTACATGATGACCTTCGCGGAAAGCATTCTTTGTAATGATTTCCCGCGAGGCCTTATCAAAAGTGTCCGATCTGTCCGACCGGGCTGAATGTCTTTTAGATGAATACTACCGTTTTATTGCCGTCCACCAGAATGCGTTCAGAGAGATGCCATTTTACGGCCCTGCTCAAGACCTGACGCTCAATATCTCTTCCCAGAACTTTGAGTTCATCCACATCATGCCGGTGTGAGACCCGAATGACGTCCTGTTCGATTATCGGGCCCTGATCCAGTTCTTCGGTAACATAATGGGCGGTTGCTCCGATAAGCTTTACTCCGCGTTCTGCGGCCCTGCGGTACGGGTCTGCTCCCACGAATGCCGGGAGGAAGGAGTGGTGGATGTTGATTATCCTGTTCGGGTATGCCTCGATGAGCTTCGGTGTAAGAATCTGCATGTAGCGGGCGAGGATGATCAGGTCTGCGTTTCCTTCCAGAAGGTCTAGGATTTTCTGTTCCGATTCCTCTTTTTTGCCCTTCTCCACCGGAACATACCGGAAGGGTACTCCAAAGGATTCAACGGCCTCGCGCAGATCCGGGTGGTTGCTGATGACCATGGTGATTTCGGTAAACAGTTCATCACGTTTAACCCTCCACAGCAGGTCCATGAGGGCGTGGTCGAACTTGGAAACCAGAATGGCTGTTTTTTTTCTGATCCAGGCCGGATTCAGGCTCCATTCCATGTCGAATCTGCTGGCAACTTCAGCTGTGAATTCTTTTTTGAATTCGTCAAGGCACTGTTCTATTCCGTTCAGATGAAATTTCATTCTGAGGAAGAAGCGTCCTCCCACCGGGTCACTGGAGTGCTGGTCGGAATGTATGATGTTGGCATTCTTGGAAAACAGAAATCCGGAGACCGCTGCAACGATTCCGGGTCTGTCCTTACAGGTTACGGTAAGGTAAGCTGTGGATTCTCGTGATGATGTCATGCTTTTGCTCTGCTTATATAAAATTCTGTTTTGAAAAACGAAATTTCTTAGCAGGTAGAGGGCCGACAGGCAAGGGTGGTACTGCCGTTGATTTTTCTAAAAAACAGGCAGGCAAGGGTGAATGTTTGTGTTTTAAAGAGGGTTGTGGAGTGTATTTTATGTAAAAACTGGTTTTGTCGTTATGATTTTGCTGTTTGCTTATGCAGTAAAAAATAATCCGACCGAATCAACTCGGCAGAAAGCCCCTGAAACAAGGTTTGAGAACCATTCCCTGTTTCAGGGGCTTCAGCGTTTTTTGCATTTGTTCCGGAATGCATATTAACATTCTGGAATAATTATGTATATATGTTCCAGTTCAAGGATATATGTCCCGGCATCAGGTCCAGTCCAGAATGACCTTGCCGGACTGTCCGGAACGCATCACATCGAACCCGGCCTGAAAATCGTCTATCTTGAAGTGATGGGTGATGGCCGGTTCTATGTTCAGATTGGACTGCAGCATGGATGCCATCTTGTACCAGGTCTCGAACATTTCCCTTCCGTATATTCCTTTGAGCTTAAGCCCCTTGAAGACAACCATGTTCCAGTCGATGGCTGTTCCTTCCGGGAGAATTCCGAGCAGGGCGATGTGCCCGCCATTGTTCATCTTCTGCAGCATGTCGCTGAATGCCTGCGGGCTGCCGGACATTTCAAGCCCGATGTCGAACCCTTCGGTCATGTTCAGGTCCCGCACCACGTCATCCAGATTTTCTCTGGAAACGTTGACGGCTCTTGTTGCGCCCAGTTCAGACGCGATTTTCAGGCGATAGTCATTGATATCGGTAATGACCACGTGGCGTGCCCCGGCATGTCTTGCAATGGCTACGGCCATCATTCCAATGGGACCTGCGCCGGTAATGAGCACGTCTTCACCCACCATATCAAAGGAAAGGGCAGTATGGGTGGCGTTACCCAGCGGGTCGAGAATGGAGCCTACATCGTCCGAGATGGCGTCTGTGAGCTTGAATACGTTGGATGCGGGCACGCAGATATATTCGGCAAAACATCCGGGGCGGTTCACTCCTACGCCGAGAGTGTTGCGGCACAGATGCCTTTTACCTGCGCGGCAGTTGCGGCAGTAGCCGCAGGTGATGTGCCCTTCGGCGGAAACTCTGTCTCCCAGAGCGAGTCCCTGAACTTCTCCGCCCATGTTTTCAATGGTTCCCGAGAATTCGTGTCCAACAACCATAGGCACAGGAATGGTCTGCTGGGCCCATTTGTCCCAATTATATATATGTATATCAGTTCCGCAGATGGCGGTTTTTCTGATTTTGATGAGTACATCGTTGTGGCCGCACTGCGGAACGGGAACTTCCTCCATCCAGATGCCTTCTTCCGCTTTGCTTTTGAGCAGGGCTTTCATTTTTTTCATATCTAACGCCTTTATTTGATGATTTTGAGTTCCCGACCGACCTTGATGAAGGCGTCCACGGCCTTTTCGACCTGTTCGGGAGTGTGTCCGGCGGACATCTGGGTTCTGATTCTGGCAGCCCCTTTGGGCACTACCGGGAAACTGAAACCGATGACGTAGATTCCTTCCTTGAGCAGTCCGGCAGCCATTTTCTGGGCCAGTACCGCATCTCCCAGCATGACCGGTATTATGGGGTGATTTCCGGGGACCAGATTGAATCCTGCCTCGGTCATGCGTGACCTGAACAGTCTGCTGTTTTCCTGCAGTCTGGTGCGGAGTTCCGGTTTGCGGTCAATCATGTCCAGTACGGCAATGGATGTGGATGCTATTACCGGGGCCAGGGTGTTGGAAAAGAGGTATGGCCGTGATCTCTGGCGGAGCCACTCGACAATTTCCCTGCGCCCCGATGTATAGCCGCCGGAAGCGCCGCCCAGCGCCTTGCCCAGAGTTCCGGTTATTATATCCACGCGTCCGGAAACTCCGCAGTATTCCGGTGTGCCGCGTCCGTTTTCCCCGATGAAGCCGACTGCATGGGAATCATCCACCATGACCAGTGCGTCATATTTGTCGGCCAGGTCGCAGATGGAGGCCAGGTCGGCAATGATGCCGTCCATGGAAAATACACCGTCGGTAACGATGAGGCGGTAGCGGCAGTCCTTGGCCGCCTGAAGTTGTTTTTCCAGATCGACCATGTCGTTGTTGCGGTAGCGGAATCTTGCGGCCTTGCACAGCCTTACTCCGTCAATGATTGACGCATGGTTCAACGCATCACTTATTACCGCGTCCTCCGGGCCAAGGATTGTCTCGAAAAGGCCGCCGTTTGCATCAAAACAGGAACTGTAGAGAATTGTGTCTTCCGTTCCCAGAAATTTACTGATTTTGTTTTCCAGTTCCTTGTGTACATCCTGTGTCCCGCAGATAAAGCGCACGGATGAAAGGCCGAATCCATATTTATCCAGTGCCGATTTCCCGGCTTCGATAAGTTCCGGGTTATTGGCCAGTCCCAGGTAGTTGTTTGCGCAGAAGTTTAGAACTTCTCCACCGCCTGCGACAGATATTTGGGCCTGCTGCTGCGATGTGATGATTCTTTCATCTTTGTAAAGACCTGCGGATTTAAGCTCTTCGGTTTGCTCGGAAAGTGACTTCAAAAAATTATTTTGCATATACTTCTCTCCTGTTCAGAAACTGTGTTGTTACGTATTATTTAAAAAACTACATGCATATTATTGTCAAGCAAAAAAAATAGTCAATATATTTTGAAATAAGTAAAATATTCCAGAAAAAGTTGTTTTTTGGGTTAAAAGAGCTTGATTGACGGATTTGTTATTTTGCCACTATGTATATTGCGTTATCAGGTAAAATGACAAGTTGTTTTGAAAAAAGGAGATATAGAGTGAAAGACAGGCCTCTAGTTCTAGATGATGTTGATCGTAAAATTATTGAAGAATTACAATGTAATGGGCGGGAGTCATATAAAAATATCGCCCGTAAACTCGGAGTTTCGGACGGAACTGTTCGCTTGCGTACGGAGAGAATGATAAAGCACGATTATCTGCGTATTACCGCTTCTGTAAATCCTCTCTATTTTGAAAACAGCCTTATTGCCCTAGTCGGGATCAATCTCGATGAAAGAGCGAACAAAGACATCATGGAAAGAATATCCAGGGTAAGCGGGGTACAGTCCGTAATAAACGTTTCCGGGCGGTTCGACCTTCTGGTAGAAGTCTTTGTCCCGTCACGAAACGCTTTTCGGCAGTTTCTCGTGGATGACCTTTCCAATCTCGGAGGTATCAAGTCTACGGAAACGTTCATGTTTCTTGATGCTATAAACAAATGGGCCGAACACAGGGTCTGATGCTGCGCCAGCCTCGGGAAAATTGTTCCCGGCAGGAAACCGGAAATGTCATCATGTGCCGGGACTTTCTGCTGTTTTAGTACGGCAAAGTCTGAATAAGATCTCCACCGTACGGGGATATCTGCAGCTGACGGCTTGATGGCCCGGTGTCCCACTTGTGCGGAGTCATGTATTTGTCCAGTTTGATGTTCTGGGATTTCTGCTGCTTGACGTACCTGTCCATTTTTTCCCAGCGTTGGACCCACTGTTTGTACAGGCGGAAGGCTGACGCCATTTCCCCGTAATTGTCCTTTGTCTCGTCTTTGCGCCTGATGCCCAGAAAATCCATGACCTGCTTCATATTAAACCAGCGGTGCAGATCCGTTTGCGCCTGTTTCTGCCTGCTGCCCAGTTGATTGCCTTCTTCAAGCTGCTCTGCGGATTCTTTGGCATCTCTTGCTTTGAATATGTCTATGGTCTGTCGTAATTCTTTTAATTTGTCGGATCTGGTTTCAGTTTCGGTTTTACTGAATTGTTCCAGCGGGGTCAGTCCCAGTGACAGAAATATGTCATGGCCGCTGGTAAGTACGGTCATGTCAAATATGGATTGCAGATTAACATCCGCATACGGTTGATGGTAGAAAACCATTTCGCGTATGTCTTCGGGATTGAAACTTCTATGTGTGTATGCAAGACTTCCGTTACGGTACGCCTGCAGGACTGATTCCAGCGCTTCGGACGGTTGTATTTCTTCTGCCGTGAGCGTTTTTGCCCCTGCTCTTATTATTTCGAGCGATTTGCTGGAGACCTCTTCATCTTCTCTATGGCGGGGCTTGCGTGCCTTGGGGAGACTTTGGTTTCTTACCTTTTCTATAATCTCCTTAAGCTCAGGGGATGGAGGAATTTCATCAGCCTTCCATGGTGTTACTTCTTTCGATGACGGAATGTCCGCCAGTTTTGGCGGTTGTAGATCTTTTTCCCTGGCAGAGCCGGTAAAGGGCGTAGCCGGTTTGAATTTCATAATTGCCGCGTCACCTGTCTTTTCACTGTAGGAAGGTGTCTCCGAACCATGCGCCCTCCCGGTAATGAAGGCCATAAGCAGGAGTGTAATAAAGGTCATCGTGATGATGTGAAGCTTTTTTGAGCTTGCATAGCTTGGTTTCATGTTGTCCATAGCATAACCGGTTAAATATATATTGTCTTTCCGAAATTTCTGTTGAAAAGCAACGTTTTCTTTGTTTCAGTAAAAGCCAAGGATTGTGTTATTTCAAGCCAAAAGTAAAGGTAAGACCGGGACGGTTTGCCTGTGAATAGTTTAGCAATTCGTGAAAGTCTATGCTACAGTGTGTTCACTTTGAAAAGTGTTTTATTGACCAGCTGATATCATCCGGTGGAGTATATGCGCAGTTTTTTTCGAATTCGCAAAG
The DNA here is from genome assembly GCF_963677005.1 of Maridesulfovibrio sp. Lineage (NCBI taxonomy): Bacteria > Pseudomonadati > Thermodesulfobacteriota > Desulfovibrionia > Desulfovibrionales > Desulfovibrionaceae > Maridesulfovibrio > Maridesulfovibrio sp. The sequence continues at coordinate 1,980,347 of NZ_OY781616.1, read as the reverse complement.
GACAGGTCCTCCCGTACAGGCTCCTTGTTTATATCCTTATCTGCAGCTCGTTCTTTACCATTATCGGTACAAGTGTGCAGCTATACATGGAGTACAGGAGTGATGTGTCGGAAATCCGGAAAGGTATGGGGCAGATAGAGCAGAGCTACCTGAATACTATAGCTGCAAGCCTTTGGGATATAAATATTGACCATGTGAAAATCCAGCTTGAGGGAGCCCTGAAGCTTCCCGGTATGCGCTACCTTGAAGTTGTGGAGATGTCCTTCGGTGCGGTGGAGCCTGTTGCCACCGTAGGAACCATGCCGTCGAACAACAATATTATCGAGAGGGTTTTTCCACTTACCCACGTTGTCGACGGAAAGAGAATGGACGTAGGGCAACTGAAGGCTGTTGCCGGACTGGACAACGTATTCAACCGTTTGCGGATGAGGGTTTTTGTTGTACTGCTGACACAGGGGGTTAAGACATTCCTTGTGGCCATGTTCATTCTTGTTATTATTCACTACATGGTTACCCGGCATCTGCAGACCATGGCCGAGTACGCCCAGGAGATGGATATAACTAAGCTTGACCGCAGGCTTGTATTAAACAGGCGCAGAAAAAACAGGAAGCCTGACGAGATAGACCGGGTTGTGCAGGCCTTCAACGAGATGCGTTTGAACCTGATCAGGGATATTGCAGAGAGAAAGCGCGCGGAAGAGGCCCTGAAAGAATCCAATATGATTGTGGAAAAGAGTCCTGTGGTTCTTTTCAAGTGGCGGAACGAGGCCGGATGGCCTGTCGAGCTTGTTTCGCAGAATGTTTCCCAGTTAGGGCTGAGTGCAGACGACTTTCTTTCCGGTAGATTGAAATATATTGATGTTATTCATCCCGAGGACCTTGAGAGGGTTGAGGCAGAGGTCTCACATTATGTCGATTACGGCGTTGATCATTTTCTGCAGACCTATCGGATAATTGACCTGACAGGGCGTGTATACTGGCTTGAAGAAAGTAAGGTTATAGTCCGGGACAGCGATGGAACCGTGACTTCTTTTCTGGGAATAGCCTACGATGCCACCGAGCGGGTTGTGGCCGAAACAGAACTGGGCAGACTGCGCAATCTGCTGAAAAATACCATTGATTCCATGCCCACAGTTCTGGTCGGAGTTGATGAAAATATCCGTATAAATCAGTGGAACCGTTCCGCGGAAGAAGAGACAGGCAGAGCTTTTGAAGAGGTTAAGGGTGCCCCCCTGCTTGATTGTTTCCCGCAGCTTGCAGAGGAGATGGGCCTTATCGAAGAATCTCTTGATCGCCTTGAGGTATTGGAAAAAAATAAGATTCCGTTCAATTTTGATGGAGAAGTTCAATACAAGAATATTAAAATATATCCGCTGCTGGGCAGTGATGAAGGCCGGGGCGCAGTTATTCTTCTGGATGATGTGACAATGAAATCCAGACTTGAAGACATGATGATACAGACGGAGAAGATGATGTCTGTCGGCGGCCTGGCTGCCGGTATGGCACATGAGATCAACAACCCTCTGGGTGCGGTTCTTTCCGGTGTCCAGGGTACGGAGAGAAGGCTTTCCCCGTCACTTTCAAAGAATATGGAAGTTGCCTCCGAACTGGGGCTTGATCTGAATGTTGTCCACGAGTATCTGGATCGGCGCGGAATTCTTGGATACCTGCGTGGTATCAGCGATGCCGGACGCCGGGCTGCGCGCATTGTGCGTAACATGCTGGAATTCAGTCGCAAGAGCGAGTCGTCCAGGGCTGTTATGAACGTGAAGGGCATACTTGAAAAAGCCCTCAGCCTTGCGGGAAATGACTACGATCTGAAAAAGAAATACGATTTCAAGACCATTGATATCCGCCGTGATTACGAGCAGGGGTTGCCCCAGGTCAGCATTACGGAGACGGAGATTGAACAGGTCTTCCTGAACATATTCAAAAACGCGGCTCAGGCCATGGCCGATAAGGAATATGATGAGGAACGCCCGTGCATAACCCTGAGGACCCGCAGGGATGGTGCGTTTGTAATGATAGAAGTGGAAGACAACGGCCCGGGAATGCCCGAAGATATAAGGAAAAGGGTCTTTGAACCTTTCTATACCACCAAACGTGTAGGGCTTGGCACCGGGTTGGGATTGTCCGTTTCCTATTTTATCATTACCCGGAATCATGATGGTGAATTTCTGGTTGAATCCGAGCCCGGAAAGGGGTCTAAGTTCACAATCAGACTTCCTGCGGTCTCCGCACAAGGCTGATTTCGACGCAGTCTTTTTTGCCGCCATCCATTTACTTGTTGCCTGCTGTTTGTTTCAAATAAGACAGAAGTTGTTTTTTTGTTGCTCTTTGTTGGTCAAAGCAGATTTTATTCCCTAATGGCGTCTATTTAATCTCAATTCCCGCTTCATAATCGACTTGCTCTCCCTCATGTTGTTTGTGGTTATCATGTTTGAATTCATAAATTATGTTTCCAAGGTCTTCATCACAGAATTAGAGTGTAATAATTTAGTTCGTATGTTGTGCTGTCAGTAGTTGATAGCCGTGACAGTACAGTTGTACTGTACTTAATTGTTTGTATTTTGTTTGTAAAATTTGCATCTTACACTTTGTCGTTGTTTAGTGAATGGTTCAGTACTTTTGAAAGATAATAATAATAGTGTCGTTTTAAAGTGTGCAAAATTAATATATTATATATGCTGGTATGTCAGGGTTGATCTTGTTGCGAAAACTGTTAGTATTAACCTAATGATTAACTGCATTAATTGGGGGGGATGTACACTTGCGGCAATGCTTTGCCGTGCCTAAGGGGTAGAATGTATGAACAATAATGCTGGAATCAAGCGTCGAGTATTACGGGATGATGTCGTTGAACATATAGTTAACTGCATTCTGACCGGCAACCTTAAACCAGGAGCTAAAATAGTTGAAACCAGGATTTCCCGGGAACTTAATGTCAGTCAGGGAGCTGTTCGCGAAGCGATAAGGGATTTGACTGCAAAAGGGTTTGTCGAGGCTGAACCCTACAAGGGATCCAGGGTCAAGGTTTTTTCTGAAAAGGAGATGTACGATTATATAGCAGTGCGGCGTGAAATTGAGCCCATTGCTGTAGGTTGGGCACTCCAGAGAAACTCCATTGATGTAGCTGACCTATATAGTGTTGTAGAAATCATGAAATCCGGCGTGGCCAAACGAGATATTGATGTCATCCGAAAATCGGATATTGAATTTCATCGAAGAATTGTACGGTCCTCAGGTAATAACTCGCTTATCAGAGCATGGGAAATTCTTTCCAACGATTACTGGGTTTATACGTTGGCGGAAAGGAAAATCCATTTGAACAGCGGGCTGTCCGACTATGCTGAAAAACATGAATATATAGTGGCGGCGATTGAAACCGGAGACATTGATCTCACCAAGGAGCGGTTGCGGCAGCATTTTATATGCAAAAGCGATTGTGAAATGGCTTCCTGATGATAAACAGCCGGTAGCTTTCTGGGTTACCGGCTTTTTATTCCAAAGCTGCGGCGATGCGTCTTTCCTGATTTGAGTATCTGTTCTGATGTGTTGCGCGGATGAAGGACTTAACAGAGCGCACTCCCTTTATGCGTGCTGCGATCTGTTTAGCTGCCACTGCTTCGTTTATATTCCCGACCCGCCCCAGCAGGATGATGTTGCATCCGACTGACTTGACCGCAAAGTTGGTTCCCCATACTGAAGGATCGTCCAGCAGGGCGGCCTTGACTTCCATCTGCAGCATGTAGTCGGTTGCCGAATTGCACTCCGCATCACCTCGATCAGCAAACAGATATGTTGTAAGCGAGTTCGCTTTTCCGGAATTTTTTACTATTTTCCGGATGCGTTGAATATCCTGCTTTTCATCATACCTGCCGACTATATACACATGCCCGTTGTATGAGTATGTACTCAGGTCCATTATCTCCAGTCCTGCTTCCTCAAGAATGGCTGCCTGTATGGTTGTTTCAAGCATTTCGTCTTCAATGATGGTTTGAAAGCCGCGTTCGTCCGTTCCGATTGAATAGGCATTGATTGCGGTCCCGACAGAGGACGGTATCATCATCGGACCTGGAAGAGGCGGGATAAGCACTCCTGCTGAACATCCGCTCATAAAGCAGAGGGTCAGCAGGGTAAAAAGCATGTATAATTTGCTGCGCATATCCATACCATCCTTGAGTAGAGTTTACGGATGCGTTTAAGCAAAAGATGTGCCTAATTTCTATGTTATGATTTAGTGTATGAAATTCAGTATGTTGTTTAGGCGATGTTCGTACGTGTGCTTTTCCATGATCAGGCGGAGCCAAATTTTTGAAAGAGTTTTAGCCAGGCTGGGAAAGCTGAGGAACTTATCGCAGAGTGCCGGAATTTCATCCGGGGAGGAGAAAGTGCACTCTCCGGTGATTTCTGCTGGAAAGATCGAAAATCCCGGGGTGCGGTCGGAAATGAGTATGCCGCCAGCCGCCCAGACATCGAAATTGCGCTGGGTCAGACCGTAGGGCAGCAGCGGGCTGGTCATGTTCAGGTTCAGTCCGGCTCCGGCGTAGACCGAAGGCAGGACCGTATAGTAATCCACAGGTCCCCGCAGATCAGCCGTCGGTAAATGGTCTTTCCATCCGTCATCCCCGAAAAGGGTGAGTCTTTCCCCTGCCTGCCGCAGTGCTGTTGTCCGCCACAGCAGGCCGGACTGTTCAGCCCTGAAACCGGTCTTCCTGACTGCGCTGTCCGGCCAGAAATCCACCAGCCCGTCATGGGCGCACCACCATTCGAAATCCGGTTTTGTTCCGGTCTGTATCGCTGAGACGGCATCCGCAAGGTCCCGGTCACTGAAAGAGCAGCCTGAGAAAAATGTCTTTTTATCAGGGAAGCCGGAGCGGCCAACGAAAACAGTGCGTCCGGAAAGTCCGGGGTAGGGCTTTGCTCCGGGATTGAATATTGCCGGGTCCGTGGCAAGGGGCAGGTGTTCCACCCTGCACGCTCCGAGTTGTTTCAGGTGCGGGATAAACCAATGGTCCGTAACCATGAGCGGGACCTGCTTCCAGTACTCCGATCTTATTCCCGAGATGATGTGGAAAGGGTTGTCCACCATCCAGACAACAGTTTTTACCCCGGCTTCGCGGAGCATGAAATATGTTTCCCCGCTGGCGTCCAGGCCGTTGAAGTTGACCGAGATCACCAGTTCCGGAAGTTCTCGGTCCAGCATGGAGAGGAGATCATTGCGCATTGCATCCGGGGCGATAACCCTGTATCTGAATCCTGCGCTGTTTAGCGCTCTGGACAGTTCCGGCAGCAGCAGAGAATTTTCGGTGCCGGGGAGCCATGCGGTTTTGCTTCGTTTTCCGGCTGTTACGCCGGAGCGTTCCAGCACCAGTTTTGAAATTATCGGCCCCCAGAAGGAAGGGAACAGCTTTTTTCCGGGTGTGTATAGAAAGATGTGAAAGCCGTGCCCGGAACCCATTTCTTCAGGTGTTATTCTAGTAAAGGACTTGGGGAGATTATTTAATTCAATCTGTTTTTCAAAGTCCGGGCTTTCCACGTAGTAAATTCGTCCGGGTTCGGGCAGCAGTTCTGTTGCGCTTTCAGGGACTGGACCAAGACCGAGCAGCAGAGTTCTGCCTGTTCCCCCAAGGTCCTGGAAGTACTCCTTTCCTTCAGGTAGCGACTGGATTCTACCGGATTCGTTTTTTACACGTATTCTCTTGGGGCGCTGCATGATTGTCGGACTTGGCTTGACAGCCGTAATAAGTTAATTTCAGTATCCATAGCGCAGTCGGGCCGAAAAGTCTTTCTCCGGCCTGCTGCCAAACCATTTCGAGTTATGAAACAGTATAGAGATCACTACTTCAAAAGAGCCAAAAAGGATAATTATCCCGCCCGCTCTGTATATAAACTTCAGGAACTGGACAAGCGGTTCAAAATTCTGGGCCAGGGCTTGAACGTTATGGATCTGGGTGCCGCTCCCGGATCATGGACGCTTTTTGCCGCCAAGAAAGTAGGGGAAACAGGCCGGGTTCTGGGAGTGGACATACAGTCCACAGATACCGTGTTTCCTGAAAATGCCGTTTTTCTGCAGGCCGATGTGTTTGAAGATTCCCCGGAACTGCTGGCAGCCATGGATAAGCAGTTGCCTTATGATCTGATCATAAGCGACATGGCTCCGAAGACCACTGGGGTCAAATTCACCGATCAGGCCAATTCTCTTGAACTCTGCGAAAGGGCACGTGATATTGTCCCCAGCCGACTCCGCAGGGGCGGCAATTTCGTGGTCAAGATTTTCGAAGGCCCGGACGTGAAGGAATACACGGATTCCCTGCGCAAAATGTTTTCAAAGGTAAAGTCGTTCAAGCCGAAAAGCTCAAGGCAGGAAAGTAAGGAGATCTTTATTGTAGGACTTGGCTTTCTCGGCGGAGAAGGTTAAGAACATTCGTTCCCATCGGCTCTGTTCGCGGGAGCTTTATATTAAGGTTATATGAAATGAAGTCCCCGGAAGATGACGGGGAGATATGATTATTTTCAGGAGGAATAAATGGCCGGACACAGTAAATGGGCTAACATACAGCACAGGAAAGGAAGACAGGACGCCAAACGGGGCAAGATTTTCACCAAGATGGCAAAAGACATCATCATCGCCGCCAAAGGCGGCGGAGACCCCGCAATGAACGCCACACTGCGTCTCGCCGTTGCCAAGGCCAAGGCCGTGAACATGCCCAACGACAAGATTGATACCGCCATCAAAAAAGGAACCGGCGAACTGGCCGGCGGCGATATCAGCGAAGTCATGTACGAAGGTTATGGACCGGGCGGTGTGGCTGTGCTCATCGAAGGCGCAACCGACAACAAGAACCGCACCGTTGCCGAAGTAAGGCATATTCTCGGCAAGGGCGGCGGTTCCATGGGTGAAGCGGGCTGCGTTGCCTGGATGTTCGACAAAAAGGGCGTGATGTCCTTTGACTCCGAAAAATTCACCGAAGACCAGCTTCTTGAGATCGGCCTTGAGGCCGGAGCGGAAGACGTTATCGCCGAAGAAGGCTCCCTTGAGGTTCATTGCGCACCGGAAGATTTTTCGGCCGTGCAGAAGGCTTTTGAGGAAGCAGAGTGCGCAGCAGAGTCGTCCGAACTCTCTTTTGTACCTAAAAACCTTATTGAAGTGGACGTCCCCACCGCCAAGAAGCTCATGGCTCTCATGGAAAAACTGGAAGACAACGATGATGTGCAGAACGTGTACCTCAACGCCGATTTTCCCGATGAGCTTATGGCTGAACTGGAAGATTAAATGGGAGATTCCGGCATAGTAATCATAGGCATAGACCCCGGAACCCGCGTTACCGGTTATGGTATTGTTCGCGAAGTTTCAGGGCAGGTAGTCCTGATGGATGCCGGAACCATCCGTACAAATACAAAGAAGCCCATGTGTGCCCGGCTCGGGCAGATATATTCACGTATATCCGGGCTTATATCCGAGTATTCACCGGACGAGGCGGCAATCGAGAACGCTTTTGTCGCCTCCAACCCGGCTTCCGCCCTTAAGCTCGGGCAGGCCCGCGGGGCGGCAATGGCCGCCTGTGCAGTTTCCGGACTCGTTGTCTCCGGATACGAGCCCACCAAGGTGAAGCAGAATCTGGTGGGGACCGGGCGGGCCGACAAGTCGCAGGTCGCTTTCATGGTCGAGCGTATTCTGGGGGTGAAGAACACCGGATGGGCAAACGACACCACAGATGCTCTGGCCATTGCAGTCTGCCACCTCAATGAAAGAAGATTTGCAAGGATGGCCGGGAAATGATCGCCTACATTCACGGAAAACTGCTTGAAGCCACGGACAAATCCTGCATCATACTTACTCCCGGAGGGGTGGGGTATGAACTTTTTCTGACCATTTCCGCCCTTTCCACTCTTCCGGAATCCGGTTCTGACATGACTTTTTATGTCCACTCGGTCATTCGCGAGGATGCCTTTGATCTTTACGGTTTTCCCTGCTTTGATGATCGGGAAGTCTTCCGCACCCTCATTTCCATTGACCGCCTCGGTCCCAAGAAGGCCTTGTCCATTCTATCCCAGTTCAACCCGAAGGAACTGCAGGACATTGTTTTTCGCGAGGACGTCAAGACCCTGTCTGTCGTTCCCGGCATAGGCCCCAAGTCGGCCAGACAGATTCTGTGGTCGCTCAAGGACAAGATGGAAAATCTGAAATCGGCAACCATACGCAGTGGTGCATGCCCGGTGGACGGTGATCGCAGTGAATTTCTCGATGCCCTTTCCGGCCTGCGCAATCTGGGGTATGCCGATGACGAAGTGCGTGAATTCCTCAAGGATATTTTTGAGGAAGAACCGGATCTTGATGCCGGGGGAGCCATACGGGTTGCTCTTAAGAAAATTTCACAGGCTAAAATGTAATCAGGCAGTAAATGGACATGACTGACAACTCCGCATCCGACGATCACATCAGGCCGCAACGGCTGACCGATTTCATAGGTCAGGACGATCTGCGCAGCAATCTGGATGTTTTCATACAGGCTGCCAGAGGACGCGGTTCTGCCATGGATCACGCCCTTTTTTACGGCAATCCCGGTCTGGGCAAGACCACCCTGGCTCGGATTATAGCTTCGGAATTGGGAGTAAACCTAGTCTCTACCTCCGGTCCTGTTCTGGAACGCAGCGGAGACCTTGCCGCCATACTGACCAACCTTTCCCGGAACGACATACTTTTTATCGATGAAATACACAGGGTTCCGGCCGCAGTTGAGGAAGTCCTCTATCCGGCCATGGAAGACTTCAACATTGACCTGATCATCGGGCAGGGACCGGCGGCAAGAACCGTCAAGATCGACCTTGAGCCTTTCACGCTGGTGGGTGCCACCACCAGACTCGGCCTGCTTACCTCTCCTCTCAGGGACCGTTTCGGTTGTATTTTTCGTCTCGAATTCTATTCCCCCGAAGAACTGGCCCGTATTGTTATCCGGGCAGCCCGGATATTCAATCTGCAGGTGACTGAAGAGGGGGCGCTGATCATCGGCAGACGTTCCCGCGGAACTCCGAGAATCGCCAACCGCCTTTTGCGCCGGGTACGCGATTACGCCGTTGTCCACGGTGACGGGACTGTTTCCGCAGAACTTGCCGACATGGCCCTTGACCGGCTCGATGTCGACCCCCTCGGCCTGGACTACATGGACCGCAAGATTCTTTCCATTCTGATAGACCAGTTCGGCGGCGGTCCGGTGGGGGTAAAGACCATTGCCGTGGCCTGCTCCGAAGAAGTCCGTACCATTGAGGAAATCTACGAACCCTACCTGATTCAGTGCGGTTTCATGAAACGCACACCCCGCGGCAGGGTCGCCACGGCCAGAGCCTACCAGCACATGCAGAAACATACCGGTAGCGGGAGATTGTTTTAACGGGTATTCTCTGCGCATCGGCTATCTTTTACCTAATCGCCTGTTTGCGCCTTTTTTATGGCAACAGTATTCCGTGGAGGACAGATGTCAGTCAGGATTAAGCTGATCTTTTTTTTGACTCTGATTCTGGTGGGAGCTTTTATTTCCCTCAGCCTTTTCAACTACAATGTAACGCGCAAAAATGTCCGCAACGAGATAGTCAATTCCTCACTCCCTCTCACGCGTGATAACATCTATTCGGAAATTCAGGCAGGTTTGATGAGGCCCATTTTCGTTTCTTCTCTTATGGCCAATGACACCTTTCTCAAGGACTGGGCCGAAAACGGGGAGCACGGACTGGAAAAGATAGAACGTTACCTGACTGAAATTCAGAATAAATACGGATTCTTCAGTTCGTTTTTCGTCTCCGCGTCAACCGGTAGATATTACTATCCGGGCGGTGTTCTGAAAACAGTTTCCACGCAGGATGCCCACGATGTCTGGTATTACGATTTTGTCAAAAGCGGGGAAAAATATGCGCTTGATGTTGATTCCAATGAAGCCGCCAACAACATCCTGACCATTTTCATCAACCACAGACTGCTGGATGCGGATGGAAACCTGCTCGGAGTCACCGGAGTTGGCCTCAAGATGGATAACGTTTCTCAGCTTCTGGACAGATTTTCGAAAAAGTTCGGCAAGACCATCTTTCTGGTCGATACCAAGGGGCTTGTTCAGGCACATCATCAGGTTGAGATGATTGAAAAGGTAAACATAAGGGATATGCCCGGACTTGGCGAGATAGCCTCGCAGGTGCTCAATACTTCCGGTGACCCGAAGACATACGAATTCAAGGCCGGGGGAGATAAGTTATTTCTTACAGCGCGCTATATTCCGGAACTTGAATGGCTGCTTATTGTGGAGCAGAGCGAGAATGCCGCTTTGATCTCCGCAAAAAGCAACTTTGTCCGAACCCTGTTGATAGGTGCGGCAGCAACACTGCTTATAGTCCTCTTGAGCGTGCTGACTGTGAATCATTATCAGCTCAGGCTTGAACTGCAGGCTGAAACGGATGAACTTACCGGGCTGGCAAATCGGCGTGCCTTTGAAAAAAGAGTTGATTCGGCTTTTTCCGCATTTGCCAGAAACAGCAGACCCTTTGCCCTGATTCTTCTTGATCTGGACGGGTTCAAGCAGGTCAACGACATTTACGGTCATCTGGAAGGAGACGGTGTACTGAAGAAAATTGCCGAAATTGTTGCTCGTTCAGCCGGAGAATCTGATTTTTGCGCCCGCTGGGGGGGAGATGAATTTATCCTTCTGGCTGACGGAGATACGGACCGGGGAGTTGCGCTGGCGGAAAATATCCGTGAGGCAGTGGAACAGGCCGGAATCTGTAACGACTTGAACGGCGGTTCCAAAGGAAGGGATGTCTCGGTTACGGTAAGCAGCGGTGTTGCCGGTTATATGGTCGGAGATACATTGGATTCGCTCACCCGCAGGGCTGACCAGGCCATGTACGCATCCAAGAAGAGCGGTAAAAACAGGGTTGAACTTGGAAAACGCGAATAAAATCGTTTCGTTCCCAAGTGCTCTGCTTCAGTCCACGTCTGGAACTATTTTGCAGATATAGGTCACGAGCAGGTCGAAAAGATCCTTGTTTCGATTGTTGAACCTGAATTCAAGTTCCTTGAGGTAAAGCGGGAAGCGGTGCGGGGAGATTCCCTTGTAGCGCTTGAACCGTTCCCGCGCGAATTCCCAGAATTCACCATTTGAAGTCTCGATATAAGGGGTAACCCCCGGATATTTGCGGATGTAATCCAGAGGCAGTGTTTCATCTCCGCAAAGGATCAGGGCATCGTATTTCTGATACATGTCCGTGTGGATGATTGAGCCGTGCCGGACCAGTTTCAGATGAAAGTTGTGGTTGAAGTGGAATACTGATTCTGCGGTTATGTTCGGCATCAGATCGATGAAAACCCATCCGTTTTTTTCCATTATGCCGAATACCGGGATGGTTTCCGATGGAGTTCTGGCTGGGACACCGGTCAGTTTTTTACCTTTCAGGTGGGTGTGCAGCCCTGTTTCCGGCCCTAAAAGCTGTCTGGCGTCTATTGCCTGTGCGAGTATGGCGAAGCGCAGGGCCGTGATCGCCTTGTAGGTGGCGTTATATGAAAGTCCGAGTTCCTGTGAAATTGCGTGTGCGGTGTTGTCTCCGGCAAACATCAGGATCAGGCGTACCCATTCGCGGCACGAAAGCCCTCCGTTGTTTATCCATCTTCCGCTGAATTCCTGAAACGTGTATTTGCATGAAGAGCAGCGAAAACGATTGCCGCTAAGCCCGTACAGTTTATGTTCCCGGCAGCGGGGACAGAATAGTTTTCTGTCCCCGAAACATTTGTGAATAAGAAATTTCCGGGCTTCATCTTCCGATGAGGTTATCCGTTTCATCCGTTGCTCACTGTTCTCCATTGAGTGACCGGAATCCTTCTTTCTCAGCCGCCTATTGCGGACATCTGTGTTTCGCATACGCCCTCGCATCCCTTTCTTGATTCAAGCAGGTGATAGCCAAGCGGTTTGTCCCGCGTTGCCGCTGCAATGACTTTTCTGAGCATATCGTCACCAAGCTTCGGATTTCGCATTATTCCGCGCAGGTTGTATGTGTGGTCGGAAAAGAGGCAGGTGCGCAGGTGACCGTCGGAAGTTATGCGCAGTCTGTTGCAGGTTGCGCAGAAGTGGGAACTGACCGGGGATATGAGTCCGAGTCGTCCCTTCCCGCCTTCGATTGCATACATTCTGGCCGGGCCTCTGTTTTCCGAGGTCCGTTTGACCTGTATCAGGTTGGCGAATTTCGATGCCTGCCTGAGTATGTCATCCGCAGACCAGAATCTGCTGTCCGAGAGAGTTTCATCACCCATCGGCATGAACTCTATGAAGCGCAGGTCAAGGGGGTTGTTTCTGGCAAAATTGATGAAATCCCCAAGTTCCCGGTCATTGATGCCCTTCATTGCCACGGCGTTTATTTTGACCCTGATTCCGTGGGACAGGCATGCTTCGATGGTTGCAAGCACATCCTTCAGATGATCCCTTCCGGTGACTTCCTTAAATGTCTGGCGGTCAAGGGTATCAAGCGATATGTTCAGCCGCTTTACGCCCAGTCGTTTGAGGTCCGGCACCAGCGGTTCAATCATGGTGGCGTTGGTCGTTATGCGCAGGTCCATCTCCCCGTGACGGGCCATTATGTTGTCTATGAACCCCATGAAGCCTTTGCGGGCAAAAGGTTCGCCCCCGGTCAGACGCAGCTTGTTGATATTCATTCCGGCTGCAAGATCGATAAGCCGCAGCATCTCTTCATAGCGCAGAATATCGGGGTGCGGGATGTATTTGAAATCCTTGGTCACGCAGTACATGCAGCGCAGATTACACCTGTCGGTAACGCTTAAGCGCAGGTAGTTGACCCTGCGTCCCAGTTTATCCTGAAGTACCATCTTAGAACCCCCAGACCGAAAGGGTGCCTCTGTGGTAGCCCTCTTGAGCGGCCACGAAATCAAGAGGCAGTGACTCAAGATCGTCAAGGGCCGGGATGGAAATTTTGTCCAGTTCCCTGAAGTCGGCGGTTTTCATGTAGCTCTTGCAGCTTTCGCACACATCAACACGGTATCCGGGAGAATCCTCCACGGTAAAGAATTTCAGTTTTTCGGGATTGGATTCATCACAGTAGCCGCAGGCCAGTCTGCGCACACGGTATTCCGTATGGCAGAAGGAACAGTTGGCGTAACGGAACCCCTGCTTATGATGAAGAGTGTGCATAAAGGCCATGCTCCCGCAGACCGGACAGTGTGCATGAGGCCGTGCAGGCGGTACGTTTATTTCGAAATCAAGCTCGGCGTTGGGCTTTTCCTTTGGAGCGGAACTTTCATTGGCAGGCAGGTACTCGACAAGTTTGAGCGCTGCGGCCCTGATCGCCGGGGTCATGGCTGATTGGACCAGAAAGTTCAGTGTGCGCGGTGCTTCCGGAGTCTTCTGCGCCCAGGTCATGAAGAAATCTTCGTCAGATTCAAGGTAGGCCGTGAAAGCATCCTTGAGTTCAAGCTTCCCGGATTTGATATTGTCGCGGATCAGTGCGCAGGCCTCAAAGGATACTCCTTTGGACTCCAGCAGGATGTCGGTAAAGCGGTCGAATAGTTCACAGGCCTGTTTGTAATCATAAGGGAATTCATTTCTAGGCAGCAGCGGACGGCCCTGCAGATTCTCATTCGCCGGAGCAAGAGTATCCGGATCAGGGAGTTCCGGAGCTGATTTTTCCTGCGCTTCCAACTGGATTGCGGCAACTTTGGAAATAAGTTCAAGCAGATCGTTTGGCAGGAACGTCTTTTCCCTGAGGTCTGATATTTTCCTGTCGAGCCGCTTTCCGGCTGCCTCATAATCGTAACCCATATGTCTTCTCCTTGGAACTGCCCGGAATGGCGATATTTTTGGACGCGTTTGGCATTGCATTCCGGATAATATGCCGCTGGTATTTTCAGTGCATCAATTAGGTTGGTTTTTGCACTTAAACTTACGCATATGTCTTCTTGGCAGTTGCTGCATGCTAGTGTCAATTGCTGTCATTCTGACACAAAGCGGCTTGCGGAGGGCCACAGGTTGTTGAAAAAAATTTTTAATACCTGTATCACAATATGTTACAGAAATATGAAATATGTATCATTTTGACTCAGAGCAAACTCAATTAAAATACGGCCTGACTCTGTTGTCTTCAAAAAGTATTATAAAATAGCTGGTTATGCGTGATCGGCAGGAGTGTCAAAATATCCGTCCAATAAATTTGTCCAATAGGTATAAAATTTTATATTGGTTAATTTTGATAACAATTGTGCCCAAATGGGCATGATTTAGGCGCGGGGTCATTTATGCCTGTCACAGTCCGGAAATTCTTCCCTGGTCATTGTAAACCCAGAAGCCGGTATCGGAGATGTTTCCTATGAGGGTAATGCCTATTTTTCTGGCCAGATCAACTGAAAAGCTGGTGGCTACGGCTGTGGACGCAAGGACCGGCACACCTATGCGGACAGCCTTGAGCAGTATTTCAGAAGCCACCCGTCCTGTTGATACGATCATTTTTCCGTCGGTGGGTACGTTTTCCAGAAAACACTGACCGACGATCATGTCTATAGCGTTATGCCGCCCTATATCTTCCCGGAAATACAGCATTTCTTGAGGGGTGCACAGGGAAGAATTATGACATCCGCGCGTCTTTCCGTAGAGCGTGGAGCGGGCGTGCAACTCCTGGGCATGCCGGAGGATTTGCTCCGGTGTGACAGTCAGTTTGGACGTTATGGCGCGTTTTGATATTGTCGAGACATTGCGGCCGAAATTAGTCCCCTTACCGCAGCCGGAGGTAATGGAGTATTCAAGCACCCGGTCTTTCCAGGGATCATGGCTTACGGATACATCGGCAACAATGCGCTCCCTGCTTTCCGTGATTTTTATATCCGTAACCTGATCCAGTGAAGAGATGTAGGCATCTGATTTCAGAAAACCGATTGCCAGGTAATCAGGAAATTTTGCGGTTGTAAGGAGGGTTACCACCTCTCTTCCATTGAGATTTATGGTCAGGGGAATTTCCAGAATACTCCGGATTTCCTTATCCTTGAAGCCGTTCCCCGTATATTCTTTGACTGTGTATCCGTAGCTGTCTTTTATCATAGTCATATCCTCTGAAAATTTAGTATAAGGATAGACGCAAGCTGTGGTCTGCGCAAGCCGACCTTATCTCACCCGGATTCAGCACAGAGTCTGAATCAAGGGTCAGACCATACGTATTATTATGCTTTTGTTGACACGCTGGCCGCTATCTGTTTTATCTTTGTAGTAGATATGAAACCCTGCATACTGGGGATCATATATTTGGTGGATGTTTTTTTGGGATATTTATCAAACCATGTATTGGGAGGAATGATGAAAAAAATCAAATTGTTAGTTGTTTCTTTTGCTCTTCTTGCTCTTCTTGTTGCTCCAGGACTGGTCCGGGCTGAACAGGTGCTCATGATGGCTACCACCACCAGTACCGACAACACCGGCCTGCTTGATTACCTTGCCCCCAAGTTCAAGAAAGACACCGGCATTGAACTGCGCTGGACCGCGGTCGGTACCGGCAAGGCCCTTAAAATGGGTGAAAACTGCGATGTTGACGTGCTCATGGTACATGCTCCAGCAGCAGAACAGAAATACGTTGATTCCGGTGCTCTCAAGGATCGCCGTGAAGTCATGTACAACGACTTCATCATCATCGGACCGGAATCCGATCCTGCCGGTGTAAAAGGAATGGCTGTTATTCCGGCCATGAAGGGAATTGCCGCCAAGAAGGCTCCTTTCATCAGCCGTGGCGATAATTCCGGCACCAACAAGAAAGAGATTTCCCTCTGGAAAGTCGCCGGTATGGCTGTTCCCGACAAGGAAGAATGGTACATCCAGACCGGGCAGGGCATGATCAAAAGTATCGCTGTTGCTGAAGAACGTGGCGGTTATACCATGACTGACCGCGGGACCTACATCAAATACAGCGCTACCAAGAATGGTAATCCTGAACTTAAAGTTCTGGTGGAAGGCGACAAGACCCTGTTCAACCAGTACAGCGTACTGGCCGTCAATCCCGCAAAGTGCAAAAATGCCAAGTATGATCTGGCAACCAAGTTCTCCGAGTGGATGGCTACCCCCAAAACCCAGCAGGAAATCGCCGATTTCAAACTGCTTGGCAAAAAGCTCTTCACCCCCAACGCAAAGAAATAGTCTGTTTTCCCCGGAGACCCTGCGGTCTCCGGGGACCTGTAGCCGGCTGACCTGTACCGCCTTTCAAACTCTTTAACCGGCTGCCTGAACGCCAGGTAAAATGTATGGATTTTATTTTAAGCGGCCTCATGCATGCTTTTGCGCTTCTGTTCTCCGGTGATCCGGAAACCTATTCGGCCATAGGAACAACACTGAGCGTTTCAACTATTTCCATCCTGGCCAGTCTGGCAATAGGTGCTCCGCTTGGCTTCATGCTCGGATATCATGATTTTTACGGCAAGCGGACCATGCGCACGATGGTTGACAGCCTGCTGTCTTTTCCCACTGTAGTAATCGGGCTGCTTGTTTACGCTTTGCTTTCCCGCAAAGGTCCCATGGGTGAAATGGGACTTCTTTTCACCATTCCGGGGATTGCCATAGGCCAGACCCTGCTTGGACTTCCCGTGGTCGTGGCCATGATGGCTACCGCCGTTGAAAGTCTGGACCGGAGGCTCAAAAACACTCTTCTTACCTTGGGCGCAGCACACAATCAGGTTCTCCTTACCACTCTCTGGGAAGCACGATACAGTCTGCTCCTTGCCGCTGCCGCCGCTTACGGCCGCATTGTTTCCGAAATCGGAATATCCATGATGGTCGGGGGAAACATAAAATGGCATACCCGGACCATAACCACGGCCATAGCTCTTGAAACCGGCAAGGGAGAGTTTGCCATGGGCATAGCGCTTGGGCTTGTGTTGATGCTGATCGCATTTGCGGTCAATTTCATGATGGCCGGTATACGCAGGAGAGCAGGGCAGTGATGAATGACTTGTACCGGCTTTCCGGAATCAGGCAGCAGTATAACGACCGGACAGTGCTGGAACTGGAATCTTTTGTTGTCAAAGAGGGAAGCATCGTAGGACTTGCCGGTCATAACGGCTGCGGAAAAAGTACGCTGATGAGAATTCTGGCGTTTCTCGATACTCCGACCAGCGGTAATGTCTTTTATGACGGAGTAAAAGTAGAGGGTAATTACGCAGCGCTCAGGCGGGAAGTTACCATGCTTACCCAGGAGCCTTATCTGCTCAAGAGATCCGTATTCCGTAACGTGGCTTACGGTCTTGAACTGCGTGGAGCAGGTAAGTCTGAAATAGGAAAAGCGGTCGGCAGTTCCCTGCAGGCAGTCGGTCTCGATCCGGTGCGGTTCGGCAACCGGCAGTGGTTTGAACTATCCGGAGGGGAAGCCCAGAGAGTGGCTCTGGCCGCCCGTCTGGCCATTAATCCGCGCGTTCTGCTTCTGGACGAGCCCACGGCAAGTCTGGACCGTGAAAGCACGATGCTGATACATGACGCGGCTGTTTCCGCCAAGGAGAAGAACGGAACGACTCTTGTCATTGTCAGCCATGACCATTCATGGCTCAGAGATGTCTCGGACACCATATACAGGTTCGGGGGCGGACGTCTGAAAGATTGATGAATTCTGAAATATTTCGCATTGGAACGGCGGGCTTTTCGGCCTGCCGTTTTTTTATTTGATCTGGCTTTGGGGCGCACATCCTGCTATTGTCTCTTCAGCCTTTGTCGGTTCAAATACGGAATACGTGACTAGACTTCGGTTACCGATTTAAAACAGACGTAACGGCCGGATTTGGCAGTATAATCAGGGCGGCGGATAGACTGTATCCGGAGTAGTAATTGCCGGATGCCACACGGCAAATTGTTTAGAAAGCATGACGCAGGCAGATTCTCAAGGAGTAGGTATGAGCAGAAGTTCGTTTCAGATAAAAAAGAAGAATGATCGAGAAAGTCTGACCTCCGATATCAGAGATCATGTTGTCTATTCTCTGAGCAAGGAAATGTCCTGGGCCAATGAGCGGGATATGGGCAAGGCTCTTGCCCTTGCGCTCCGAGATCGTCTTGTTGAGCGTATGATGCTGACCCGTGACCGCTACAGGGATGCGGGTGCCAAGCGCATGTATTATTTTTCCATAGAGTACCTGCTTGGCCGCTGCCTCGGAAATTCTCTGTGCAACATGGAAATTCTCGACCTCTGTGAGGATATTTTCAAGGATATGGGATTCGACCTTGACGAGGTCCGCGCAAGCGAACGCGATCCCGCGCTCGGCAACGGGGGGCTGGGACGCCTTGCGGCCTGTTTTCTGGATTCCCTTGCTACACTCGATATGCCCGGATGCGGATACGGCATACACTACGAGTACGGGTTGTTCCGGCAGGCAATCCATAACGGGTACCAGAAGGAACTTGCCGATTACTGGATGATGGAAGGAATGCCCCTGCAGATTGCGAGGCCGGATCAGGCCGTGATCATTCCCCTTTACGGGCGGGTGGAAAATTCGGTCGGACCGGACGGGGAGTATCTGCCCATGTGGATGGATTGGGAGGATATTGTAGGCGTTCCCTACGATATCCCGATTGTCGGATACGGCGGAAAGACCGTTAACTATCTGCGCTTGTTCGCCGCCAAGGCCTCCAGAAATTTCGATATGGAGATATTCAACCACGGGGACTACATCCGTGCCGTACAGCGCAAGATTGAATCCGAGATGGTCTCCAAGGTGCTCTACCCCACGGAATCGGTCTCCTTCGGAAAGGAACTGCGACTTGTACAGGAGTATTTTCTGGTGGCCTGCGGTTTGAGGGATATCACCCGCAGATTTATGGTCCAGAACAGGAATTTTGACGAGTTTGCCGATTATGTTGCCATTCAGCTTAACGACACGCATCCGGCCCTGACCGTGGCCGAACTGATGCGCTTTCTGGTGGACGAAAAGCGCATTGAGTGGGATCGGGCCTGGGAAATTACGAAAGCGACCTGCGCCTACACAAACCATACCCTGCTGCCGGAGGCCCTTGAGCAATGGTCTGTATCCCTGCTGGAAAAGGTTCTGCCAAGGCATCTGCAGATCATTTACGAGATAAACAGCCGGTTTCTTGACCGGGTAAAGAATATTTATCCCGGCAATACGGATAAGTTGCGGCGTATGTCGCTTATCTGCGAAGAAGGAGACAAAAAGGTCCGCATGGCCAACCTTGCGGTCATCGGTTCACATTCGGTCAACGGAGTTTCCGAACTGCATTCCGAACTGGTCAAAACCAGACTGTTCCCGGATTTTTGCGAGCTTGATCCTGAAAAATTCAACAACAAGACCAACGGAGTCACCCCACGCCGCTGGCTCCTTAAGGCAAATCCGCAGCTGGCCGGTCTGCTGACCGATACCGTGGGCAAGGGATGGATTACCGACCTGTCGCAACTGAAAAAACTTGAAAATCATGCAGACAATGCCGATTTTCAGGCTCTTTTCATGGCTGCGAAGCGGGAGAATAAAATCAGCCTCGGCAACTACATACATTCGTCGTTAGGCATTCCCGCTTCCCCGGATTCAATTTTCGATATTCAGGCCAAGCGCATCCATGAATACAAGCGCCAACTCCTGAATGTGCTCCACATCATGCACATGTACCTGCAGATTGTGGACCATGGAATTGAGCCGCTTTGTCAGCGTACATTCATTTTCGCAGGTAAGGCCGCGCCCGGATACTGGGAGGCAAAGCAGATAATCAAGCTCATCCACAGTGTCGGCGAAGTGGTCAACAGTGATCCCAGAGTAAGGGGGCTCATACGGGTTGCTTTTCTTCCCGACTACCGTGTTTCACTGGCGGAAAAGATTATTCCGGCCTGTGATCTGAGCGAACAGATTTCCACTGCCGGGACCGAGGCGTCAGGAACCGGAAACATGAAGTTCGCCATGAACGGGGCCCTGACCATCGGCACCTTTGACGGCGCTAACATCGAGATGCTGGAAGAGGTAGGGGAGGATAATTTTTATCTGTTCGGATTACGCGAGGAACAGGTGGAGCAGTCGCTTTCAAGCGGATCGTACCGGCCGCATGATATCTACAGCAGTTCGAGCGAGATCAGGCAGGTGCTGGGCGCCCTGTTGGAGAATCGTTTTTCTCCCCGTGATCACGGGCTGTTCCGCTGGATTGTGGACAGGCTGCTGTGCGACAATGAAAAATATATGCACCTTGCAGATTTCATGTCCTATATCGAAGCGCAGGCAAGGGTGGACAGGGATTATGCCGATCCTTCACTCTGGGCGAGAAAAGCTATTTTGAACACCGCCCGGATGGGCAAATTCTCCACGGACCGGACCATGCTCGAATATGCCGCAGATATATGGGGCATCAAGCGGATTCCGTCTTAATTACAGAATATAATGTCCCCGGCAAGCCTGCCGGGGCATTAAAGCATTTTGCAAAATTACTCCGCAAAAGGTATTTAATACTTTACTCAATACTCCACGATGTTCAGCCTGTCTTCATCTTCGGGCCTGCGGCGGGTGAAGCGCAGTCTGTCACAGCCGAGGTCGTCGATTACTTCTATCTGCCAGTTGCCGCCGGTTCCGAATCCGTTGAGAATTTCTTCTCGTATACCAAGCCTGATCTGAAACTCGACAACCGGGTTTGAGCAGGTGTCCAGATGATTGACAATGATGGGCACAAGGCCGCAGGAGACCGCTTTGAGGTCTACAAATTTGCTTTCCATTTTTATTTCCCCACACAAAAATTATCGAAAATGGAGTTCAACACTTCCTGAGGAGTTATTTCTCCGGTGATTTCGGAAAGGGCGCTTGTGGCAGATTCCAGGCGCACGCCGAGCAGATCGTACGGAATCTGCATGTTTATATCTTCTACAAGGGCTTGAAGCTCAGCAAGTGCCTTCCTGAGGTTGGCGGCCTGGCGGGAGTTGGGGACCAGTTCATCCGGGTCCGGTTCTCCGGCGCCTTCCAGAATCCGCATACGGATCATGTCGGCCAGTTCGTCGATACCTTGTCCCTTTTTGGCAGAAATTTCAATTACATCGT
The DNA here is from genome assembly GCF_963677005.1 of Maridesulfovibrio sp. Classification (NCBI taxonomy): domain Bacteria; kingdom Pseudomonadati; phylum Thermodesulfobacteriota; class Desulfovibrionia; order Desulfovibrionales; family Desulfovibrionaceae; genus Maridesulfovibrio; species Maridesulfovibrio sp. Next base: position 1,959,322 of record NZ_OY781616.1, on the reverse strand, counting down.
ACCCGGAGCTTTTCAGTACTTCAGCCGGAGCAGGGGATGCCTGTTCCAGATCACATTTATTTACTACAGCGATGCATTTGCCGCTTTCCGGAGAAAAGGCTCGGGACAGGTCTTCTGCGGAAAAAGGCTGTGATCCGTCAACAATAAGCAGTACAAGATCTGCCTGTTCTGCCAGGTCGCGGCCCATGTCCAGGCCTGCCTGCTCCACGGCATCATCGGTTTCACGCAGACCGGCTGTATCGGCAAGGCGTACTTGCAGACCGTCGAGGTTCAATGTTTCCTCAATGAAATCACGGGTTGTACCGGGGATGTCGGTTACAATGGCCCGGTTGCGGCCCAGCAGGGCATTCAGCAGGCTAGATTTCCCGGCGTTGACTTTTCCGGAGAGTACGGCCAGTGCTCCTTCCCTCCAGGCGCGAGTACGTTCCACTCCGGCCAGAAGTCTGGTGATTCTGGCTGCAGCTTCGCTTATTTCCTCTTTCATTTCATCAAGGGGAAGGCATTCCAGTTCATCTTCTGGAAAATCAACAGCCACGCAGAGCCGGGCACGCAGGGATTCAAGGTTCTTTCGAAGTTCTGCAATACGTTCACCCAGAACCCCGGAAAGTTTTACCTTGGCGAGTTGTGCCGCTCCCTTGGAGGGGGCATGAATCATTTCGGCCACTGCTTCAGCCTGAGTCAGGTCCATGCGACCATTGAGAAACGCCCGGAGAGTGAACTCGCCGGGGTTGGCCATTCTGGATCCGCGTGCAAGCACCTCATCCAGCACCGCACGCAAAATGGCCCTGCCGCCGTGGCAGTTGATCTCGATGGTGTCTTCTCCGGTGTAGGAGTTCGGTCCGGGCATGAATACGCACAGGACATCATCTATCTCAATACCGGAACTGTCGGCGATGCTGCCGTAGTGCATGGTGTAGGGCTTGAATCCGGAAAACTTTTTCCCCGACGGCCGGAAAATTTCGCAGGCAATGGAACGGGATATTTCCCCGCTGATGCGGATTATTCCCACTCCTCCGTCTCCAGGGGGAGTGGCAATGGCGGCTATTGTGCCAGTGGAAGTCAGCGCCATATGAGGGTCCTCTCAAAGTGAAGCACCCCGCAGACAAAGTCCACGGGGTGCTTTAAAGTCGTTATCAACCGCTCGTGAACAGACTTATTAACGGTTGTACTGTTCGCTGTTGAAACCGTCCGGACCGCCTTCTTTGACCTTGTCATTGCGACGGTTGTTCTGGCGGGGCTGCCGGTTTCCGAAATTATCGTCATACCGGTTTCCGAAGTTTTCATCACGACGGTATCCGTAACTGTCGTTACGTTGGCCACCGTAATTGTCGTTGCGGCGGTTTCCGTAATTGTCATTACGCTGTCCACCGTAATTATCGTTACGGCGGTTGCTGTAATTATCGTTGCGCTGGCCACCGTAGTTATCGTTGCGTCTTCCGCCGTAGTTATCGTTGCGGCGGTTTCCGTAATTATCGTTACGATCAAAACCGTCGTTGCGATCACGTCTCGGACGGTTGCGATCATTACGCTCGGGGCGCTCATTGCTGCGGGAATTGTAGCGGTCATTCTTCTGATAACCGTCATTGCGTCTACCGCTGCCGCTGCCGCCACGACTGCGTCTCGGAAGAATCAGCACCCTTTTCATGGGGCCTTCTCCCTTGCTGCGGGTATTCACGTACTTATCTTCCTGCAGAGCCATGTGAACCACCCTGCGGTGGTAGGAGCTCAGAGGCTTGGTGGACTGTACTCGACCGGTGTGCATGGCCTTGTCGGCAAGATGCCAGGCCAACTGGCGAAGCTTTTCATCCTGCCGTTCACGGTAGTCACCGGTATCGATCTGTACCCGCACGGAAGTCTGCAGCTTTTTGGAAACCATTCGGTTGCAAAGGTACTGCAGAGAGGACAAGGTCTGTCCTTCCCGTCCTATGATCAGACCGGAATTTTCCTCATCGTTGACCAGTACATTTACCCTGTCTTCCCCGACTTCTATTTCAAGATTCGGTTTGGCCTGTATGATCGGTTCGATCATCAGTTCAAGGGCCTCGCGTACTGCCGCGGCTATTTCTTCCGGGTCGCCTTCCATGATGCTGCGACGCTCGGTGTATTCTTCCTCGGAGTCATTTTCATCAACATCGCTATTGTTTTCGTGCTCAGCGGTGTTGCTTTCTTCTTCAGATATCGCGGGAACCTGAGCTTCTTCCTTTACAGCCAGTTCACTTTCCGGCTTTACGGCCAGTTCGGTTTCTTCTCTGACTGCAATATTATTTTCTGCATCGGAAGCTGTCGGTGTTTCTACTTCGGTTTTCTGTGCAGCAGGTTCCTCCTCAGGTGCGGCTGCGGGTTCCGTTACAGCTTCCCGAACCGGTTTTTCTGCTGCAGGAGCCTGCGGTCTCCGGTCATCATTTCTGCGAGAGCGGGACCTTCCTTTTCTTGAATCATCTTCGATCAGAGGTTTACTATCCCCTCCTCTGGGGCGGGCCTTGACTTTGGCATTCTTTTTTCCCACCAGCCCGAAGACACCGGTGGAACCGCCGCTGAGAATTTCAATTTCTAGTTTGTCGCGATTCAGATTGAAGTAATCACAAGCGGTGCTGATCGCCTCATCCAAATTTTTCCCCTGGAATTCCTTGAATTCACTCATTCTGTCTCCTGGTTGTTCTTCACTCCAATAACTCCGGTCAGCTGTCTTGCTTTAATTATTTACCTTGCGAGTCATCATCCACTGCTGGGCAATTGAGAGAATGTTGTTCACCATCCAGTACACAACCAGCCCCGCGGGGAAGTTGAGGAACATGAATGTGAACACAAGGGGCAGAAACATCATGATTTTCTGCTGGGTCGGATCTCCCGCCGAAGGGGTCATTTTCTGCTGCAGGAACATGGTCGCACCCATTACGATCGGAGTGATGTAAAGCGGGTCTTTGGCCGAAAGGTCGGCGAGCCATACTATATCGGTAAAAGGCAGGTAGTGGATGAAATCGGCGTGCCTGAGGGCAACCGTTCCCATCAAAGCTCTATACAGCCCGAAGAAAACCGGAATCTGCAGCAGCATGGGCAGGCATCCACCCGCCGGGTTGACATTGTATGTCTTGTACAGCTGCATGGTTTCCTTGTTCAGCGCTTCCCTGTCATCGCCATACTTTTCGCGGAGTTTGGCAATCATGGGCTGTAAACGCTTCATCTGCTCCATTGACTTGTAGCTTTTCTGTGACAGCGGCCAGAAGAGAATCTTGATGACCACGGTGAGAAGAATGATGGATATCCCGTAGTTGTGGGTGTACTGGTTGAACCATTTGAGGGCTATGACCAGCGGTTTGGCTATGATGTCGAACCAGCCGAAATCAACAGCCTTGGCAAGCTGGCCGGGAACCTTTTCCATCAGCTTGGCTTCCATGGGACCGAAGTAGTAGGAACATGCCAGTTTGCGTTCAATGCCTTTGTCGAACAGCACGTTCTGCTCTGCAGCAACACGGAATATATCGTCCTGCAGTTTGCCCTTCATGGTCACATCTCCGGGACCGGGAACAAGGGCGAGGATGAAATAGTTTGAATCAATTGCAGCCCAGTCTATTTCCCCGCTGGCGGTTACGCCTTTTTCGCGCAGGTCGTCACGGTCGTTTTCGTCCTTGAGTCCTTCAGGACCGAACCATGCGATTCTGGTGGGGTTGTAGCGGTCGTTTTCCGCTGTCAGGCTTTTGGTGGCGGTGGTAAAGGCCAGCCGTCCTGTTGCACTGGGATTGGATACGTTGATGATTCTCAGGTCTTCGTCGATGAGATAGTTGTCGGCATGGAAGGTGAGTCTGCGTTCGATTCTGAATCCTTCCACGTCTCCGCGGAAAACCAGGGTGCCGAGCTTTTCGCCGTCAAGTTTGAGGTCTTTACCTTCAAATCCCCAGACTCCGCCGGACCATGTGGGAATCCCGTTGAGGATGAGTCCCATGGGAGCTTTGTTCAAAGCATTCGTTCCGACCATATCCATGTCCGGAGAATCCTTGGCGATGGTCTGTTTGAATTTTTTAAGCTTGAAATTTTCGAGAAGTCCGCCCTGTGAATTGATCACTGCGGTATAAAGGGGAGTCTCAACAGTAAGCTTTGTTCCCTTGGCGGAAACAATAGCGGCAGTGGAAGCTGGGTCTGGGAGCTGGTCTGAAACAGGACCGGACACATCGGGCGCCACGGCCTGGCTCTGTTTAGCGGTTTGTTCCTGCTTTACGGGAGCAGGCTGCTGCGGCTTGGGAGGAAAAATAAATTGCCAGCCGAGAAGGACTACCATTGAAAGGGCCACTGCCAGAATAACGCGTTTATTGTCCATGTCTTTGTTTTCTCACTGTATTGGTCCCATTAAATCAGGCCGGGACTGCGCGGTGGTATTTTCTTTCGTGGGGCGGGTACCGGGTCGAAACCGCCCTTGCATAGCGGATTACAACGGATCAGACGCCACAAAGCCAACAGCCCTCCTTTTCGTACTCCATGAAGGGATATGGCCTCTATGGCGTACTGCGAGCAGGTGGGATGAAAGCGGCAGCACCCCGGAAAAAGCGGGGATATGAATTTCTGATAGAATCGTATGAAGTAAAGAAACAGAGTCCGCATTCCCTGGTTTCTCATAGACCTTCGCACTCGATCGCAAGTCCGTTAATCCTGTCGATCAGTGGAAGAAGTTCTTTTTCGGCTAGGGCGTAATTAATTCTCCTGCCGTCCAAATTGCGTTTGGGAATAAATATTACATCCGTACGCATTTTGAATTTTTCCTGATTGAGCCTGAAGAATTCACGAATCACTCTTTTAATCCGGTTCCTGACAACGGCTGGCCCCTTTTTTCTGCTCACGGTAAGGCCCAAACGTACCCCGCCGGGGCCGCTACCATGACACAGCACGAATAATATGAAATTTTTCGTGTAGAGTTTTTTCCCCTGCCCGTAGCAGAGGTCAAATTCAGGCTTTTTAAGGAGTCTGTGCTCCTTTGTCCAAGCTAAACGGCTAATCTTTTACGTCCTTTAGCACGACGTCTTGCAATAACTGCACGACCGTTTTTGGTGCGGGAGCGTACGAGAAATCCGTGGGTTCTTTTTCTTCTGGTTTTACTGGGCTGGTAAGTTCTTTTCATTTTCTATCTCTCCAAAATTTATAACGGTATTGCGCCGGTTCCAACTTCCGGCTACGAGGAACGGGAACATATATCCTCAACTCAGATTCTCGTCAAGAAATGTTTTCAGCGTGTTCCGGGAGCTAAGTGCTTTTAATCTAACTCTGAATGACATATGCTGTTGCGCAGTGAAAACAAATCCGCATACCCCGATGCGGCCGTACTGTCAAAGTCTATATCATACTTAAGTACGATGGAAGGGCCGCCTGACTTGTGTAACCATCCATATCACGCGACTATTTTTTTTTCATCGCTTTTTTTGTAAAAAAATATCAGGCGGTGAGTAATTTTTCAATACAGGCGGAGAGTTCCGCCCAGCAAAAGGAGATAAGAATGAATCCGGTACAATCGTTCTGGGATATCAAACTGGGAGAACTGAGGGAAGTTTTCGAAGACAGCGGTTATGTCACATATGTGGCCAAAAACCAGAAGGCCGCGGCTTCGATGGTTCTGGACAAGATCCTTCCGCAGCTCAAGCCTGCATCGGTAAGTTTCGGTGGCTCCACCACTGTTGTGGAATCCGGGATTTACGATCAGGTCAAGAAGCTTAAAAATGTCAAAGTGATCGATACATATGACACTACCCCTTCCATGGCGGAACGCATTGAACGACGCAGACAGTCCCTGCTTACCGATGTGCTGATAACAAGCGCCAACGCCTTTACCGAAGAGGGTGAACTCGTAAACCTGGACGGCACCGGAAACCGTGTGGCCGCCATGGCTTTCGGGCCCCGGAACGTAATTGTCGTTGTCGGCAGGAACAAACTCTGTGTCGACCTTGATGCCGCAGTAAGCCGCATCAAGGAATACGCTGCTCCGGTCAATGCCATGCGCCTCAAAAGGAAAACTCCCTGCGCAGTTACCGGCAAGTGTCAGGATTGCAATTCCAAGGATCGTATCTGCAACGTCTGGTCGATTACTGAAAAATCTTCGCCGAAAGGGCGCATCCATGTGGTCTTCATCAACGAAGACCTCGGTTTCTAAGTATTCAATCCGGGTGTACAGGGGATGGCCGATACGGGCTGTCCCCCGTTTTACCCGTTCGGATTATTTCATACAGGCGGACCTTTCCTTGAAAAAAACCATACATACCGATTCCAACCGCAATTACCGGGAGACCGTCACCACAGCTGGCTCAGAGGTTGCCTTTCAGGTGGTGGTGGAACAGACGGATCTTTTTATTGTGGCGGAAAAGGATCTTAGCCGTGAAGCACTTGATGCCGTGCACGAAGTTCGCGGAATTCTGAAAGGGCATATGGTCCTGAATCCCCAGTTCGGTCCCAGTCTGATCCCGGTTGATGTGCCTGAGGGCACCCATGATGTGATCCGGGCCATGGCCGCTGCGGCAGGTAAATGCGATGTCGGCCCGATGGCAGCTGTAGCCGGTGCTGTGGCTGGTTTTGTCGCCGATGCGCTGCTCCCTTATTCTCCCAATGTGATAGTGGAGAACGGGGGGGATATTTTTATGTACTCGACCAGACCTCGCAAAGTGGCTCTGCTGTCCGATCCCGGGACCGGGGCGAAAATAGGCCTTTCCATCGGAGCAGAAGATTCCCCTGTGGCCGTCTGTTCCTCCTCCGGAACCATAGGTCATTCCCTGAGCCTCGGCAGCGGCGATCTGGTCACCGTGATTTCAAAGGACCCCTGTTTGGCCGATGCCGCGGCAACCGCTCTGGCCAATCTGCTGGATTCGCCTGCCGATGTCCCGAAAGTTATTGAAAAAGCACGCAGCTTGCATTCTCAAGGGCTGGACGGAGTGTTTGTGCAATACGATTCGAAAATCGGCGCATGGGGCAACGTTGAACTGGTCACCCTTTAAATTATTCACTCACAGCACCTTCAATTGCCATGAAGGGCGGTCCGTTGTCGTCCTTGGATTTTGAAAGCGAAAGACGGTAGCCGAAGGAAACAAAGAGCGGCCCATCGTCAAGAGAGACGGGCTTCAGTTCGAAGTCGAAAGGAATCCCTTCACCTTCTTCAAGTTTTCCCGGCGAGAAGACCTGCAACCCCTGAGCCAGCACAACTCCGTCACAATCGCTCAGATAGCCTTGAATCCACAATTCGCCGATCCATTCAGCCCAGAGTGGAGCGCTGTTTTTTTTCACATAGGCCATTCCGCGTACCCCGAAACTGTCCTTGCGAGGTACTATTTCGTATTCGAAATTCATGAACTCCATTTCAAGAGTGCGCATTGTTTCGAGCTTCCACGGCTGGTTCTTCAGGTGTGAAACATCTATGTGAGCGCACCCGTTCAGAAATACTGCCATGAGCAGCAGGACAACCAGACTTATTTTATGCATCGGGCTAAGCCTCTTTAGGGTCGGAAATCTTGTTAAGCTTAAGTTTTTCTTCAACGGATTTAATTTTTCCATTCAGTCGGTCCTGCGCATTTTTTCTGCAGTCCGCCTTCATCATCATATATATCCGGTCACAGTCTTTTTCCAGTTCCCGATAACAGTCTCCCACAACCAGCATGACATCCTCCCAATCGCCTTCGATACATGAGCCCATGGGACCTAATTTGCACGACAGTCCGCTGTCACGGATTATTTTGACTATTCTTGCCACATACGGACTGACGCTTACCCCTTTGTCCATGGGGAACATGGTCAGTTCAACCAGTACGCTCATTTTACGGTCCTCCGTTCTTGTTGACACTGTTAGGGAACATTCACACAACTCATGCCCGGTCCGGCATGGGAAACGCTTTCGCCCTTTTTTCCTGCACGCAATTTTTATTCAGACGGCAAGCCATTGTAATGCAATGTGTTTGTTCCGCTACCGGAAACACACTCATAATACACAGCAGCAAGGGTATATGGAAGATGATCTTTTCAAAAAATCGATGATGAACCGGAAGACATTTTATCAGGAGCGTAAGTCCGTATCTGATGAGCGGGTGAATCGTACAACCAGAACATGGGCTGGATCAGCTTCGGATAGGTAAGGGCGTCCCGTTGAATCTGCCTGCTGCAATCAGCTCTCGTACTGTGTCCATGGTCCGGGGACACCGTCTGTCAGCGGAATTATCCGCGGCAAGCGCGGCCAGATCAGCCAGTGTGTCCACGTCTGAAAGTTCCGGTAGGACAGCAGGCTCCATGCCTTCACCGCTCAGTCGTGCGACAGTTTCCGCAAAGACCTCCGGGGTGCTCCACAGCATGTCGATGAAGACGCTTTCCTTGAAACTGCCGCGCTGAAATCCGATGAGGTAGTAGCCTCCGTCACAGGCCGGACCGATACAGGCCGGACTTGTTTTCAGACGCTCAAATCCGTCAGATACCGTCTGCGGGGCGAGCCCCGGAAGATCACTGCCGGTGAGGATGCAATGAAGGAGTCCTTCTGCGAACCCGGTTTCGAATGCGTTTTTCATCCTTTCACCAAGATCACATCCCTGCTGCCGGAAGTAGCTGCCTTCGCCAAGCCAGTTTCGGTATTGTTCGACAGGGCGATATGGATCGCAGAAGATAAGAGTGTTCATGCCGTGCTGTCTGAAGTTGCTCAGCATGTCTTCAGTGAAGGACTTGTACAGGCGGGCGGCGTGTTCGTAACCGATCTCCCGGCCGAGTCTTGTCTTGACCCTGCCCGGTTCCGGGTATTTGACGAAAAAAAGAAGGGCGTTCCTCAAGTCCGGAGCCCCTTATCGGTATAGTTTTGCGAGACGTGAAGGGCTGACTCCGCACAGGTGCAGAATCCGCAGCACGGTGTTGCGCACGGCACAGCGCAACGGACCGCAGTTATATCGCCTTGAGGAGGTCTTTATTTCCGCCTTGAGAATGACGATTTCCCGGCGCTGTTTTTTTATGCGCCGGAAGAATTCCACATCCTCCATTAAGGGGATATCAGGGTAGCCTCCAAGGGCTTCGAATGTGTCCTTCCTGATGAAAACAGCCTGATCCCCGTATGGAACTCTTTCAATGCGGGTCCGCAGGTCGGCCACGAAGGCGATGAATCGCAGGACCGGGGTGTCTCGGTCGAAAGTCAGCTTGAAGGCTCCGGCCGATGCTGCAGGAGCACCCAGAGCTTCTTCAATCAGTCTGTCCGCTCCTGCCGGGAGCAGCGTGTCTGCGTGAAGGAACAGAAGGACGCCTCCCGAAGCAGCACGTGCCCCGGCATTCATCTGGCGGGCGCGTCCGGGATCGGATACCATGGTTGTAACTGTATCGTCGGATATCTCCCGGATTGTAGTACCTTCCGGGTTACCATCCACCACGATTATCTCGGAGTCACAACCGCAGGCCTGCCGTACGTTTTCAATACAGCGCCCGATGCGTTCCTGTTCATTGAAGACAGGAATTATGACCGATAATTTTGATGTGTAAGCCATGCCCGCTCAATACCCTTTTTGCCGCAGGGAATAAAGAGCCGGTCCGGACTTATCATCAAATATAAAAAAACCGCCTGTTGCGGAGGCGGTTGAATCAGCCTACTCGGCCGAGCTGTTCTTCTTCAAGCCGGGACTGGCAGCTTACGCAGAAGCGGGTTGTCGGATTGGCCTTGATGCGGGCCAGACCTATTTCTTCGCCGCAGTCTTTGCAGATTCCGAAGTCCCAACTCTCAACCCTGCTCAGGGTGTCTTCCATTTCGCTGATCAGTTGGCTTTCGCGGACCTGCAGGGCCAGGTTTATCTTCTGTTCGCTAACGCGTGAGGCGTATTCGTTGTCATCCGCACAGTTTTCAACTGCGGTGTCGCGGGAGCAGGTGCGTTCCAGAAGTTCGGCGAGTTTCTGTTCAAGATGTTTTTTGATGATTGCTTTGTGAGCTGAATTCATGACTAACCTCCAAATACATGTTGAAAGCAGTTATTGAAATTTTGACTATGTGGCTTATACGCATCCTCGTCCGCATATTGATCCCGGTCTTGTGACGATCACGATACGTTTTGGTGTCCTGTGCCCCTGCGGAATCTGTAAAAGATGTTTTTGGCATTAAAAATCAACTTGTTGTGATGCTGCTGATGGAGTGCAGATATATTCCGTTTTCTTCGTCATCGTTTTTGATTGTGTTGTCGATTTGGGGTAGTACACCTGCCAACCCGTTTAATTATGGAGGTTCATGAAGTGGATTCGGATAAAATAAATTGTCTTGAATACTGGGAAGGCAAGGGGGCGGAAAAGAATTTCACCACGCCTTTCAAGCTGGATATTTTCAGTAAATATGTTTCACCGGAAGCTGCCGTTCTGGATGTAGGGTGCGGTTATGGAAGGATAATTAACGAATTGCGCCGGACAGGCTACGCAGATGTGCATGGAGTGGAGCCTTCAGCCGGTCTCAGGGCAAGGGCGGAAGAACTCAGCTGCTCTGCTTTTGTTTCGTCGCTGGAGAACGGCGTTATTCCATTTGAAGATAACCGTTTTGACGCAGTGCTGCTGATAGCCGTGCTGACCTGCATTCCCACGGACGGAGAGCAGAGTGCTCTTGTGGATGAAATCCGCAGGGTCCTTAAGCCGGGCGGAATTTTATACATCAACGATTTTATGCTCAACTCGGATCAGCGCAATCTTGACCGCTACGCAAAGTATGAACCGAAGCACGGCTGCTACGGTGTTTTTGAATTGGAGGGAGGAGGAGTGCTGCGCCATTTTTCCGAAGAGAGGATTGTCAGCCTGCTTGATTCCTTCACAACCGTGGAATTCGAAAAGGTGGTTTATACCACGATGAACGGCAACACATCCAATGGATTTTACTACATAGGACGCAGGTAGGCGCGAAGTTCAGTGCGGACTGTCATGCCCGGAGTGTTTCCGGCCCCTGACATGACAGCTTACCGCGTATGCAGTCTGAATTTTGGAAGAATCATGGACAGGACGAATCCGGCCACGCTCACGGCGATTATCGTTGCCCCGGAAGACAGGTTGAGCTGATAGGACAGCAGCAACCCGCTGACGCAGAAAACCATGCTCAGCAACGAAGAAAGCAGCATCATGGTGTGCAGTGATGATGTCCTGCTTTCCGCAATCTGCGGAGGAATTGTGAGCAGGGCTATGACCAGTATGAGTCCTACAACCCGGATAACCATGACCACGCTCAGGGCAATAAGTGCCAGCATGATGAAATAGAGCGCGGTGACCGGAACACCTCTGGCCCGTGCGAATTCTTCATCAAAGGACATGGCCCAGAATCCCTTGTAGCAGACGAAAACAACACTCAGGACAATTGCAGCCAGCCATCCCATCAGCACAAGGTCTGATTTTGGTGTGGCCAGAATTCCGCCGAAAAGATAGCTCATGAGGTCCACATTGTAGCCGGGGGTGATGTCCAGCAGGATTATGCCCAGAGCCATGCCAGCGGCCCACATGACCCCGATGAAAGTGTCGGCCCTTTCCTTTACGCGCATGGTGACCACGGCCATGAGCAGGGCGGAGCATACCGCGAATGCCGCCGTGACCGGAAGCATGGGCAGTCCGAGGAAGAAAGCCAGTCCCACTCCTCCGTAAGAGGCGTGGGCTATCCCTCCCGAAAGCAGAACAACCCGGTTGACCACCACCAGAGCGCCGATCACCCCGCAGATTATCGAGGCCAGCACTCCGGCAAGAAGTGCGTTGCGCATGAATTCAAAACCAAGGGCCTCAACCATTCCATCCCCCTCCGTTTTCGTCTTCGCGGTCATTGTGAAATTCCACAACCCGGTGAGGAAAATCTCCGTGCGCGAACAGTTCGATGGGGCAGGAACCGTCCGCTGTTTCCCCGTATGCCTCGTTAAGCAGTTCGCGGGTGATCTTCGGCTGGTCGTGCAGGTGCACCTTGCGGTTAACGCAGGCAACGGATTTTACTCCCTGTCCGAGCACCGAAATGTCGTGGCTGACCATTACAACGGTCATTTCGCGGTTCAGTTCCCGCAGCAGGCAGTACAGTCCGCTTTTTCCGGCCTGGTCCACGCTTGCGGTAGGTTCGTCAAGGAGCAGCAGCTGCGGTTCGTCAACAATGGCTCTGGCTATGAATACTCTCTGCTTCTGTCCTCCGGAGAGATCGGAAACCTTTCTTTCTATGTGTTTAAGCATGCCGACTCTTTCCAGTGCCGTTTCCACGGCCCGCGAGGCCCGGCGGTCGAATGAGAGCCCGAAAATGCCGCCGAGACCGGGGGAAACCTTGCCCATGAGGACCGCATCTCGGACGGTGATGGGAAAACTCCGGGATACAGTAGTGTACTGGGGCATATAGCCGACCTTTTCCCCGTGCCTGCCGGGCGGGAGCCCGAGAATATCTATCTCCCCGCACTGCGGCTTGAGAAGCCCCAGCAGCAGTTTGATAAGAGTGGTCTTGCCGCCGCCGTTAGGTCCGATGACCGCAACGTAGTCACCCCTGTAAATATCGAAGTTCAAATCCGTCAGCACTGGGTGCGGCCCGTAACCGAAGTTTACGTTACGGAAACTTATGACTTTCTCGGAACTCATTGGTGCAGAACCTCCGCCGTGAAAACTAACGTGGCTGTTTTATTTCTTCGCCGAAAGGCTTTTAATAGGCTGAATTTGAAGCGCTTCGCGCTTATGATAAATGATTTCGCCGCTGGCGGCCAAAGGGGATAATCCCCTTTGGAATCCCTGATAGTTTAAGTTGGCTGCATTGAACGTATCCATATCAGTAGAAAATTTTGCGGGACTAAGGCAATAACCGTGAAAACTAAAAGCATGCGATATCCATATTTGCTCTGATAATCAACATGATAATCATTTGCAGAAAACTGTTTTTTGAATGGAATTGGCCCTTAACTCCGGTAAGAGTCCGGTGTATAACCTGTGCGTACTTCGCACACATCGTGCGGACAGTTATGCTATATCAACTTTAGAGGAAATTGAAAATGCAGCTTTTTTTTATGGGTGATTCCATCACGCTCGGTGTGAACGATTCCGAGTGGCTCGGCTGGACAGGCCGGGTTTGCAGGCGTCTCGACCCCACGGGGAAGGACGTGACCGCATATAACCTCGGCGTGAGAGCCTCTACCACGCAGCATATAAAGGAACGGTGGCAGGCTGAAATATATGCTCGGGTCATCAGGGGCATGGAAAGCATTGCCGTATTCAGCTTCGGCGCCGCAGACATCGCCAACGGCCTGACTCCGGAGCAGAGCCTTGAAAACGCCAGGGCAATCCTTCATATGGCCGCCGGGGAGCGGAGGGTGCTGTTCATCTGCCCGCCGCCGATGGCGGACAAAGACCGCGACCGCGTCAGCGTGGAGCTTGCTGCCGGATTCGGTTCCCTGTGCAGGGAGCTTGACATCCCGTATCTGGATATTAATACATCACTGCGGCAGAACGGAGCCTATCTTGAGGATATCGGCAGCGGCGACGGAGTGCATCCGGGAAAAGCCGGCTACGAGATTATGGCCGACCTTGTCTATGAATTCATGAATCCGTTCGTGCAGCAGTTTATTTGTTGATTACTTTCTTTTTCAAACCAGGCGACCTGTCGGGAAATTCCATATTTAAACGGATGAGCGGTGTGCAAACACTCCTTTCAAATGTTTGGATATGAGCTTTATTCTTGGCAGAGCGCAGCCTGTCCCGTGTCCGGGGCAGGCTTTTTTCATGGAGACTATTTAATGCGCTCATTTGCAAGCGACAATTATTCGGGAGTGCATCCGGAAGTGATGGATGCCATAATGCAGGCCAATAAGGATCACATGTCCTCGTACGGTGCGGACCCCGTATCCGCCGAAGCCGTGGAACTTTTCCGGGAACATTTCGGCAAGGATGCGAAAGTATTTTTTCTCGGCACCGGAACGGCCACCAATACCCTGATACTCAAGCACCTGACCCGAAGCTGGAACAGCATTATCTGTTCCGAATGTGCCCATATCACCGTTGACGAATGCGGCTCGTGTGAAGCCGTCGCCGGACTCAAGCTGGTGCATGCCGAGACCCTGAACGGTAAGATTCAGGTGGATGCGCTGGAACCTCTTTTCGCGCAGGTCGGCGATGTGCACCGCTCCCAGCCCGCGGTAATTTCCATCACCCAGAACACCGAGCTGGGCACGCTTTATTCCGTGGAGGAAATCAGGGCGCTGTGCGATTTCGCGCACGGCAGGGGACTTGTCGTTCATATGGACGGAGCGCGCATAGCCAATGCTGCCGCTGCTCTGGGAGTCTCATTGCGGGAAATGACCGTCGATTGCGGAGTGGACGTGCTCTCCTTCGGCGGAACCAAGAACGGGTGCATGTGCGCTGAAGCCGCCGTGTTCATCAATTCCGATCTTGGAAAGGATTTCGAATATGTCCGCAAGCAGGGCATGCAGCTTGTTTCGAAGATGCGTTATGTCGGTGCCCAGTTCAAGGCGCTGTTCACCGATGATCTCTGGAAACGCAATGCCGAACATTCCAATTCCATGGCCGCAAAACTTGCCGAACTGGCCGGCAGGATTGACGGGGTAAGAATTACCCGCCCTGTAGAGGCCAATGGCGTTTTCGCTATCATACCGGAAAGCGTTACAGCGGCCATGCAGTCGGCATTCCCGTTTTACGTGTGGGACCACACCACCGGAGAAGTGCGCTGGATGACGTCCTGGTCGACAACCGACAAGGATATAGAAGATTTCTGCGCTGAACTTTCCCGATTGATGGGGGAAGCATAAGCTTCTTAGTTGAGGAGCTTATCTTGATGCGCTACGCGCTTTTGATGATTTGATTCGCCTCTGGCAGCCAAAGGCCCATTAGCCCTTAGGCGAGAAGCTCGCTTCGAGTCTTAGGGATATGGAGAGCAGAGATGGATAATCCCCTTTGGAATCCCTAATTGTTTAATATAACATGTTTTTAAACGATGCTGTCGTTAAAAATTGTAGGCTGTTCTTGTCACAGCTATGCAGATTTTCAAAATATATGACGGTAGGGAAGACTTAGTAATTTAACCGCCCCATAAGCAGGGGCGGTTAAATCAGACGGCTACTTTTTCATTTTCTTCACTGCTGATAATTGGCTGAGGGGCGGCTTTACTGTGATATTCCAGAAAGGCGGCGGCTTCTTCCTTGCCCATGAATTTGTTCAGGCTCCGGCGCGATGTCTTGAGCAGGTCTACCACTATCAGCCCGTCCAGTGTGCTTCCGAATGCCGGGTCGACGTTGAATCCGGCCAGTTCCCCTCCGAGTTTCAGGTAATGGCGCAGCAGTACCGGAATGCTCTTGTCTCCTTCAATGTCCTGCACAATGTTTTCCAGTTCCGTAGGGGTGGAGAACGCCGATTCAGGCAGTGTCTTTTTCCAGTATTTCAGCTTTTTCAGCTTAAGCGGTTTGACCGGCGAGATCAGCCCGGCAAGGTCCTTGCGCCCGGTGGAAGCCATAAGCGATTCGGCAATGAATTCTCTGGACAGTTTCTTGTAATCGTTTGAAATGCTCACACATCCGAAGAGATAGCGATATTTGGGGTTCCTGCTCAGATAGGCGGCGATGCCTTTCCACAGCATCATGAGCGAGAAATAGTTGCGCTGGTATCTGGGGCGGATAAATGATCTGCCCAGTTCAAGGGCCGGGGTGACGGTCTCGAAAAAATCCGGCTTGAATCTGAAGAACGAGTGGCTGTACACACCGTTGAGCCCGAAAGCTTTTATGCAATCGTCTGTGCGTGCAAAACGGTAGGCCCCGGCTATCTCGTCCTCTTTTCTGTTCCAGAGCACAAGGTGGACGAAGGTGTTGTCGAAGCGGTCCACGTCCGCGGCTCTCCCGGTTCCTTCGCCTGCAAGCCGGAATGTCTTTTCGCGCAGTCTTCCTATTTCATGGAGGATGAAGGGGCATTTGGCGGAGTGCACTTCGTAGACAAGAAATTCGCTGTTTTCGGCAAGGATCGCTTCCGAACCCAGGCTTTTTATTTCTGCGGCAAGCCTGCTTTTCTCAACCTGTTCGCATAACGGCTTTTCCTTTTTTCTGAATACGGGAGCAGGAGCTTTTTTCTTTTTGAATCTGGAACGCAGGGCATAGGTGCGGAAGCGCAGGTATTCGATAAGGTCCCTGTTCTCTTCAAAATCCATAAGCCTGTCGTTTGAAATTGTGTTGCCCACGGCGAATTCCACCTGTCCGCTGGTTTTGTTCAGGTTTTCGCGCGGGAGGAGTACCGTGCGCAGGCGCGGGTGGAGCATCCCCATGGCCTGAAACAGGGCGCTGTTCCGGCCGTTGAAAAATACCGGAGTAGCGCAGGCTCCTGTTTTCTTGATAATGCCCGCAACCGTTGGACTCCAGGCCGGGTCCTCAACTTTTCGGTCCCTGATTTTGAGGCTGGCCACTTCTCCGGCCGGGAACACGGCCAGCATGCCGCCGTCCCTGACCCATTTGACTGCCTTTTTGAGTCCGGAGATGTTTCCTCTATGGGAATCCTTGCGTCCGAACGGGTCCACGGAGATGAGTTGTTCGTGCATCTCTGGTATCAGGCCGAGCATGAAGTTTGCCATAATTTTGACATCAGGCCGGACCATCTTGAGCATGCGGAGCAGGAAAATGCCTTCCACCACGCCGAAGGGATGATTGGCCACCACAACAGAAGGGCCGCTTCTTGGAATGGCCCTGATCTGCTGCTCATCAATTTCGGTGTTCACTCCCAGCAGTTTGAGAGCCTTGCTGACAAAATCGGTCTGACCGTCCCAGCAGCTTTCATCCTGCGCAATGTTGTAGAGCGAGTTCAGTCTGGGCAGGCACAGCAGGCTGGACAGAGGCTTTTGAAGGACGGAGAACAGGGCTCCCCTGAAAGGATCTTCAAAAGGCGAGCTTAGACGAAAAAGTTCCGGACATCTTTCATTGACCATTGGACACTCCATGCTTTGGAATTTTTAATTATCAACCATATCCATTCTCCTTTTTCGGTGTGTTACTCCGCAGTGACATGTGGTTTACATTTCGCTGATTCCCGGACTGCTGCGAGGAAAAGCCCTGGCATGTACATGATCAGAACGCCAGAGTCGGTCTTTCCCTTAAAGGGCACAGTTCTGCTGATTTGCAGTAGATAAAATATATACGTTAAATTTAATAGATATTTCTATATATAATATCATAAAAAAGGGAGGATAAACCTCCCTATGCTTATAATCTGCTTGCAAAAACTTTTAAAAATAACTACTGAATAGTTCCAAGATCGGTTTTCATATGCCAGTGTTCACTGGGGATGGGGATGCAGAAGCTGCGTGAGGCAATGTCGGCGCAAAGGATAAGCCCCATGGAATCCTCGTCCCAGAATACCCGGTCAATGAAAAAGGCAACGGCTTGTGATTCTGTCAGTTTTTCTGGACGGCTGCCGGGCATATAGCGGTTCATCACGGCCGCTGCTGCCAGCTTCAGAGTACGCACTGCATTCGAGGATATAGCCACATCCTGGAAATCCAGTTCGTGGATAACAGCACTTTCGCCGCCCATGACCTGAGCGATCTTGACCCGTTCCTCAGTTTCTCGGGAATCGTGATAGGTTTTCATGCTCTGCCTCCTGATACTGTTTTTCGAGATGTAAGTACTGAGACACATGCAAAAGGCGAACCTACTTTTGTAATCAGTATACATTATCGTTTCAGGAAAAACAAAATATTCTTTCAAAGAGTGGTCATATGGATAAGTCTTACTTCGGCGCCAGGTTTCACAGAAACGGAGAATGCTCTTTCAAAATTTTTGCACCCCATATTCAACATGCCAGTATTTCATTAAAAAACAGTGCCGGGATAAGCAGGGACATGGACCCGGTGGGGCTGGGTTTTCATGAAATAACCCTTTCCGGAATAATGCCCGGCACCATGTATTCATTTACGCTGGACGGGGAGAACGGCATCCCGGACCCGGCATCTTTGTGGCAGCCCAAGGGACTCAGGGATTCCTCGGTGGTCATCGACCACCATTGTTTTGACTGGATGGGAGACAACTTTGCCGGTCTGCCTATGGGCGAAATGATTATTTATGAAGTGCATGTGGGAACATTCAGCCCGGAACACAGTTTCCAAGGTGTGATCGGCCGGCTGGATTACCTGCGGGACCTAGGCGTAAATACTTTGCAGCTTCTGCCGGTTGCCGGTTTTGCCGGTAACATGGCCTGGGGCTATGCAACGGAATTTCCATATTCCCCGCACAGTCCTTACGGTTCTCCTGACGAGTTCAAGAAGCTTGTAAGGGAATGTCACCTCAGGGAAATGGCCGTTCTAATAGATGTGCCTTGCGCGTCGCTGATGCCGGTAAAAGAATTGTCCGTTTTCAATCCCCTGCTTTTCAGCGACAGATATTGCCTGCGCCACGGGAAGGCGGTCAATTTCGATGGCCGGTTCAGTGGAGGGGTGCGGGAGATGGTTATCCAGTGCGCCTTGTCCTGGCTTCGTGATTACCGTGTGGACGGTCTGCGCATAAGTGACGCCCATCTTATTTTTGACCAGAGCCCGGTACATTTTCTGGAGGAACTGTCCGTAAGGGTCAGCAAGTTTTCCCGTGCCGGCGGCAGACATTGCGTGGTCATTACCGGGGACAAGCGAAATGCGGCACGTCCCGTTCTCCCTCATGACAAGGGAGGATACAATCTGGACGCATTATATAATGATAATTTCTGCAACGCCCTGCAATGCAGACTGACCGGCAGCAGTGACGGACTGCTGGAGGACTATGCCGATCCTCGCCGAATGGTTTCGGCTTTGCAGTACGGCTTTGCTTATCGCGGGGAACTTTCTCCGCATTTCATGCGGCTTCAGGGACAGCACCATTCGGAATTGAACGGCAGCAAGTTCGTGGTTTATTCGCAGGGGCATGATCGGGATTCCGGTCCGGCCGACAAATGCCGCATTATCGAAAAGGCCGGGTTCGAAGCCGCCAAGCTTGCCGCAGGAGCGACCATACTTTCTCCATATGTTCCCATGATTTTTATGGGCGAGGAGTACGGCGAACCGGCTCCTTTCCTGTATTTTAATGATACCTGCAGCGGATTGCCTTCCGAAGGCGGGGAGGAGGCAGTTTCGGATGCCGGATCATCTTTTTCCGCCTGTCGTCTGGACTGGCAGAATATGGAGACGGAGCGCGGTAAGGCCATGCTGTCTCTGTATCACAGCCTGCTGAAAGTCCGCCGCGAACATCCTACCATCCACGAACCCTGCCGCAGCAGAAGTCAGGTTCAGGAGATAAATCCGGGACTGGTGCTGGTCTTAAGAAACAGTGTTACAGGAAGTCGCAGGTATGCGGCGGTGCTGCTCAATTTCAACCATGATGAAACTTCCTGCAGACCGGCCGGGTTCCTCCCGGAAGGCATATGGAATACTGAAATATACAGTGCTTCGCCCGCCTATGGTGGAACCGCTGATCCATTGCCGGTGCTGCTCCCGGCTGAGGAGAGTATAATGATGGCTCCGCAGTCGTTCGCGTTGTTTCTTTGTACCCCGGTTGATTCCGGGCGGCCATAATTTGACCTGATTGAAATTAATCCCGCTTTACTTATTCTTCCTTGCTCTGCAATATGGGCTGAGTACCGGACCTTCCGGTCGTTCAGCGTACGTAGAGCAAGGAGTTTTTTATGAAACGGTCAAGCGGAATACTGTTGCATTTCACCTCACTTCCATCCCGGTTCGGAGTCGGTGACCTGGGGCCGGCAGCCTACGCCTTTGCCGATTTTCTGGCCGAGTCCGGGCAGCGTTTCTGGCAGGTTCTGCCTATTACTCCGACCGGACCGGAACTGTGCAACTCGCCTTATTCGGGATGTTCCGCTTTTGCGGCTAATCCGTTGCTCATAAGTCCCGAGCTTATGGTCGATTACGGCCTGCTGGAGTATGAGGAGGTCCTTGCCTGTACTGTCCCTGATCGCGACCACGCCGATTTCGATACAGCCTCAGCCATAAAGAGTGATCTGCTGCGCAAGGCTTTTTCCCGTAAGGGCGAGGCTCTGCTTTCCGATCCGCTTTTCAACCAGTTTCTCTGGGACAACATGCACTGGCTGAATGATTTTGCGCTGTTTTCGGCCTTGAAGAATCATTTCAACAACGCGAGCTGGACTGAATGGCCGGAGGATATCCGCGACAGACACCCGGAAGGGTTGCGCCACTGGGGTGAAAAGCTGTTTCGCGAGATATTGTTCGCAAAATTCTGCCAGTGGATATTTTTCCGCCAGTGGGGGCAGTTGCGGGATCATCTGGGGGAGATAGGTGTCGAGCTTATCGGCGATGTGCCTATTTACGTGACCCATGACAGTTCCGATGTCTGGGCCAACCGGCATATTTTCAAGCTGGATGATCAGGGAGAACCGTATTGCGTTGCCGGTGTTCCACCGGATTACTTCAGCAAGACCGGGCAGCTGTGGGGAAATCCCGTCTATGACTGGGATGTTCTAAAAGATGAAAACTTCGGCTGGTGGGTCAGCCGGATGAAACATAATCTGGGACTTTACCACTGGGTGCGTCTGGATCATTTTCGCGGTTTTTCCGCATACTGGGAAGTTCCTGCCGAGGCCGAGACCGCTATGGACGGCTACTGGGTTCCCGCACCGGGACATGCGTTTTTCGAAAAGTTGTCCTGTGAAGAAGGATGCCTGCGTATAATAGCCGAGGACCTTGGGCATATTACCCCGGACGTCATCTATCTGAAGGACCGTTTTCAGCTTCCGGGTATGAACCTGCTTCAATTTTCTTTTGGTAGCGATATCGGCTACTGCGGGGATGCCCTGCATAATCACAGACGCAATTCGGTTGTTTATACCGGCACGCACGACAACAATACAAACCGGGGGTGGTTCAGCGAAGACGCTGACGAGGTCAGCCGCAAGCATCTGCTGGCTTATCTGGGGCGGGACTGGCTGGACGAGTCCAAGGTTTCCTGGGAACTTATCCGGCTGCTTATGTCAAGCGTAGGATGTTTGTGCGTTATACAGGTTCAGGACCTGCTTGGGCTTGGCAGCAGTGCGCGTATGAATATTCCCGGAAAAGCCGACGGCAACTGGGGATGGAAACTGCTTCCCGGCCAGCTTACACCGCTCATCAGCGAAAAACTCGGTGAAATGACCGAGCTTTTCGGGCGGACGAGCAAGATTGATTAATTTGCGGAATCAGGCTTCCGGCTGGCGGGCCATCATGCCTATTCCTGACCCTTATCCGGGAAATGTTTCCTGATGAACTTTTCAACGTTCTCAGCCTCAACCGGGCGTGAAAACATAAAACCCTGGACCCGGTCGCAGGACATGTTCTGGAGCATTTCAAGCTGCGTTGAATCTTCAACACCTTCAGCAACAACTTCAAGCCCGAGACTTTTGGCCATACTGATGATTGTCCGGACTATTTCCCGGTTTGATTTGTCATGGGGGTCACCGGAAATAAAAGACCGGTCTATCTTGAGACCGTTTATGGGGAACCGTTGCAGATAACTCAGCGAGGAGTAGCCGGTTCCGAAATCGTCAATCACCAGTTGAACTCCGAGCTCGCGCAATGCGGAAAGCTTCACCATGGTTTCAGCCGGGTTCTGCATCAGGCAGCTCTCGGTAAGTTCCAGTTTAAGATTTTTCGGCGAAAGCCCGGTCTGCTCCAGCGAACTCTTGACGAACTGGGTAAAGTTCGGCTGTGCGAACTGTTTGAAAGACAGGTTCACGTTGACGGTCAGGTCCGTGATACCCGTAGTATCCAGCCACTGCTTCATACGCATGCAGGCTTCTCTCAGGATCCATTGCCCCAGAGGAACTATCAGGCCGGTTTCTTCCGCCATGGGAATTATGACCAGAGGAGAGACCATGCCTCTGGTCGGGCTGTTCCAGCGCAGCAGGGCTTCGAATCCGCTTAATCCGCCTGTGAATGTGTTCATTATCGGCTGGTAATAAAGGGTGAGCTGTTCTTCCTGAATAGCCTCACGCAGATCGTTTTCAAGTTCAACTTCGGCTACCAGCCGTGAATGCATGCGCTGGTTGAAGACCTTGAATCTGGCCCTGCCCAGTTCCTTGGCCCGGTACATCGCTATATCCGCGTCTCTCATGAGGGAGTCCGCGTCCTGATAATCCTCAACTTTCAGCACTATGCCTATGCTGGCACTGGACGTAACCTTGGTGTCGGCCAGAGAAAGCGGAATCTGCAGAGAATTCTGGATTCGTTTGGCAATCCTGATGACTTCCTGATAGGAACCGTACTCTTCCACAACTATACCGAATTCGTCGCCGCCCAGACGGGCTACAGTATCCACTTCGCGTATGCAGGAACTCAATCTGTCGGCAATAGCGATGAGGAATTCGTCTCCGGCGTGGTGTCCGAGAGTATCGTTGATCCATTTGAACCGGTCCAGATCAAGCATCATGGCCGCAAATTTATATTTTTTATTCCGCTTTGAGCGTTTAAGTGCTCTGGAAAGCCGTTCGGAAAAAAGGACCCTGTTCGGCAGTCCGGTCAGGGAGTCGTGAAAGGCCTGATGCGACAGCTGGTCTTCAAAGGCCTTACGCTGAGTGATATCCGTATATATATAGTAGATACCGCGCAGATCGCATTCAACATAGATGGGATAACCTATGAGAGATATGGGTATGAGCCGCCCGTCCTTGTGCCGTCTGACAGTCTCCTTGTCCACGACACGCCCGGTCATGAGGGTTTCGTTGAATTGTCTTGCCTCGGCCTGGAGATTTTCCGGCACCACAACACTGCGGTTGAAGGCTCCTATGACCTCATCTCTGGAAAAACCGAACAGGCTTTCAAAGCCCTTGTTCACATCCTTTATCACTCCCAGAGTATCCACCTGCACAATCGCCTGCGGAGAGCTTTCAAATAATTGCTGGAAGTAGGCCTGCTGGGTGCGTATTTCCAGTTCCGCTTCCTTGCGCTCGGTAATGTCTCTGATGATGGCCGTATAAAAAGGCATTCCCTTGGCCGGGGTTATGACTGCCTCGATAGGAAAACTATCTCCTCCGGTACTGCTGCCGTTCAGTTCCACGGAACTGGAGCAGAAAAGGGATTCCGTGTCTTTCTCGCCGGGATCGACAAGATCGGTAAACTGGAAAGAGTCAAGGGAGCCTGATCCGGGAAGGGCAAACATCTCTCTGGCTCGAGGATTGGCTTGAAGCAGGGCCATTGTGTCGCGTGAAAAGGTCAGGATGCCGTCCGTGGCGGTGTTGATTATCGCTTCGGTTTTGGAAACGCTTTCTTCCAGCGCCGACATTACCTGATTGTAGCATTTTGCAATGCTGCCGACCTCAGTGAAAGGTTCAACCGGAACCCTCAGAGACAGGTCTTTGGTTTCCGCCTGCCGTTCCATGGCTTCAAACAGGTCCAGCAGGTCTGTTCTGGCCCCGTGTTCGGAGATGTTCAGGCCGTCTTCCTCTTCTTCCACCGGTACTCGCAAGGGGAAAATCCTATTTATGCCCTTGAGCAGGAAGAACGGGAAAAGAAAGGCTATTGCAAATGCTGCGGCCACGCCCGTAAGCTGAATTATGAACTGGTCCGTCATGGACAGCCCGGTGCCGATCAGTTCCGGCTTTCCGAATAATGCCACGGCAAGTGTTCCCCAGATGCCGCAACACAGGTGGACCGGCACAGCGCCGACCGCATCGTCAATCCTGAGTTTTTCCAGTAGTTTTTCGGCCCAGATGCAGATAGGTCCGGCCACTGCCCCTATTATGACGGCATCCAGTCCTGAGACCACATGGCAGTTTGCAGTGATGGCCACGAGCCCACCAAGCGAGCCGTTTATGAGATCTGTAATTTTCGGCATTTTGCACTGGAACCACCCCAGCATGAGGCAGGTGACTGCCCCGGATGATCCGGCCAGAACAGTGTTCGCAATGATCATGGAGACGGATTTGTCCAGAGTCAGGGTGGAGCCGCCGTTGAATCCGAACCAGCCGAACCACAGCAGCAGTGTTCCGAGCACAGACATCGGAAGGTTTGATGGGTTCATTTCCCTTACGGTTCCGTCCGGAGCAAAACGTCCTTTGCGGGGACCTATTACTATGAGGGCGGCAAGGGCAACCCATCCGCCAACGGAGTGGACTACGGTCGAGCCTGCGAAATCAATAAAACCGCGGGCCCCAAGCCACCCCTGCAGTTCGCCGGTTTCCAAGCCGTTCCATGCCCAGTTGCCGAAAAGAGGGTAGACAATGGTGGATAGAATTTCGGCGACGATAAGGTATGCGGCAAACGACATACGCTCGGCAATGGCGCCGGAAAAAATAGTAGTGGCCGTGCCGCAGAACATGATCTGGAAAACGAAAAACGAAGTCATGTAAGGCGTTGTGAGGACTGATGTGAAAAAGGAATCAGTGCCGAAGAGTCCGCAGTATTCCGTACCGAACATGATGCCGTAGCCGAGGAACCAGAAACTGCAGGTGGAAAAAACGAAATCGGCCAGGTTTTTGGCAGCAACGTTGATTGAGTTTTTTGATCGGGTCAGTCCTGATTCAAGGCACATAAACCCTGGCTGCATAAGAAAAACAAGGGCGGAGCAGATCAAAATCCACAGCACGTCAATTAGCGGTTTATCCATAGTCAGTTCCTTTCTCGAATTACGATATGGCTTGGCGTTTTCCCAAACTGAATCTCGCGCGCACGGGGTTCGGCTTTGTCAGTAATGAGTTGGATACATTTTTGGTATAAAAACAATCAAAACTAATGTCACTAAAAAAAGATATTTACAAAAATGACATAATTCTTTCAAAAGAATTGAGTCTTTTCTGTTGTTCAGAGCTATGTCGGTGAAATTTGTAACAGAATCTGAGTGCGCGGTTAATACTGCGTTTGCTTTATGTGTTATTTACATCTTGTTATAGCGGTTGTGGCTGCTTAGCAGTATGTTGCGTGGGTAAATGGTGGTGTTATGCAGCATGTTTGTGTTGTTCAGAATTGTTTTACTATTCAGTTATGTTTTTGTTTTGTTCTTTTACTTTTGTGAATCCGGAGACAACAATCTGTTTGTCCTTCCGGACTTTGTTTCGTCCATCAGTCTACTCTGGAACATGCTGCTGTTCTGCCCTAAATAAATACATTATTTCCTCGGCCGGTCTTCCCTGTCTTACGATACAGGCCATTTGTTTCATAGTAGGGGCACTGTGTTCAAAGAATTGTTTATATCCGGCGCAAAGATAATTCTTTGTACCGTCAGTTGTCCGCAGAAAGCGGTTCTTCGGGCATTCTCCCTTGCATGCGAAAAGTACCGCACAGGTGCGGCACTCTGTAGGGAGATTTCGGGATTTCCCGAGTACAAATGAATTCTGTTCCTTTGATTCCAGCATGTCCCGGAGCGAGTGAAACATGATGTTGCCGCGCTTATATTCTGGGGAAACAAAGTGATCGCAGGCGAAGACTTCCCCGGTATGTTCAAGCAGCCCGGTTTTCGGGCAGTTTTCGGCGTAATAGCATACCGGAGCAGGGCCCCCCAGATAGTTGCCAAGAGTTGCGTCAAACAGCTGAACAAACACTTTACCTACATCCCGGCTGATCCATTCGTCGTAAACCGCAGTATAAAACTCTCCGAACCGGCCTGATTCCACGCTCCACGGCGTAACTCCGGATTCGGATTCCGTGTCCTGCCTGACCACGGGTACGAACTGCAGAAAACCCTGACTTTGTTCGCGGAGAAAACGGTAGGTCGCAAGCGGATGGTCGGCGTTGCGGCTGTTGATTGTGGCAAGGATATTGTAATCCACACCGTGTTTGCGCAGCATGTCCAGACCGTTCATGACCTTTTTGAAAGAACCGTTTCCCTGCCGGTCAACCCGGTAGGCATTGTGAAGTTTTTCGGGACCGTCAAGGCTGATTCCGGCCAGAAATCTGTTCCGGGCCAGAAATTCCCCCCATTCGTCATCAAGCAGGGTGCCGTTGGACTGGATCACATTGGCAAATGGACGCTGACCCGCGTATTTCTGCTGAAGGCGCACGGCCTCCCGATAGAAGGGGATTCCGGCCAGCAGCGGTTCTCCCCCCTGCCAGACGAATTCCACAGGTCCTGTGCCGGGTGAACCGAACATCTGCCGTACATAGGTTTCAAGCACCTGTTCGGACATGGTTCCGCAAGTTTTCCCTCCGGAGCCTGTGAACAGCGATTCCTTTTCAAGGTAATAGCAGTAGGTGCAGCGCATATTGCAGCGCGGGCCAACCGGTTTGGCTATGATGGAGTAGGACATCAGTGACGCAGGTCCGTTACTACCCAGTCGTGATAGTCCTCAAGTTCCCGTCCGACATCCTTGCCCACTTCCTGTTTGATAAGTTCGTTCATCAGCCTGTTCATGCGCATGATCAGGGATTTGTTTTTTTCAGGGGTCATCGCGAGATTGTGCATTTCATGCGGATCGTTTCTCAGGTCGAACAGTTCCAGATCATTCAGGCGTTTCAGCTCTTCCCATGTTTCCGGTGTGTTGTGCTGTAATGGGGCGAAGTAACGGGCGAATTTGTATCTTCCGTCAAAGACTATGCGGATGTTTCCCCGCTTGGAAAGATCGGGGCGGATGTTCTTTTCCCTGACCCAGTCTTCACCCTTGTCAAATGCTTCCACTGTTTTTTTGATGAAATCCCCGTCCACGGTCAGGATCATGTCAAAGCAATGCAGTGCTCCGGGGCGGATACTGTCAATCCCGGCTCCTGTAGGATTCCTGAGAACCGGGCTCATGTCCTTTCCCGGAAGGGTCTGAGTGATTTTCTGTATTTTTGCGGATTCCGCCCCGGTCAGGTTCATGAGTGTCGGAGCCAGGTCCAGATGGGATGAAATCGCTCTGGTCGACTTCCCGCCGGAAATTTCCGGATGCATAATGATCATGGGAACGTGGATGTTCTCCTCGTATGAAAACGGACCTTTGCCGCGCAGGTTGTGGTTTCCGCCCATTTCGCCGTGATCCGCGGTAAAGACTATCACCGTGTTTTTCCGCATGCCCTGCCGTTCCAGTTCATCAAGAACTGTCCCGATCTGCATGTCCGCATCTTTTAAGCAGTTCAGATAGTAATCCCGGTATCTGGTCCAGTGAGCGTCGGTATCGGGAATGGCTCCCACCATGTAATCCCAGCCCATGTGGTATTCATAGTGAGCTCGCGGACGGCCTTTTTCCGTAATGGGCTGATACAGGTTTTCCGGCAGGGGAAAGTCCTGATGCTTTTTCATGTACACGGTGTTTTCTGGTGCCCTGTTGATCGGGTCCAGCAGTTTTCCGGTCTGCTGCTTGTCTTTTCCGTCCGGGTCCGTGTCAAAGTACATTATATCGTGCGGATTGATCAGATTTACGGCCAGAAAGAACGGTTTACCTTCTTCGTTGAGTGGCGCTCCCTTTGCACGCAGCCAGTTCACGGCGTCCCCGGCAAAGCCTGTGTCGTGGGTGTATCCTCCCAGAGTCTTTCCGTAGTGGTCGCCGGTGGGATTGAAATCGGAAAAACCGTAGGGCTCCATGGCATCGGTCATCAGCTTATCATCCTTGTCGGCTTCCGGAGTGAGGGCCTCGCTTAGGTGCACCTTGCCTTTGTAGGCGGTGTAGTAGCCCAGTTCGCGCATCATGTGTCCGATGGTCGGTATTTCCGTGGACATGTCCGGCTGCCAGGGGAGATTGGTATTGTCGAACATGCCGGTGTGCTGGATGTGCTGGCCTGTGTAGATGACAGAACGCGAGGATGTGCACATGTTTGAGCAATTGTAATGATTATTGAAGCTGACACCTTCACGCTTTATTTTTTCTCTGGAGGAAAGTTCCGCGCTTTCGGGGATTTTTTTGAAATACCGCTCCTGATCAGTGACGATCAGGACAACATTGTATCCCTTCCCGGCAATCCTGTCCGGAGTTTCCGTTGGTGCTCCTTCCCTGGATTTTGCTGCGAATACATTGCCGGATGTTGCGTGAAGGGTAGAGGCCACAAGCCCCAATCCGGCCATTTTCATGAAATTACGTCTGGATGAATCTGATTTTTTCACGGCCTTACCTTCTGCGGCTATGGTGTGGATCAAAAATACCTTTTCTTATCCGATAGCAGAAATGGGCGGTAAAATAAACGGCGGATGTATTTGCGGTAGGTGTATTGTGCAGAGCGTAGGGCCTATACTGATTTTTCTCCCCTTCATATTTCTGTGTTTTTAAATTAAAGCTATTTATTTAAATGCGTTAAGAATAATTATTGCGTTTAAATGTTTCTTTTTTTAAGAGCGTAGGGTCTATATTCGTTTTTCTCCCCTTCCTATTCACGTAAAAATTATGTATTCCATTCGACTGGGAATAACGCATAGACTTTATGCCGTGTTATATGAAGGGGATATCAATGTCTTTTAAATGCTGGAATTGTCATACCGAATTGCCCGAAGGCACTAAGGAGTGTCCTAACTGTCACACTTCACTTGAAGGACATATTTTTGACGGGATGCATACCGTTGGCCCGGAAGGAAACGCTGCACAGCAGATTGTTCCGGGGGTTACTGTCGCCGGGCGCTACAGGGTTCTGCGAGAAATAGGTCGCGGCGGGATGGGAATAGTTTATCTTGCGCATGACCGGACCATGGACCATGACGTGGCCTTGAAGGTTATTCCGCAGTCTCTGGCCATGGACCCGCAGGCAATTCATGACCTTAAAAAGGAAACGGCAATTGCCCTGCGGCTGACCCATGAAAATCTGGTACGTCTGCATAATCTTGAGACGTGGGAGGGGCAGGCTTTCGTCACCATGGAGTATGTGGATGGAGGAAGTCTGACGCAGCATAAACTCGATAAGGGCGGGAGGATTCCCATTAGCGAGTTTATTCCCCTGTTTACCCAGATAGCAAAAGGTCTTGATTATTCCCACCACATCAATCCGCCGGTTGTACATCGTGATCTCAAGCCGCTTAATATTCTTCTCACCCATGATGGTCGGCCCAAGATTGCCGACTTCGGTCTGGCACGGGTCATGCGCGATTCAGCATCCCGCGTCTCGGGACGTGAATCTGCCGGAACGCTGGCTTATATGGCTCCGGAACAGATTCGCGGCAAGGGCATCGGGCCGTGGACGGACATCTATGCCTTGTCCGCTGTTGCTTATGAAATGCTTTCCGGCGAGCCTCCGTTTGCTACCGGAGATCTGCGCTGGCAGATATTGAACGAGGATCCTGAGCCGATAGAAGACCTGCCTGATAATGTGAACAGGGCATTGCTCACCGGTCTTTCCAAAGACAAGGATGGACGGCCGAAAACTGCAATCGAACTTATAAATATGATTGCAGGAGAACCAGCCAGACCTAAAGCAGCCTCCGTATCTGCCTCGGCAGTAAAACCTGCCCCGGAACCTGCACCACAGCCTCAAATAAAGACTCCGGTTTATACAGAACCTGCCCCCAAATCCGGGGGAATCAAGTCGGCTGTATTTTTTATATTGGGATTGATCGTGCTCGCCGCTGCAGGGTGGGGTGCCTGGATGTTCCTTGGAAATTCGGAACCTATGCTGACAGTCGTTTCTGTTCCTGCCGGAGCGGATGTCTTTGTTGACTCCGGACGTGTGGGCAAAACTCCTGTTACAATTAACGAGGTGCCCACCGGAACCCGTAAGATCAGGGTTGTCCGGGACAGGTATGAACCGTTCGAGGAAAATGTATATGTTGATAGGGGCAAAACAAAGAACATGAATGTCAGTCTGGTGCCCTTGTTCGGTGATCTGGAAGTCACATCAGAGCCGGCCGGGGCTACCGTTCTGATCAACGGTGAGTCGGTCGGCAATACTCCATTGAGCCTGCCTGAATTTGAATACGGTGACTACAGACTGAAACTGGTTTTGGATAGATATCTGCCGGTTACCAGAGAATTTACCCTTCCCAAGGGTGGGAAGATCAATATTTCCGAGAGCCTGGTTTCGGAGTTCGGTAATATTGAAATCGCAAGTGAGCCTGCCGGTGCGTCTGTCTTTCTTGACGGAAAAAAGATTGGTGTAACTCCTTATACCGCAAGTGATGTAAAGCGCGGCAAGCACTCGATTAAACTGTCATTGTCCAGGCACGGAGGGTATTCCGAGACTGTAGATGTTCCAAGTGGAGGCAGCATCAAAGTTTTCGGTAAGCTAAGTGTCAATGTAGGCGGGCTGGTTGTTACCAGCACACCCTCCGGAGCTTCTGTTTATTTAAACGGGAAAAAGGTGGGTAAGACCCCTTACAAGAGTGGCGATATTGCAAACGGGTCATACAAAGTTAAGTTAATGCTTAATAAGTATAATGATTTAACCAAAACCGTTTCTGTGCCCAGAGGGGATGTCTATCGTTTGAAAGTAAAACTCAAACAGAAGGAGGTTTCTTCAAAAGTAGAAAAAGAATGGGAAAGGGCCATTCAGAGTCATTACTCAACTCCCTCTCGTGCTCAAGATAAGCAAAGAGAGGCCATACAAAAAGCATGGAGTACCAAATGAAAAAAATAATAATACTTCCTCTTGTTCTGCTGTTGATTTCAATTTTCAGTATTGACGCAATGGCGAAAGAAGTCCCTCTGGTTTTTATGGAAAAATCTGATGAAGCTATCGAGCTGGCTATCGCCAAGTATATGAGGAAAACAAAGGATTGGAATGTTAATATAAAATATTTGAGTTCCAATCCCGAGGATGCATATCTTACTGCAAAATTCGGTGTAAAACGTGGAAACAATAAGGAAAGTCTTCTTCTCATAGTAGACACCACCGTTGCTTCAAGAACGAAAGCTACCGGCGAGCCGAATCTTGTACGAATCAAGGTCGTAATTCTTCCTTCCAATGGTGGCGGAAGGGTTAAAAATACAAATTCCGCACTCAGGTGGATCAACAAATGGGGACAGGGCAAGTGGGCTCCGGGCAAGGTTATTGTAGACAAGGACGGGGACCTTCAGTGCGAAGATTTTATCCTGGTTGATAAAAATGCACCGGTACACCTTGGGCAGGTCGTCCGCCATATAGACTTTCTGCTCGACTCCTTTGCTGACTTTATGATTGACGCAAGAGCCGACGGAATCGTCCAGTAGAGTTTTATTCCGGTCAGAACCGGATATGCTGAGCGGCAACCTTTTGTTTGCCCGAAACAGCTGTTATTTCCCTCGGCTCATATTGAACCGGGGGAATTTTTCTTTTAAAGCGTAGGTTTATTTATGTTCAAACACCCCTTTCGGTTTATCAGTAATTTGGTTAAGAAATTTGTGTTAGACATAAAGTTAAATAATTCCGCCAACTGAAGCATAAGAACGTATTATGAAAACAACCAGAATTCTATCGATCACAATTTTATTGGGTCTTTGTGCATCAATGGCTTTTGCCGAACAGATTCCCGGTAAAAATGTTTTGCAGCGTATGTCCGAAGGGCTTGTCGTTCAACTCAAGGATGATTTGATTGCAAAAAATATCAGGCTGCCGTTGAAGGGCGTTCTTGTGGGTGGTTTTCTTCCGCAGGGAGCGGATAGCTCGGAGCATCTTTCTGAAGCCCAGCAGGCGCAAAGTCAGACTGTGCATGATGAGGTTGAAAAGGTTTTCAGCGATACCAGGATTTTTATGGTTCGGGATTCCGACTGGCGGCGTTTTGAAGAAGTCATAATGGATGACACCGAGAATATTTCCGTTGACGAGGAAGACAAGATCGACCTCGGCGGAGCCCTGAAGGCGCAGTGGATTGTTCAGGGTGACTATTTCTGGGAGGAAGGGAAATTCTATATAGATATCAAGCTCCTCAAGGCGGACACCAAGCAGCTGGTCGGACGGGCCAGGATAGATAATTCATACGTGCGGCTGTATAAAAATGAAATCGCGGGTGGCGGTGCCGGTGTAGTGCTTTTGCTTGGTGGAATTGTATATCTTATGCTGCGCTCCCGTAAGTGCAGGTATCTTACACAGGCGGAAACGGAAGCGGCTGTGCGCGAAGCAATTCTCCGCCGTGACCCGTTTGCCCTGAGGGAACTGCTGGATAATTCCCCCGCACCTGTTTCCGGTGAACTCAGGGAGCAGGCTGGCGAATTGTTTGTTGCCATCAAAGGACTGACCCTTGAAGGGGCTTCTGCCGGAAGAGTGGTGATTGTACCCGGACCGGTGCAGGGATTAGGGCGGGTGGACAGTGCAGGGACGTGGAATTTCTCATTTCGTGATCCGCATATTTCACGCGGACCGCATGCCTGGTTCAAATTCGATTCCGGACGTTATTTTGCCGTAGCCAACGGCGAGGCACACCTTGCGGTAAACGATGAAGACGTTTCCAGCAAATGTTTGGAAAACGGGGATGTCGTCATGCTTCCCAACTCCAATCACCTTGAGTTCGTAAGTGGAGAAAATGGTGATGCCGCCAGGCTTACGGGAGTGGAAGGGGTAGAGAACGGAGCCGTTTTCATCATGGTTGATGTTTCGGTCTCGCTTGGTGGAGAGAATCAATTGATTGCCATTCCGGGGTTGGAAAGAATGGTCGGTGCCATTTCGTTTGATGAAGGGCTGGCCTTTCTCACGCAGGACGATTCCGGTGAAATAGGAATCGCGGGCGCAGAACCGGGGAATAAAGCGGTCCTCAAGGATAATGACGTACTCGTGATAGGTAATGCGCGGTTGACCGTAAAAACCATAGCGGAAAGGAAATGAGACCGTGTCCATGGAAATGAAAGTCGACAGCAGCGGCAGGACCCATACCGGCAAGGTTCGTCCCCATAACGAGGACAGTTTTCTGGTACAACCGGACCTTGGACTTTTCGTGGTGTGTGACGGACTTGGCGGGCACAGCAAAGGGGAAGTGGCCAGCGAAACAGCGGTCGGAATCATTGCGCAACGTATCCGTATGGGCGAATCTCTGGAAAATGCCGTTCTAGCCGCACATGAGGCCGTGCGTGCGCTCCCTGTCTCGGAGGAAGAAGGTCCAAGGCCGGGGTCTACCGTGGCAGTCCTGCAGCTTTGCGGCGAAGCCTGGACTGTCTGCTGGGTAGGGGATTCCCGTGTCTGGCTGATCGGTCCGAAAGGTATCAGACAGCTTACCGTGGATCATACTGCCGCTCAGCAATTGGTCAACTGGGGTGAAATTACTCCGGAAGAAGCAGCTACCCATCCACATCGCAGCCGCTTGACGCAGGCTCTCGGTCTTGGTGAAGCCCCCCCCGAAGTCGGCAGGACCCAGGGCAAGATTTCCGGTGATACATATTTTCTGCTGGCCAGTGACGGCATGACCCATTGGGATAAACCTCAGGAACTGGAAAAGGTTGTACGCAGTTCAGGGGATTGTGATGCGATAACTGACCGGCTCTTATCGGACAGTCTGGAACAGGCCGGACATGATAATATTACCGTGGTCTGCGTGAGAGCGCAGGGAGAGCCGGAGTCCCTGCTCGATAAGGCTCGGGGGGTTGTTGATTTTATCCGGAGCAGGGTTTAGCCATAGGCAGGGCAGGCGATGTTTTTAGATTAGGAGGGGCTTTGAATAAAATTTATCCGTTGCTGTTTCTGCTGTGCATGTTGTTTATTTTGCCTGCTCGGACTCATGCGGCCAACCTTGGGAATGTGCGGGTTCTTATAGTCCCGGTCGGCCCTGTCCCCGGTGCGGGGCCTAAGAGAGCAGCGCTGGACAGCCTTATGCAGTTGTATCGGGACAGAATAAGTGCCGAGGGGTTTCGGGTTACCATCCCGCAGAGTATTGAGCAACGCCGAGAGGATATAGCCCTGAGCATTGACGATGAGCAGAAAATGCATCTCAAATTCGCCAAGGCTCTGGGGGCTGACTGCATGGTTCAACTGCACCTGCGCCAGACTTCAACTCCTGTAAACAACAAGGGGTGCGTTCTTAAACAGCTGCTGGAGGTCTCGGTGATTGACCGGGTAAGCGGTGAAGTGCTGGGGCAGAAGAAGGCCAAGGGTAAAAGAATGGCCATGAATGACCCGCGAAGACAATCGGAAACTTGTGCTTACCTTGCCAGGATTCTCGGGAAGAACTGCATGGGGCTGATTGATATCATGAAAAGCAGATACGGGTCCGATACCAGGGTCCATGTTCTGTTTTTCCATCATTTGTCTCCGGATGCTCAGCTAGCAGTGGAAGATATTTTCAACGACCAGGGATGGGACTACAACATAACTGAACAGGTCGGCGAAAACATGCGGGTGGAAGTCCGGCAGACTCTGCCTACTTCAAAAATCAGGTATACCATCATAAAGGCCGCTCGCACAAAAAGTGTAATGCTCAGGCCGGAAGAGCAGGTCGGAACCCGGGTTACTTTTTCAGGCGAATAGGGCCCCCCTCGGTAACTGGTTACCAGCGGGGAGCCCCTTGATTTTTCGGAATTGTCTTGTGTGTGCCTCAGTCTCAGGCCGGAACCAGTTCCCACTCTGCTTTGCCGGTGAGTTTCAGGCGCAGATCGTGCAGTTCCAGAAGGGTGCTGCGGTGGCCTATGCTGATCACCGCCATGTCCGGACATTCCTTAAATATTCTTGAATACATTCTGTTTTCCAGTTCTTCATCAAGTGAAGCGGTGGCTTCATCCATGAAAAGATACTCAGGTTTGTTCAGGAGGATGCGCACAAAGGCCACTCGCTGCTGTTCTCCCAGGCTCAGGACCTGTCCCCAGTTTCCGTAGGTGTCCAGTTCTCCGGTCAGGTGTTCAAGGTTGGAGAATTTCATCAGTTCTTCTATCCGGGTATCTCCTTCTTCCGGTGATCCGGGGTAGTACATGGCCTGGCGGAGTGTGCCCAGCGGCAGGTACGGTTTCTGGGACAAAAACATGACTTTGTCTCTGGCGGGCATGTCTATTTCGCCCTGTCCGAAGGGCCATATTCCGGCAAGCGTTCTGAGCAGGGTGCTTTTTCCGCATCCCGATGGTCCTGTTATGATAAGCCTTTTTCCGCGAGTCAGTTCAAGGTTGAGATCGGATAGCAGGGTGCGGCCGTCCGGAAGGGACACTTCCAGAGAACTTACCCTGAAGTCGCTGTCAGTGCTGCCTATTCTGATTTTTTCTTCATTTTTATGTCTTTCGACCATCTCCATCTGTTCGGTAAATCCGGTAAGTCGTCTTACAACAGCGATCCATTCGGCTATGCCCACGTAGGAGTTGACTATATAAGACAGGGCATCGTGAACCTGTCCGAAGGCCGATGCAATCTGCATCAGTCCGCCGAGCTGAATCACTCCGGCAAAATAGCGGGGAGCAGCCACCAGAATGGGAAAGATCACCGCAGCCTGATTATAGCTGCTGGTCAGCCAGGTCAGTTTTTTCTGCCTGCGCATTATTTTCCAATAGTTCTCGACAACAAGTTTGAATCGATGCAGGAAGTGTCCGCCCTCCTGCTTTTCTCCACCGTAGACGGCAATGCTCTCGCTGTTTTCACGCAGTCTGACCAGACTGAATCTGAAGTCGGCTTCCAGACGCTGCTGGTCGAAGTTGAGTCTGGTCAGGGGACCACCGACCTTCATGGTCAGCCACGTTCCCAGAATGGAGTATAAAAGTGCAGCCCAGACCATGTATCCGGGAATATGAAAGCCGAACCCGTTGAATGAAAAATCGAGGGGACCGGAAATGCCCCACAGGATAATTACAAAGGAAACCAGTGTTACTACAGCCCGCATTATGCCCAGCCCGAGACTGAGGGTAAGCTCTACCAGCATGTTGATGTCTTCGCTTATGCGCTGGTCGGGGTTGTCTGTTTCGGGAGAAAGAAGCGTAAGCCGGTAGTAGTTTTTTTCTCGGAGCCAGCGGGAGAGATAATTGTCGGTCACCCATTTACGCCATTTGATCTGGAGCATCTGGTTCAGGTAGAGCGCATAGACAGCCAGCAGGATGAATATGCCGGCAAGGATGCTGAATTCTATGATATATTTAAAAAAAGCATCAACATCTTTTGCTTCGAGTGCATTGTAAAAACTTCTGTACCAGGAGTTGAGGCGAACATTTATATAGACTATGCCGAGGTTCATGGTCACAATTACGGCCAGTAACCCCCAGGCCTTCCATTTTTCTTCGGACCTCCAATAGGGTGAAATCAATTTATAAAATCCCTTGAAAAAAGAAATCTGTTTCTGCATCTTGTTTCCGTTGCGGTTCAGTTGTTCCGATTGGTAAGCCATTTTATTATTTCCATTCAGGTCCCGAAAAGGACTGAAACTCTATTGTTCCCGCTGAGTATCAAAGAGACACCTATTTCGGCAAGCGCCATGCCTGTTTCTACGTGGCCGAGATGCCGGTCAGTCCAACTTCATGTTTTTACTTCCGGTACAGTTGTTTGAGGTGTGACGTAAATATTTTTTGGGTTTTCTGTGTTTTGTCTTTGATTTTATAAAAATATAACTGAAATGGAGTTTTTATGGACGATTTGAATATACCTTTCCAGACAATTGACTGGAGCAAGGTGGAAAAAACGGAGCATAAAGGTGAAAGCGGTGTTGCATATTGGCAGACATTGCAGTTTCACGGCCTGCGGATACGTATTGTAGAGTATTCTGCCGGATATGTAGCAGATCACTGGTGTCAGAAAGGCCACATTGTTCATTGTCTTGAAGGTAAAGTCACAAATGAACAGGAAGACGGGACAAGTTCCGTGCTGACTCCGGGAATGTCATACGTTGTCTCTGATGATCTGAGTTCTCACCGGTCCGTTACAAAGGACGGGGTAAAACTGCTTATTGTCGATGGAGACTTCCTGAAGTTGAAATAGTCGATAGTTGCTTTAACTTTAAGCAGAAAAGGACCCGGAAGTAGTATTACGGGTCCTTTTCTGTCTGGTTGAAAATTATGCCTTAACAGGAGATTCAAACTGTCTGTCAAAATATTCGGGCATCATTATTCTCCCCCTGATGGTAAGATTTTCAGTTCAACAAAATGAAACTTCATGACTTGTGAATTGCATATTGCAAAAACAATAAGGTAAAAGCAATGTATATAATAATATACCTTGAGATATCTTAAGAAATGGAATAAAGGTCACAAAAAGGTAATTTAGCATAATAATATGTTGATATTGTGATGATTAGTGGTGGTGATGTTTTGATCTTCCTCGCGCTAATTTATTCTGTTTTTGATTCCCATTGCAATTACAACCAGATAAAGCCGGACATCCTGTGACACAAAATTTGGCAGATATAGTAAGTTTGTTGAATAAAAACGGATACGTGGTACGCAAAAAAACGGTCTCTGCCGACAATTCACACCAGACCATCATGCCCGTTGCAACCTATTGCCCATGGGCTCTGGATAGTAAATTTATTGAAATTTATGAAAATATAAGGTCCTTGACATGTGTTGATGTCTATAGGCTGCACTCTTTGTGGAATTTAACTGCTCAGGTTCGAAATCTTCAAGGGGCCATATTGGAAGTTGGTGTCTGGAAAGGCGGCAGCGGGATTCTGATGGCAACCCGGGCGGAACAGACTGGTCAGGATGCGGCTGTTTACCTGTGCGATACTTTTACAGGGATAGTTAAGACTTCGGACCGTGACAATCATCATCTGGACGGCGACTTTAACGATACAAGTGCAGCACAGGTGAAGGCCGATGTGCTTTCAAGGGGATTGGACCGTGTTGCTGTGCTCAAAGGCGTATTTCCGGAAGAGACAGCCGCTCTGGTCGGTGTGCCGCTGAAGCTTGCTCATATTGATGTAGATGTCTATGAGTCTGCAAGATCGACGTTTGCCTGGATCTGGC
Source organism: Maridesulfovibrio sp. (assembly GCF_963677005.1). NCBI lineage: Bacteria > Pseudomonadati > Thermodesulfobacteriota > Desulfovibrionia > Desulfovibrionales > Desulfovibrionaceae > Maridesulfovibrio > Maridesulfovibrio sp. The sequence goes on along the minus strand of NZ_OY781616.1, from coordinate 1,921,765 downwards.
CGAGAATGGTCAGTGGTGGAGTTATTGTTTTCGATGACTACGGCTTTGCGTCATGCCGTGGGATTACCAGGTTTGTGAATGAGATTTCCGGCAGAAATGACGCAACCTTCATATACAACCTCACAGGGCAGGCTATTTTAATTAAACGGTAAAAACGTGCCCCTATCCGCAGTATTCTGATTTTATCCATCTGTCCCGCTTGTGGACTTCATTACTCTTTTTTTCAGGGGCCCTTGGAGCCCTTCCGCTTCAAGCCGAACTTCGTAGTTATACAGTTCATTATTTTACGCCTCATATATCCGGTACGTCTGTCCTGCCCGGCACAGCACAAACAGACAATCGCCTGTTTTTACAATGAAATAATCTTTGATGCGATCAATTGACATGAATAATAGAAGTGTATTAGTAATTCTTTAGTGTTACGTTTTTTTATTGAGTGTTTGGTGTATTCGACGTTTTGTTTAACAATGTTAACAAAGGAGGCTACGCATGTCAGGATGCGCGCCAAAGTCCCCGCCGGCCGGAGCTGCCGCCGTCCAGCCGGCTGCAAATGAGAATTCCAAACTAATTGAAGGTGTTGAGTACAGCATGTACGCTCCGCCTGCAGGTGTAGATCCGGATTCCATACGGTTTGTACGGGTTGATGAATCCAAATGTCAGGCATGCGGGGCATGTGAAGAACATTGTGTCAGCGGAGCTATCCAGTCCATCAACGAGGACGGCATACATCAGATAGTTGATCCCGGTGTCTGCATGAACTGCGGACAGTGTCTTGTCAACTGTCCTTACGGTGCCATTTATGAAGGTGTCTCCTTTGTGGACGAATTGGCCGAAAAGCTCAAGGATCCCAATACTATTGTTGTTTCCATGCCTGCTCCGGCAGTCCGCTACGGACTCGGTGAGTGTTTCGGTTATCAGACCGGAACGTACGTAGGCGGAAAGATGCATGCAGCCCTGCGTAAACTCGGATTCGACTACATATGGGACAACGAGTTCACCGCTGACTTAACCATCATGGAAGAAGGCACTGAACTTATCGGCAGGATCAAGAGTCAGGGAACGAAGGACGCCAAGCCTTTGCCCCAGTTCACTTCCTGCTGTCCCGGCTGGATCAGGTTTGCGGAAACCTTCTATCCCGACCTTATTCCGAACCTTTCGACCTGCAAGTCTCCCATCGGCATGCTTGCCCCTCTGGTCAAGACCTATGGAGCAGAGTCGACGGATACTCCGGCCAAGAAGATATACAGCGTGTCTATCATGCCCTGCATCGCCAAGAAATACGAGGGCGTGCGCACTGAAATGAACGACAGCGGTTTTGACAGGGACATTGATGCCACCATCAATACCCGTGAACTGGCTTACATGATCAAGAAGGCCGGCATTGACTTCAACAGCCTGCCTGACGAACAACCTGATCCGGTACTTGGTGAATCCACCGGTGCTGCTACCATTTTCGGGAACAGCGGCGGCGTAATGGAAGCAGCCCTCAGGCTCGCTTACGAAGTCCTTTCCGGAACAAAACTGGAGAATCCTTCAATCAAGGTTGTACGTGCTCACGAAGGCATCAAGACTGCCGATATCGAAATACCCAACTTCGGTGTGGCGAAAGTTGCTGTAGCCAGCGGTCTGGGCAATGCTGCCAAACTTTGTGATGAAGTCAGGGCAGGAAAATCCCCCTATCATTTCATTGAAATCATGACCTGTCCCGGCGGTTGCGTAAACGGCGGCGGGCAGCCTCTTGATCCTGAAATAAGGGCCTCTCTGTTCCGTTCGACTGTCGCTCAGATCAACAAACGTTTCAGAGCGCGTAAAATCAAGGCATAAGGAGAAACTGACATGAAATTAAGCAGACGCAGTTTCATCAAGGCCGCAGGTGCAGTGGCCGGATATGCGGTCCTGGGCGTGAATGTTGCCAAGGAAGCCGTAGCGGATATTATGGATTTCATAGCGCTCCGCCAGCAATCCGTTTATGCCGCCGATGCAGACAAGAGCATCTACAAATACAGAAAGTCTCAGGATAACCCGATGATTATAAAAATTTATAATCCAAAGAACGGTTTCCTGCATGACGGTCCCTGCGGACATGAATCCCATCATCTCCTGCATACCCATTACTACGACCGCAGCAGCAATGCCAAGGCCGCTAAAGAAAAGGGAATCAAACTGAATCTCTAAGATATGACGTAGCAGCGTCTACCTGCGGCAAGGATGAATATCTGACCCAAGGGCCGGCGTTTGTTTGGTGGCTGTTCCGTTTCATACGGTCCGGTCAATGAATTTCTTACCGGCAAATTACCGGGGAAAAGGGCGTGGCCTGACTTCCCGCAGGGATTTACCCGGCAAGCTCCGGAAGCTTTAGTTGCTTCTCTCCTTCGACCGCAGCGGAGCGTTTTTAATGGATAAGCGTTTGGGAATTATCGGAATAACCATCAAAGACAGATATAAATCGGCACCCAAGGTCAACCGGACACTGAGTGAACACGGAGATATCATTGTAGGCCGTATGGGGCTTCCTTTCCGCGACAAGGGCGTGAATGTCATCGGGCTGATCATCGAGGCAACCACGGACGAAGTTGGAGCGTTGACCGGGCAACTGGGCATGCTTCAAGGCGTAAAAGTCAAATCGCTTCTTGTATAGGGAAGGGGGCTGTCATGAACAGGAATACACTTTTTGCAGCCGGTCCTGAGCCATTTATAATTGAAGAACTTCTCCGCAAAGATATCGAAAATTTTCCGGATCAGAAACGTTGTAAGCTGTTGACCGATCGCCTTGTCCGTATGAATAATGGCGAGCGGTCCCTGTAACTGAGAAGACCCGGAGGAAACATGTCTGAATCCGAAAGAGCGCCTTTCCGTGTGGAAAGGGATGCTCTGGGCGAAATGGAAATCCCTGCTGAAGCCTATTATGGAATCCATACCCGCCGTGCAATGCTTAATTTCCCTCTTTCGGGGCTTCGCATGCACGATCGGTTTATCCGCGCCTTCGGGCAGGTGAAGGAAGCCTGCACCGTTGTCAACATGGAGCTTGGATATCTGGATGCTGGAATCGGCAGGGTTCTGATTTCCGCCTGCAGGGATGTTTCATCCGGTAATTTGAACGACAGTATCACGGTTGATCCGTTTCAGGGCGGGGCCGGTACATCGGCCAACATGAATATCAATGAAGTAATCGCCAACAGAACCATTGAGATGCTTGGCGGCACTCTCGGCGATTACGGTATGGTGCATCCCGTGAATCACGTGAACATGCACCAGTCGACCAACGACGTTTTTCCCACTGCTTTGAAGGTGGCGGCCCTTGCGTTGCTGACCGATCTTGAGAACGAGGTCTCCCTGCTGCAGGAGGAATTGCAGAAGAAGGAAGGCGAATTCGCGCATGTTGTAAAAGTGGGCCGGACTCAGCTCATGGATGCCGTGCCCATGACCATGGGAATGAGCTTCGGAGCTTTCGCCGATGCCGTTGCCCGTGACCGCTGGCGTATTTTCAAGTGCAGGGAAAGAATCAAGAAGGTCAATCTCGGCGGAACGGCCATCGGAACAGGGTTGGGAGCCCCTCGTGACTACATTCTGCGGGTGGCATCGGAACTTCGGAATATTACCGGACTGCCTGTTTCCAGAGCGGAAAACCTTATTGATGCCACTCAGAATGCCGATTCGCTGGTGGAAGTTTCCGGCATGCTCAAGGCTTACGCCGCAAATCTGCTGAAGATCTCCAACGATCTGCGACTTCTTGGCAGCGGACCGGAAACCGGACTCGGAGAACTTGGCCTTCCACCGCGACAGTGCGGATCGTCCATCATGGCCGGGAAAATCAATCCGGTTATGGCCGAGGCCGTGGCTCAGATCGCATTGCAGGTCATGGGCAATGATCAGACCGTCACCTTTGCCGCTTCCATGGGCCAGTTGGAACTCAATCAGTTCATGCCCCTGCTTGCGCATAACCTGCTTAATTCCCTGAGCCTGCTGGTGAATGTAACCGGTAGTTTTGTGCGTAATTGCGTGCAGGGTATTGTCGTCAATGAAAGCCGGTGCCGCGAGCATGTGGAATCCAGCTATGCGCTGGCAACGGTTCTGGTGCCTTTTCTGGGTTACGGCGCGGTGGAAAAGGTGCTTGAGGATTGCCGCAGGTCCGGGCGTTCCCTGCGTGATGAGATTGTTTTTCAGGGTATCGTCGGTGCGGATGAGGCCGATGACCTTTTATCCCCGCAGAGGCTTTGTAAACAGGGGTTCACCCCGGATGAGATGAAAAGGTTCAAGTAGCATGAAATTTGTTTGCGGGGTAGGGGAGCTGGGGTTGCCCGGGATGTTTTCAGCGGCCAGACGGAGGATCGTCCTCCATGCGGCCGTATACGGTCCGTTTGCGGAATCGCAACCTCATCTTGAGGGGCTTGAAAAGACCTTGTCCCGAAGCTCGTTTTGCGGAATGGATATAATCACTCTCCAGCCCGGAAGCGGGGAAGCATGGACCGGACCTTTCATGCACGCTCTGCGGTTCGGCATCACAAGTCAGTCCGTTGCAGAAGAACTTGATCGGTCAACGGCTTTTCTGCAGGAAATGTCGAGACGTTATCCTGAAAAGGTGAATATTTATTATGCCCGTACCCTTCCCTGTCTGCCGGTTGTAATAGTTGACGATGTGATCTGTTTCGGGCAGTACGCTCATTCCTGTGTACAAGCTCCCCACGGAATATGGGGAAGTATGGAAGCGGATGTGGAAAAGCTTTTTCAATGGGCGGAAAGCGGGCGTGTGCCGGAACAGGCCTCAGCACGGGAAACCGCCGCCTTTAGACTTGTCTGTGAATGTGCGCAGGCCATGAAATGCGGCCATGCCGCGGAAGGAGCTCCGGATGGCTGTGCTCGGTCGTGATGAAGCCCTGTTTTACCTGAATGGAGGTAATGACGAGGAATTGTACTCGCTTGCCGATTCCGTCTGTAAGGATTCGTTCGGCGGCGAGGTTTATCTGAGGGCCATCGTGGAATTTTCCAACGTCTGCAACAAGAAGTGCGCATATTGCGGATTGAGAGCACCGAATTCCAAAATCAGCCGCTACCGGATGGATGAGGATTCAATCGTCGAGGCGGCCGAAATGGCGGCAAATGCCGGAGCCCGGACAATCGTCCTGCAGTCGGGTGATGATTTCAGTTATTCCAGCCTGCAGATTGAAAATATTATCCGTAGGATCAAGGACTCCCATGACGTGGCCGTAACTCTTTCCCTTGGCGACCGCAGCATGGGCGAATATGAATACTGGTTCGACTGCGGGGCGGACCGTTGTCTCCTTAAGCTGGAAACAACCGACCATGGAATTTATGAAAAGATCCGCTGCGGTGAAAAATTTGAGAACCGTTTGAAACTGCTCCGGTCACTGCAGGAGATCGGCTATGAAGTCGGGTCGGGTATTATTGTCGGGCTGCCCGGTTGTGGGACGGATCAACTTGCGGATGATCTGTTTTTCCTGACCGGACTGGGGCTGGATATGATTGCGGCTGGTCCTTTCGTTCCTCATCCGGATACGCCTTTCTCCCATGCGGGGCAGGGCGATCCTGATTTGTCCTTCAGGTTTACGGCGCTGGCCAGACTCTTGAATCCTCTGACCAACATCCCGGCAACATCGGCCCTTGATTCGCTTGATTGTGCGGGAAGGGCAAAGGGGCTCAAGCGGGGCTGCAATGTAATTATGCCTTCGGTCACGCCTGCCGCCAGACGCGGAGACTACAATATTTATCCCGGAAAAAACATGGTTTCCGTGGACGCTACGGACTCCATCTTTCATGCTGCCGAACTGATCCGCTCGCTTGGATTGGTTCCTTCAAATTCCAAAGGTTCATCAAGGAGAAAGACAGATGTCCGATAAGGCTCCAAGGGGTGTCCGCCTGGTCATAACCCTGGTAGGCAAAAGAAATGCCGGTAAATCCTCATTGATAAACGCGATTGCCGGGCAGGACGTGGCCATTGTCTCGGATTTTCCGGGCACCACGACAGACCCTGTTGCCAAGCCGTACGAACTGCTACCGCTCGGACCGGTAACCTTTTACGATACCGCCGGTCTGGATGATTCCGGAGAGGTGGGCGAGCTTCGTGTAAAGGCCACCAACAAGGTCCTGATGCGAACCGACATCGCCCTTGTGGTGGTGGATGAGGCCGGTCTTACCTCGTATGAACTGGATCTGATTGATAAGGTCCGTGAGTTGCAGATTCCGTTTATGGTCGTGTTCAACAAGAACGACCTCCGTGAACCGACCGAGGCGGATATGGATTATTGCCGCAAGCGCGGTATCCCGTTTTACAGAACTTCGGCACTGGAATCGGTTTCTGTCAATGAACTCAAGGAAGCCATAATTAATCTTGCTCCGGAAGAAATGAAACGCACCCCTGTTCTGGCCGGTGATCTTTTCGGCGAAGGAGACTGGGTGGTCTGCGTTGTGCCGATCGATCTTGCCGCGCCCAAGGGGAGGCTGATTCTTCCGCAGGTGCAGGTACTGCGCGAGGTCCTCGATTGTGACGCCGTTGCGGTCGCTGTAAAGGAACGCGAGATAGAAGAAACGCTGTCTTCGATGAAGCGCAAGCCTGCGTTGGTGATAACCGATTCACAGGTTGTGCTGAGCGTTGCCGGAGATGTGCCCGAAGACATTCCTCTGACCACCTTCTCGACTCTTTTTGCCCGTTTCAAAGGCGACCTGCCCAGCCTCGTTGAAGGTGCCGGAGTTATAGATACCCTGCAGGACGGTGATACCGTTTTGATGGGCGAGGCCTGTTCTCACCACCCTGTTGCGGATGATATCGGCAAGGTGAAGATTCCCCGCTGGATTCGCCAGTATACCGGCAAGGATATAAATTTCGTAATGTATTCCGGGCATGACTTTCCCGAAGACATCGACCGCTTCAAACTGGTTATTCATTGCGGAGCCTGCATGCTCAACCGCAGTGAAATGCTGCGGCGGATCAAGGAATGTAAGCGCAGCGGAGTTCCGGTGACTAATTACGGAGTGGCGATATCCAAGGTTCAAGGGGTCTTGGACCGGGTGATAGCACCTTTTGGTCTGTAGCTGTTTTTCAAATTCGGAAGTGTCGGCCATGGTTCATCCTTTGTTGGTGGGCCATGGCTTTTTTGTTTTCTTTTTGGCGTAGTTGATTTCTGGGAGCTGCGGTTCCCCAGGCCTGATAGCAGGGATCGGCTGCTATCAGGCCCGTTTCGATCCTGTCCGTAAAGATCGGAACCGTCATGGGATTGAAAAACAGTTTGCCTTGAGGATGGAGGTAGTTCTTCCTATGGTGATTAAGAAGTAGGTAAGTGCCGGCAAATTATTGAGCACCTGCCTTTCAAGGTTCAGTTTTTCTGGAGGCGAATGTATATTCGAATGGTGTTACTAGTCAATAAAAAATATTACCATAGCATCATGTATTTGTGTTTTTTATGCACAAAATTGTCATCAGTCTGCGTTGATTGAAGCAAATGGTCGTGCAGCATGGGAGGAACAAGGGGAGGAAGTATTGTAAAATCTCAAGGAGTGCCAACTTTGGATTTTCCGTTTATTAGGGAGTATCATTCTGGTGTTGATTGCAGGCAGTAAAATCGAGAGGATATGTTAACAGCATAATTAGATTTTTTAAATAAAAGGAGTTCAGTCGATGTGATTGGCTTGTTCTCTGTCTCTTATATTTAATAAAATTTACGATATTTAGTTAATTTCAGGTGTGGGTTGACCAGAGGGGGGTGGGCCGGATTATTTTCCGTATTTACAGTTTTCAAAATCGAATAGAATTCTGAGCATACGCCGAAGGAAGATGGCCGGTCTCTTGGCGGAACTGTCTTCGTTCTTCTGTGCTGCCGGAGTGCCGACCAGTCCAGCTACCAGGTTGTTCGTCAGGGTATCAGCATAGATTTCCGGTAACCAGTCGTAGATCGGGTCGGTATCAATGTCGTATATCCATAAGTGTTTGCCCTGCGGAACAAAGAGAACCTGAAACCATGGCGCGCCGAGGGTTTCTGCCAGTCTGGACAATTCTTTTTCAAACGGGGAACTGTCGAATGTGCTCAGCTGTTCAAGCCGTTCCGGAACTGCGGCGGAAGGCGGGGCGGAGCGCAGGGTCAGCAGCGGATTGCCATTGAATATCCATGACCGGACAACAGGGCCTTTGATTGCACTGGCTAAAATCGGAGGCGGCAAGTCAGGATGAATGATCGCTGTGCGTTGTTTTTCCAGGCATAGCTGCCATGCCGCTTTGCCGTTTTGTGGGCGCCAGATAACGATTTCATGCTTTTCGCAGAATTTTTCGGCTTCCTGCGGGACGTTGGTTACCAGCATCTCTGGCACGGAGAACCCGTCACGGCTCAGGTTCTGCAGGAGATGATGCTTTGCAAACATGGCCTGCAAGGCTTCAACCGGGGTGATCATTCTGACACCATGCCGTTCCAGCCGAGTGAACAGGCTGTGGAGAAAACTGTATTTCTGCTGCTGCGCAGGGTAATCGGCCTGCCAGACACTCCAGTCCCTCTCCCCGCCGTGATTCGGTACTACCGGAGATTGAAACGAGAATCCGTGTACGTAGGCATAGTTCAGCTCTGTTAATTCGATATCGTTCCAGCGGGCTCCTGTTTCATAGAGACAAACCCGTTCTTCCGGGGGCAGTCCCATATCGAAGAAAAAAGCATCAACACCTGTTTCTGCAAGTTTCTGTATTAAGCTTTCGACCTGAGGAATCCCTTTTGAGGCAAAGATACCGATGCTGAGTGTCATTGCGCGGACTCCTGAGTCTGGTTGTGACGTGAGAAATGTGGGAGGATGTTGTAATGCCTCATGACCGCCAGACGATGACGGTCCATTTTTCGGCTCAAGGCTCTGTCCGCACTTGTAGCCGCCAGGTCTCCGATGGCGGCAGAAAGTCCTGTTAAAGCTGTCCGGTGATCAATTCTGGCCAGAATCAGCGAAAGTTGGGCTTCGGACAAACGCTGCAGCGCGAGCAGCACTTCAAATTCACTTGCTTCGCCGTACTGCTGTCTGGCTTTCACCTTGTCAAAGGCCAGGGCCGCAAATCGTTCCGATTCCCTGGCGGCCTCAATTCTGGATATTGATGTGTTGACCCTTGTCGTTGTGTTTCTCACTTCTCTGATTACGCTGTTTTTGGTTATTCGCTGTGAGAGTGCGGCCTGTTTTGTCCCCAGTCGAGCCTGTTCGAACCGGGCATCAAGATAGCGGTTCAGTATGGGATACTGGTACTCAATGGACGTGAAAAGGGATTCATCATCAGGATTATTCATGTTGGTAAGTGATTTGAGCGGATTTTTATATCCGTATACCGAACCGTCCTGTGAGGAACTGTAGCTTCCGTAAAATTTTAAATCCGGACGAAGCTGGTTTGCTTTGCCTGTTTGGTTTATCTCGGCGATTTCAATTCCGATCGCGCCGGCTTTTAGTTCGGGGCGTTCAACCAGAGCCCTGGCAAGTGCTTCTTTCATGTCTGGGTATTCGGTGCTTTCGAGCTGTTCGAGATATTTATACGGAACATACAGTCTGCGGGATTGTTTCGCCGGTTTGTCTTCAAGAAGCGAGGCAAGTGTATACGAAGCATCAAGCAGGGCCGTGGCCGCACTTGTTTCCAGCACCTTGCTCAGGGTCAGGGCCGATTCGACCTGCAGGCGGTCATAGTTGGTGGCTTCCCTGTTTTTGAATCGCCTGTTTACGGATTCCAACTGGTATTCGAGGAGTTTTCTTCTCCGGATCATCACACCGAGATTTTCGAATCTCCGAACAACGTTCCAATAAGCAAGGTCGGCCTGATAGAGTATGTTATTTATGGCAGTACTGGTGGTGAACCGGCTTTGCTCACTGGATTTTATTTTCTGCTTTACCGAGAGAGCATCCGGTGAGTCCGGGCCGAAATCCATGGTGAAAGGAAGGGGGGTTGTCAGGTCGGCCACAAAGGTGGACGCCCAGGGTCTGTCATAGGAGTGTCCGTGCGAATCGTAGTAAACTTTTTCGTCATGCATGGTCAGGCCGAGGTCAAGCTCCGGCCCCCAGGGGAGTTTTTGTGATATGCCCAGATTGTAGTCGAAGGCAGTTGTCGGTCCGTTTTCCTGATCTTCGGACGCATATACGGTTTCTATGCTTCTGACTCCCTCCTCCTGCCGTTTCCAGCCGATCTGGTTTACCTGAGCTCCGGTGTTATTGGGGTCAGTCGGGATATCTGTTGTCGGCGGAGGGCTGAAATCTTTGGTCTGCAGGTAGATTTCCTTGGTGCGTTCATAGGTATCCGAACGGGAGTAACTGAATCTCAGGCTCAGAACCGGATCGAAAACCGCTTCGGCCTCCTGAATGGCCGCTTCCGCTATTGCCGAATTTTTGATGCTGATTTGAATGGAAAGGTTTTTTTTCAGCGCTCTGAGATAAACTTCGCGGGGAGAAATGAACAGGATTTCTTCATTGCTGATCCGGACGGGAATGTCGGATGAATTTCCTGCGGTCAATTCGTTTAGAACAGACTGTATCCGGTCCGTTTCCTTTTGGGTCGGGGAATTGCTCAACCTTTCAGCCAGAGTTTTTACCGGAGCCTGATCCCCTGATGGTCGCGCAGTGTTGTCTGCTCCTGCCTGAATCGAAAACAACAGGAGTATGGCAGTAAGGAGAGTTGTCACGGCGATCCTTCTCATGAGCCGTCTCCTATTCGGTGTGAAGCACGTATTCCATATCGTTTCTGATATGATCCCGAGGCTGCCATGAATCGGGCTGCCGCTTTGTAACAGTCTATGTAGGCTTCTATGTGGGAAATCTCGGCGGAAAGCAGGTTGGCACTTTTGCTGACTATCTCATATTCCACAACTTCCCTGTCGGCCTGCATGGAAATTGCTTTTTCATATGCCTCACGGGCCAGATCGATTCCTTTAGCGGTAATTTTTATCCTTTTTCTGGCTCCTTTCAGAAGAGCCAGGGCGTCATATGCTTCCCGGCGCAGGCTGTTCTGCAGCTGTTTAGCCGTAGCCCGTTCCTGCTCCGCATCAAGGATGGCCTGCTCATGGCTGCTTATGGCGTCACGGTTGAAGAGCGGATACGTGTACTCCAGACTGTATACCTGACGTATTAAATCCGGTTCCGAAAAGACATCTTTAAGAGAACTGCCCGGATTTGAATAGCCGTAGTAGGATTCCTGCTGGGTCAGGGTCAGAGTCTGACCTGCCCGTATGTCTGGACGGGTCTGGAGTTCATAATGATTTTCCGAAAGTTCAGCCAGCGCCACCGAGGCAAGCTGGCGTTCATAGTGCGGGTTTCCGGAAACATTGTCGGGCTCGTTTTCCCCGGGAACACCAGTGAGCGGCATATCCGAAAGAGCGTAGTATCCGGCGGGAAAGAACACTGCTTTGTCTCCGGAATCCGTAAGTTCGGCCAGTTGATTGGATGCGGTCCTGTATGAAGCCGCTCCCTGTTCTATGCCGTCTATTGAAGCGGAATAGGCAGATTGGACCAGAGCGAGGTCGTACTCCGTACAAAGCCTCTCATCGTAAAGACGTCTGGTCTTTTCCAGAAGTTTTTTCAGATTCAACCTGTGCCTGTCCCGGGCCAGAAGTTTCTGCATTGCCGCGACAATATCCCAGTAGGCCAGTTCGCCTGCAAGCAGTGCGTCGTTTACCGTGGCCCTGATGGAATAATCGGCGGCCTCTTGGAGAATTGTCGCCTGTTTAACTTCTGTGTCCCTGGTGGAGTACGGACCGAAATTTTTTGTATAGGGCAGAGGCAGGGACAGGCTCTGTCTGAATTCCGAGCTCCATGGATAGTCGTAAACACCCCAGTTCCCATCATCGTTCTGCCAGTAATTATCTTTGCGCCGTACCCCGAGACGTATACTCATGGTCGGCCCCCAGACTATGTTCGATTTTATTCCGAACGCATAATTCTGGGTTTCTTCATACTTCCACGGCAGAGCTTCCGAAGCCTTGACGGTTCGCAGGTATTCTCCGGCGACCCGCTCCTGGTCGAAACGAAGATACAAGATGGGCGAGTCTTCTTCATAAAGGACGTAGATGGGGTTGTCATCGGGCAGATAGGGATTGGCGACGGTGTTTTTGAGATACTTGTAATCCTTGACCTCGCGGGAGTAGGTCTGGTCCTTTGAGTAGGACGCTAAAGCCAGAAGTGTCGGGTCGAACAGAGATTCCGCTTCGCGTAATGCCTGAGCTGCCGACAGCCTGTCCATCTCTGAGCTTTTAATGGAAAGGTTGTTTTCCAGAACTATGCGGGTGGTTTCAAGGGGTGTGACCTTTCGTATCTGCTGCGAATCCGGTGCAGTTTTAGCCAGCAGGTTCCTAAGCTTGTCCCAGTCAGCCTGTTCCCTGCCCGCGTATGGGAATTCCTCTGCATGCGCCGATACCGCCAGGAAGATCATGATGAAGGAAATGATTAAACTTCGGGTCATGGTTGTTCCTCCTCTTCAGCTTCCAATATTCTGTTCAGGTTTTCCAGAGCCCTGCTTGTAATCCATTCCGGCGGCAGTATTTTTCCTGTAGCCCATTGGAAGTCAATTCCGGCTTTCTGGTTGTTCACGGTGGAAGATATCAGTTGCAGTTCCGTGGAGGTATATTCAGTGAATTTCCGCAGAAGTTCAAACTCGGATATTCCGTCTCCATCGTCTCTCATTTCCATTGCTTTCGCGTAGGTCAGTTGCCGCAGGTGCAGGCTTTGTCTGGCATAGCCTATATTTCTGGCAGTTGCTTTGATGTCGGTGGCGGCTTTGCTTATTTCCCGGATGATTTCGTCTTTTTGGGAGTCATACCGGAGCTGGCTTTTCGCTTTTTCCTGCCGGGCCTGAGTATACGCTGATTTTGCAGCTCTGTCGCCGACCGGAAAATTGTAAACGAATCCCACATAGACCGATGAGGAATCGGGGTTGATTAAATTCAGTACGGAGTCTGTCCAGGAACTGTATCCCCAATAAGTCGGATCCTGACTCAGGGAGGTGGAAAGAAATACCGAGATGTCAGGCAAAAGATTCTTCCGGTAGTATGTCTGCATGACCTTATCGGATTTCAGATTTATTTTTGCCATCTTCAGGTCGGGACGGGAATTGAATGCCCGGTTCATTTCTTCTTCCATGTCCGCCCCCATGTCGCTGATTGCGGTCGACCCCTTACCGAAACCCAGCGGAAAGACCACTGCCGAAGGGTCCATGTCCAGCAGTTCAATCATTTGGTTGGAAAGCAGCTTGTAGTTGCTCCAGGCTTCTTCCTCCGCGTTCAGCCAGCGTTGTAATTCTGTTCCGACCTGTGCCATGGCATAGGAGGTCCTCTCGCCGCTGGCCATGAGACGCTTTGTGTGCCGGGCAAGTTTTTCGAGATTCTTGCGGGCCTTGATCGTTACTACCAGACGGCTCAAACTTCCGGCCAGATCCCACCATGTTCTGAGGGCCAGAGCGAGTTGGTCCGACGCTTCGGTTTCAAGAGCGCATTGTTTGCCGATGGCATCAAGGTCGCTGACCCGTCTTAGAACCGCATTGTGATTTCCATCCTCTCCGAAGTCCTTGCAGAAGGGTAAGGGACTGCTCAGGCTGAGGTAGATGGACGATGTCCAGGGATTGTCTCCGTATGGGTATCCCTCTACTCCTTCATCGTAGGCGTAGAGAGTTGAGTATTTGCCGAGTGACGGATATTTATTGGAGCTCCAGCGGGATTGGAGTCCGGCCTGAATGGACTGTCCCCATGGAAATGTCCTGCTGAGGTTCAGACTTGCTGTTCCTACGTCGGGCGAGTGGTCACCGTGCTTGTCGTAGCTCGCGTACTCCTCTTCAATCGTAAATGCGTAATGCTCATCACATTGCACCGGGTTTATCAGAACCCCGTTTATGTAAACGCATACCGGGTTGTCGTCTTCCGTCGGATCTTCTTCATCCGACTCTCCGGTGAGTCTTCTTTCTCTGCCGATGTCCTCGGAACGCGCGTAATAGTCCTGATGCCGGTAGTTGAGCGCCAGATTAATTATTGTATCGAAAACCGCGTCCCGCTTGGTTCTCTCCAGATTCGCCTTGCGTCTTTCCATCCCTGTTATTTTGACTCCCAGGTTTTGTGAAAGAACCAATTGTTGAAGTCTTTCCAGGGAGATAGCTTCCATTCTGGTTGCTGATTTCAGCTGTGCCCGAGAACGGAGAAGGGTCTCGGCAGCGATTTTTTCATATTCGCTGAAGGTTGATTCCAGATGTGCCGGGAACGGGTCTGCCGCAAGTGCAGCCGGAATTGCGGCAAGGGCGGAAAACAATAGTGCAAGACATAAGAGAAGCGCCGTATTCAATCCCGCAAGCATGACCCTATCCGTTTTCAGGCTTTTTGCTGAAAGCCATGTGATACCACCTGTTGACAAGGAGAACGCAATTTTCGTCCGTATCGTTGGCCATGCCTCTGGTCAGACGGAAACGGACTTTCAGCTGCATGTTGTTTTCCTTGAGCAGCTTTGCAAAACGAATCTTGAGTTTTTTGGCTGAGGCAATTTTTCCGCGCAGTGAGTCCGGTAGCGGAGTATTCGCGTAAGCTGAAGGATCGGGAAATTTTTTTTGAAAAATTTTGTATCTGGCAATTGTTTCCAGCAGATCCGCCAGACTCATGAACCGCTGGAGTGCCCGCTTAGTCTCTGGGGAAAGTTCCTTTGCTGCGAAATTCTGTGCTGATTCGTGAACAATGTCTATCAGCCTGAGCGCGGCTTCGGGGTTGTTTTCGTTTATAAGCCTGCGTGTTTCGCGTTCGAGTTTGAGGAAGTGAACCTCCACCAGTAACGGTTTGAGCCGGGCAAGGTCCGGGCGGAGTTTGATATCATTGCTCAGATTTTCTGAAATCCGCTTAAGTTCAGTCAGTTGCTCGCTGTTTTGTGCGAGGTTGAAACGGCGAGTCCAGAACTCATACTGCTCTACGAAGTCATCGATTTCCTGCTCATGCGTCTGGATAAAATTATTATCTTCAGCCGCCTTATGTGCTTCGATTCCCCACCATGCAAGCAGGCCGGCAACTATGATTGCTGCGATGACAGCAAACGGCATCCTGCTTCGTTTTCGTTCAGGGGGATCAGCCTGCTCCACCGTTTCCGCTTTGATTTGACGGTGGCGGGGCGGAAGAGGAGCCGGTTCGTCAGGCTTCTCGTGATCCGGATTTATGGCGTCAAGCATGGCTTCGCTGGCTCTTGAGTCTCCATAAAGCATTGTCTTGTCGGCTATGCTTTCCTCGCCGTCAGCCTGCTCATTGTGCGGTATGGCCTCGGTGGCGCTGCTCTTGATCACCTTCGGTTTAGGTTTTGTCTCTGCAGATTTCCGCGTGTCCTTTGAGGGAGAGGTCCGGGGATCGGTTTGACTGGAGGCGGCGGAGATCTGATCGGCAGGTTCCGGTTCGTCTGTGACCTCGAATCTGAACATCAAGGAACCGAAAGCAACCGTGTCGCCGTTTCCAAGTCTGGCTTCAGTCGTGCGTTCTCCGTTAATCCATACACCGTTGGTGCTTCCCGTGTCCTTTATGATCAGCCCTTCGTCAGTGGAGGTAATGAGGGCATGATTTCTTGAAATACTGCTGTGGCTTATTACCGATGTGTTCTGCGGCCCCCTGCCGATGGACGTTTCGGTTTTGTCCAGATTGATCACAAGGTTTTTCTGGGCTTCGGGCAGCCGGGAATCATCAAGACAGGTCAGGCGGGCGGTCATGCTGCACCCTCTTCGTTTTCTCCTGCGGCTTCATCAAGGGGGGGCAGGTTGAACTGTTTGCGGGCCAACGCATAATACTTGCCTTCGAGTCCGTTTTCCCGGATATATTCCGGGTCTATCAACTGCTGATGTTTCCCCTGTTCCGCGACCATGCCGTCAATAATATAACAGATGCGGTCGGCGTCCACGATGGTCGAAAGGCGATGGGCGATGGTTATGGATGTACGTCCTTTCAGAATCTCACGCATGTTGGACTGGATGATCTTTTCAGAGTCATTGTCCAGAGCACTGGTGGCCTCGTCGAAGATCAGTATCTTGGGCTGACGGTACAGCGCGCGGGCAATGCAGACGCGTTGTCTCTGGCCTCCGGAAATGCCCATGCCCTTTTCGCCGATGGCGGTCTGATATCCTTGGGGCCAGCGGAGTATTTCCGCCTCTATGCCAGCCTGGCGTGCTGCGCGTTTGACTGCCGCCAGGTCCGGTTCAGGATCGCCCAGGGCTATGTTTTCGGCCACGGTCCCGGCAATGAGGAAGCTGTCCTGCAGCACCACGCCGATATGGTTGCGCAGGGATGAAAAATCCAGATTGGCGAGATCCTTGCCGTCAATCAGGCATTGCCCGTTCTTGGGCAGATTGAAGCCCAGAATCATTTTGGCGATTGTGGATTTCCCGCAACCGGAAGGCCCGACCAGTGCTATGTGTTCACCCGGATCTATTTCAAGGGAAAATTTCCTCATGACCAGATTTTCCTTGTCTCCGGCCATGTAGCTGAAATCCACATCCCTGAATTCTATTTTGCCGGAGCATTGTGTCAGAACCGCGGGCATGGCATCCGGGGAGGTTATGGTGGGGCGCTCCGGTTCGATGTCCAGAATTTCGCTGACCCTTTCAACCGATATGCGGACATCCTGCATCTGGTTCCACAGCTGAACCATCTGCTGAACCGGTCCCATGACCAGTCCAACCAGCATGTTGAATCCCATGAGTTCACCGATGGATAACTGCCCCGCAATGACCTGATTGGCCCCGTACCAGAGGATTGTAATGCTTGAAGCCAGACGCAGCAGGCTGTGCAGACTGCTGGAAGTAAGCACCAGATTGGCCTGTTTGAATGTGTTGTTGACGTTTTCTACAAAGGAGTTTTCCCAGCGAACGCGAGCCATGTATTCATTGGCTGTTGCCTTGATTGTCTCGATGCCGTTGAGTGCTTCTATGAGATATGCCTGGGACTGGGCGTTGGTATGGAAAATCTTTTGGGCAAGGGCCTTGATGCGCGGTGTGAAGTACAGGATGAGAAGAACATATCCCGGAATGAACGCCAGGACGATCATGGTCAGCGGCAGGGAGTATGCGAACATCATCAGGAAATATATTCCAAGCATCAGCGTGTTGAGGATAACGGTGATGGTCGATCCTGTGAGAATGGCTCTGATTTTGGCGTTTTCTCCGAATCTGGCCATTATTTCACCTTTGTTTCTGGTCAGAAAAAAGGACATGGGCAGGGAGAGTATGTGGCGGTAGAATTCGCTCATCAGCCGCATGTCTATACGGGCTGTTGTGTGCGCCAGAAGCAGACGCTGCACAACCGTGGTCAGAGTTGTGAATACGGTAACCAGAGCCATGCCTCCGAGCATCATGTTCAGCAGGCTGACATCCTTGTGTACAACGACCGTGTCGACGATGGTCTGCACGAACAGGGGAGAGGCCAGTCCCAGAAGGTTGATTGTCAGGGCGGCCAGAAATGCTTCGAAAAAAAATTTCTTATAGGGCAGCAGATAGCGGACAAAATGGAGCACCGGCAGCTTCGGCGGTTCCATGTGGGTGAATTTTTCCGTAGGGGTCAGGGCAATGAACAGACCTCGGTCTTCATCCGTCTGCGTTCCGGGTACGCTGGCGGAAGTCCAGCCGGTGATAAATTCGTCCATAGGGAGGATCTTGCGGCCTTCCAGCGGATCGGCCAGGTGAACTTTGGCCGAGGTCAGGCCTGATGCCTTCAGGGGAACATTCGGCCTGTCTTCGGGGGAAACCTTGATGGAGGTCAGCGGGGACAGCAATGCGGACTTAATGGCGGCAACAGAGTCTGCAAGGTTCAGTCTGCCGGAAGTCACCTTGTGTACCACTGCGTAGTGTCCGCCTTCCCAGCCGATAATGCCCGGCAATCGGACCCGCTCCAGCTCCCTGCGGTTGAGCGCGTAGGCTTTGGCACTGTATCCGAGGTTTTCCGCTCCGGTAATAATGGGCAGGGGGGATGTGTCGGCGGTAGATACGTTGGCAAGTTCCTTGATCTGTCCGAGCTTGAAATTTTTTCCGTAATATCTGGTGATCATGGTCAGACAGGCCGCTCCGCACTCTGACTGATCTCCCTGGCGCATCAGGGGGAATTCTTCATCGTTTTCCCGGTCCTGTTCTTCAAGCTGTTTGTACTCGTCCTCGGTGATTCCCCTGGCCAGCCTGATGCGCATGTCGGTGTTGACAGCCCGGCTTCTGGCATCAAGCTCGGACTCGGCGATCTGCCGCAGATCCCTGGCTCTGGTGATCAGTTGCTCGTGCAGGGACGGGTTGAGAGCCATAAGTTTCAGTACTTCCGGCTGCCTGATAACAATTACGGTTACATCCGTTACCGCCCTTGCCGTATAGAAATGGCAGTCGTTGTTGCCGGCTTCACTCAGCGCTGCAGTTTCACCCAGCAGTTCGAAACGGGCACAGCGGTCAAGAGTAATTTCTTCGCCGTCTTCCTGCCGGATTATGTCTACGGTACCCTGCTCGATGGAATAAAGGCGTGGGTCATTATCGTTTTGTGAAAATACGGCTGAACCCTTGGGAATTTTTTTTACCCCCAGATTGTTCAGTATCAGGGCGAACCTGGCCGGTGGACAGGTTGAGGAGCCTATCAGCGACTTCAGACGGTGGCTCAGTTCAATCTGGCCGATGTTTTTTCTGAACAGAGCGGCGGCCTCAGCGTGCTCTGCGGCGAATTTTTTGGCAGATTCAGCAGGAAGCACGATAGCCTTGACCTGATCCTGCCCGGCCACAAGCTCATATTCCCAGACTGTTTCATGCAGCAGGCATGTTTCGCCGAAGGTGGAGCCGGGGCCGAAGTCGCCGAGAGCCGTGCGGCGGCCTTCAACGGTCTGCTTCAGCCGGACCTGACCGGAGTAAATGTGCAATACGCCGGCCGTGTACTCATTCTGCCTAACCAGACGTTCACCGGGCATGTATTCTTTTAAGACGAACATCCGGGCCAGTTCCGCCTTGTCCTTTGCGGAAAGGGTCGCGAACATTACGTGGGATTCCAGAATGTCTCGTATAGCGTCGTGTTTATCAGCCATCCTGGTCCTCATCATTCGTGAAAAATTTGGAAAGCGGAGTGAACAGGATTTCTATCCAGCGTTTTTCACCGGTCTTGATTTCCGCAATTCCCTCCAGGCCGATTGCCAGAGGGTGACGTACTTTGCTGCCATCTTTCTGTGCCCACTCCCTGTCCAGGGCGATAAGTATTTCATATGTCGAGGTCCCGCCTTCGGTCTTGTCGGGTTGTTTGTCAATTTCATAGATAACTCCTTCGAGTATCCCGTATTCCTGAAACGGATAGGCCCAGAACTTCAGTTTGGCCTTTTGTCCGATGCGGATGGCCCCGATATCCTTGTTCTGGACCATGGCGTGTCCTTCCAGAACTGCGGTGTCCCTGACCAGCGTTATCAGCGGCTGCCCCGGTGAAATTATTTCTCCCTTGTTGACATTTACATCTGTGACCAGACCGTCGACCATGCTTTTGTAAACGGTAATGTTGTCTTCGTAGCTCACTCCCCCAACCAGTTGCTGGCTGGCTTTTTTCTTGTGCTTGAGCGAGGCTATGTAATCGTCAAGAAGTATTAGCTCACGTTCCTGCCGTTCCTGCAGCTGCTGAATGTTTTCCCTGATTTTTTCCAGACTGTGCGCATCGTTGAGAGTCTTCAGTTCCACCCTGGCGGTGCGCAGCGAAACAGCGAGCTGCGCAACTGATCCCTGGGCATCGGATACCGCCTTTTGCCTGCGGTCCTTGGTCTGCTCCGCCTCTTCGTATTGGGTTATGGTGATGTCGCGGTCTTCATATCGTTTTCTGGCGCGTTCCCACCTGTTTCTGGCGGTGGTAAATTCTTTCTGGCGCAGATCCAGTTCCTTGCGCGCAGTCCGCAAACGTTCGTTCAACTGGTCTATCCGGCCCTGAATAGTAATTGCCTTAGTGCTTCGCCCATGACTGGCATCGGTAAGTTCAAGTCTGAACTGGGCCAGTTTGTATTCGTATTCGTCAGCAACTCTTTCGCGCTCTCTTGCTGCTTCAGCTATACGGGATTCGAAAGTTTCCATTTCGGTATTCATTATTGCGCGGGTCTTTTCCTGAACTTCGATCAGCACTTCGTTAAAGTTCACGTGCGAGTTGGGACTTACTGCCACACGGGCGACCTGTCCTCCAGTTATGGCTTCGATTATAGTTACTTTTTTGCCGAGAGTAAGCGGGGCCGTGACGATAGTGTCCTTCTTTGCCCAGAAGGAATAGGCGATGGAAACTATGATGATGAGGCTGATGGCGTATATCGGTCCGCGGAGGACAAAACCGGGAACGGTGTACAGGAGTCGTGCCGCTTTAATGGGGTGCCTGATTCCTGTTTGGGGCCCGCGGGAACGAGCTGGCTTTGTTTTCTGGGTTTCCATGGGGAGCATGGTTTCCTGACTGATGTTCGTGGTACGATTTATTATTTTTTTATATCAATACATTAATCGTATCAAATAGGCAATGTATAGGTAGAAAAAGTGGGCTGAAAACGCAGAACAGCCTAAGAAATATTGTCATTGTTACGGTTGGTGAACTTTGTTCTTTAACATATTGTTTTCCGGTGTGTTTTTCTGTTGTGGTAACTTTTATTTCAAAAGACAAAATGTCTGTACATAAAGTGACTAAGTGTGTTACGAGGATGTAGTGTATAAGGTGTAAAATTATAATGCTGTAATGGGAGATTTTGTTGTGGCAGATAATTTTTCAGAAACATTTGCGGGTGGGATGTCATTGAAGTCCGGTGGAGATGTTGTGCAAATGCAGGGCGTCGGTAGTTATATGGGCGACATGACTGACAATTCGAATGAAGGATGGGGAGCCGACGGCGATCAGAAAAGCCATGGAAACCAGACCGGTACAGGCGGAGATGCAACTGATAATGTGGACATCGGTTCCATTAACATCAGTTCGTAAAAAAATAAATCAATGGAGGTATGTTATGGGTGATACTACTTATGATGGAACTGGTTTAGGCGGCGTAATGGGAAAATCCGGTGGAGATGTTGTGCAACTGCAGGGCGTAGGTGGTTACATGGGCGACATGACGGATAATTCGAATGAAGGATGGGGAGCCGATGGCGATCAGGCAAGCAGTGGAAGCCAGTCCGGAACAGGCGGAGATGCAACGGATAATGTGGACATCGGTTCCATCAACATCAGTTCTTAATAAGTTCAAATCAATGGAGAAACGTTATGGGTGACAGCAATTATGATGTAACAGCTGCAGCGGGCGGGATGGCGAAGTCCGGTGGAGATATTCTGCAAGGGCAGTGCATCGGTAGCTATATGGGCTCGCAAGCCGATAATTCCAACGAGGGATGGGGAACCTCCGGTGATCAGGCCGATAGCGGTTCTCAGTCTGGTATAGGCGGCGATGTAACTGACAATGTGGATATCGGTTCTATTAATATAAGTTCCTGATCATGGGTAAGTGCGGGGTGGCTACGGCGTTTATTACATTTCTTGGAGATGTCGGCAGCCTTTTTAATGTGAACGGGCTGCTCGTTTTTCTACGGGGATGAATTGCTCAAAGCCAAGCAGGTATGATGCAGCCGAAAGTCGCCCTTTTTTCAGGAAAGCATTGCCGTCAGGTAGATGAAATAAGTCGTTTTGTTCGTGAAGAGGGTGCTGATCCCGTTGTGTGCCGCTCCGGTCTGGGAGGGGAAAACGGAGAAGAGGTCTCACTCTCGTCTTCTCGCATGTCCTGGGGCGGGGTCGATTTTTCCGAAATAAAGGCCCTGCATATTCGTTGCATTTCCCAAAACACTTCTTTTTCCATGCCGCCGGTTACCAATGCTGTCCAGTATGAAGAGTTTCGTACATCTTTCATGCGGGAACAGTTTTTTCAGGGAGCTGCTTTCGGTTTTTTCGAAGAGTTTGCCAGACGAGGAGGGCTCGTGGTGAATTCCCCTTTCGGCGCTTATGTGGATCACGACACCAAGGCTCAACTCTGTTCCAAACTCCGCGAGAACGGCTTCGACGCTCCCCGCAGTATCATGACCAACAGTCCGGACGAGGCAGCACGATTCATCTCGCTGGTCGGAGAGGCCGTGTGCAAACCTTCCATCGGCGTGGGGTCCACCCGTGCCGTATTGCCGGATGATATCAGGGAGTCTTCGGATCTGCCCCTTTGTCCTGTGCTTTTTCAGGAATATGTGCGCGGGAAGACCTTGCGGGTGCATGTGGTCGGAGACTCCATGGTGCTGGCCCTTGAAATAATAGCCCCGGATGTTGACAGCCGGACCTCTACCAAAGGATTTGAACGTTTCATAATGCCGCCGGAAGAAAAGGAACGCATAGTTCAAGCGACCCGTTTTCTGGGGCTCCATTACGCGGCCTGGGACGTGATGGCGTCCGCTGACGGCCGCTATGTCTACTTGGATTGCAATCCCGGTCCTTATGTAATGTGGATCGGTAAGGAAAACAGGGCGTTGGTTTTCCGTCAATTGGCCCGCTATCTGGTCGGGTATGCCCGGACCGGAAGCGTAGAGGAAGCCTCAGCCCTGGTTAAAGCTGGAGGTGTGCATGATGCACGCGTATTGCGTTGCTGATAAAGGCATTATGCGTGACCACAATGAAGATGCCGTGATTGTGGATGAAGCAGCAGGGCTTTTTGCCGTGGCTGACGGTATGGGCGGACACGGCATGGGTGACGTGGCCAGTTCCCTTTGCCTTAAGGTTCTGGAAAGAGAACTGGCCGATGTTATGGAGTCGGAGGAGAACCCCGTTGCCGAACTGGCTGATGATGACGCGACCCTCTGTGAAACTCCGGAACCGATGGTCGAGGCGGTTCGCAGGGCGGTGGAATGCGCCAACGCTGAAATTTTTACCTTGAACAAAGCCAGGGGAATGTCACGAGGACGGGGCATGGGAGCAACTCTTGCCGGATTCAAGATGTTTGATGACCACTCACGATCGGTTGTTTTTCATGTAGGTGACAGCCGGGTTTACAGGTATCGCGGAGGGTGTCTGGTGCGTCTTACCCGTGACCATTCCGTGTTCGAGGAGTGGAAACGCGAAGGCGGTCATGGAAAGGCTCCGTTCAAGAATTACATACTTCGGGCCGTGGGCCCCAATCCTTCCGTCAACCCGGAAATAAGCATTCAGGCCGTGCTGCCCGGAGATGTGTGGCTGGCATGTTCTGACGGCCTGACCGGTATGGTTTCTGACGAAGAGATTGAAGGGGTCATAAGAAACGTACGGCGGGAAAGCCTGCCGGAAGCTGCCGACGCTCTTGTTGAACTTGCCAAGCGAGGCGGAGGTCGGGATAATATCGGAATCGTCATCGCGGCTAGTCTCTGATGAGTTACTTTTTCATTTAAGAAAATATACTGCCGCAAGTTGCCTGCCGTTTTATACGAATTACGGTGCAGCAATTCAGCTTCTTTCCCCGTTTTCGGTCTGCCGGCAACCTTGAGGGTTCGGTAGGAATACGGGCTATAAAAGGATGCGTTTGATGGATAATTCCTGCCCTAATGAGGGGAGATCGCTTGGAGGCTATCGGTTGGGTCCGATCCTCGGCAGAGGTGCTATGGGCGTGGTTTACAAAGGGTTTGCCCCTTCATCTGGTATGGAGGTCGCCGTCAAAACGCTTCGCCCTGATCTTTTGGCCTCCGGAGAGAGGGACCGTGTGCTTGAGCGTTTTCTGCATGAAGCAGCCATCTCCAAAAGCCTCAGACACGAGAATATAATTCATGTTCTGGATTCCGGTCAGGACGGAGTTGATGTTTTCATGGCCATGGAGCTGGTTCTGGGCCGGGAACTCAAGGAGGCACTCGATTCGGGAAAACCCATGGATCTTGACCGGATTGAAATTCTGTTCTCCAAGGTCCTGGCAGCCCTCTCCTATTCCCATGAAAAGGGAATTATCCACAGGGATATCAAACCATCAAATATTCTGCTGGTGGACTCCGGTAATGTAAAAGTCATGGATTTCGGTATTGCACGTGTGGAATCCTCGGAAATGACGCAGGCCGGAGCCATGCTCGGCACTCCGTCCTACATGTCCCCGGAGCAGGTTATCGGTGAATGTGTGGACCGCAGGACCGACATCTATTCCGCCGGAGTAGTCCTTTATCAGTTGCTTACGGGAAAAAAGCCGTTTCAGGGTTCTCTGACTCAGATCATGCAGCAGGTCTTGAGTACGGTCCCGGCCGCGCCGTCTTCCGTCAATATCCGTGTATCCCGTGCTTTTGATTCTATCATTGCCCGGTCCATGGCCAAGGAACGGGACGGGCGTTTCCTGAGTGCAAAGGAGTTCTCCGATGCCCTTGCGGATGCCTTTGCCTGTGCACGGGAAGAAGACCTGAACGATGTAACTGTTTTTGTGGATATGGATGCGACCGTGCTGGATGACGGGACAATGCTTGCCTCCATGCCGGCCCCGGAAGCTCTTTCGGACTTGGGAACACGAATGAAGGAACTGTTGCAGAAAGGTCTGGATAAAGAATTTTCCGATTGTCTTGTGAGTGAGTGCAGAAAACTTGCGGACGACTACGTCAATACCGTTCTCGCTGCGTCCGGGGGAAGCATGCCTCCGGCCGATCCCAGATTATCCGCTGTCCTTGAGCGGGACTGTTCCGTTTTCGGAGACTGCGTGCTTCCTCGGGTCAAGGAGTTGATTCTGGAAGGGGCTCCCTTGCCCGGAAAATCGCTGTGCCTTAATGATCGCTCAGACTGGATGGGGTGCATTGACATTTTTACCGCACTGTCAAAGACGTTGGAAGATCTCGGCAGACCGGGAGTTGGAGAAGCACTGGCCCGTGTTGTTCGGGCGGAGTTGCTCGGCGCATGTATGATGTATGCCGGACATATCAACACATATCTTTTTTCTCCGGACCATTTGGAAATCACGCGTATCGCCGCTGACTTCATGCGCTTGGATATACTTCAATGGGGAGTCGAGGAGCTCGGCGGAGAAATGGAAGTGCGGCAGATTTCAAATCAGGTCCAGATGTTTTCCGGGCAGGTTTTAAAGCGGGTTGCTGCCGCCATTCGTGAGTTTACGCATGGTGGCGATATGATGTCCCGTTTTGATGTGGCTAATTTCATGTGCCAGATTGATGAGTTGATTGTTGTGGCTGAACGGACTTTGGACGCTGACGGTGCGTGCGGTTATCAGCTGAGCATGGGGCGGGAAATCGTTATCGATTTTATCGCTGCGGCGGAAGGACTTGTTGAAATTTATGCTGCTGAGCTCCTTGGGGAGGTCTCCGCCCCGGATGCCAAGCTCTCTGCTTTTACTGCCAAGCTGAAACAGCTTGCCCGTTTGTTTCTTTTTGCCACTCATCTGGATGATGAAGAATGCCGGACGCAGGTGCTGCATCTGGCCGGTGCTGTGCGGCAAAGCGTTGAAGCACTTGTTCCGGTTGTTGAATCAGTTCTTGCGGATGCTGTTGATGAACAGGCAAGTCTGCACCAGAACCAACTTACAGCCATTTGGGAAACTGCAGAATCTCTGGGTTGGAGTGAATTGAATGCTCGTTTACTGATTTATATGCGCAATGAGATTCTTACCGATCAAAACAAGCCCAACCAGCGGTAATTAATACACTGCATTTTAAATTTCATAAAAAAGTAATGGCCGATCTCGCAAGGGGTCGGCTTTTCGTGTGGCCTGCTGCAATTAGGAAATTAGCAGAGCATCCTGCCTCTATGGCAATTTTTAGCACCGGGCAGTTGTTTCAACTTCAAAGATTTACTCCCTCAATTATCGCTTGGCATAAATCGCTTGTTTTTTGTCATTGCTGCCAAAGGGTGTCCTCCCTACATTGTACTCAAGAAATTAGATGTTCATGTCTTCAGGAATGCCTGCTTTGGCTCACCCCGGATTTTATCGGGAAAGATGAAACGGAAAGAGCACTGTTTGGCTGAAAGCGGAAGAAAAGCACTGAGGACAAATGGTGTTGCTGCTCCTGTGACCCTTCATATTTGGAATTTCTGTACTACCGGTATGGATTCCCGTTGCAGGGCAACAGAGCAACTAAAACGGCAATCCCTTATCTGCAAAGGAGAAAACAATGAAAAAAAAGTAACATGCGGAATATTCATTTATGAGCAGGTCGCGGAACTTGATTTTGTGGGCCCAATGGAAGTTTTTACGGCGTCACATATCATCTCTCCTGAGTCCTGCAGTGTTGTGACCATTGGAAAGACGACAGATCCTATCACCGGAAGCGGAGGGCTGAAGGTAACCCCCCAGTACAGTTTTGAAAGTGCGCCGGATCTGGACGTTCTGGTTTTGCCCGGAACCGGCAATGTTTATGAATATGCAATCAAAGACAGCAATACGGTTGAGTGGGTACGGGAGCAGTATGATAAAGTTGAATACATGACTTCAGTCTGCACCGGGGCTTTAATCCTGCAGAAGGCCGGTCTGCTCAAAGGGCGAAAGGCTACCACGCATTGGATGCTTGCTGATTTTCTTAAAAACGATCCAGACATTACGGAGCTGTTGGATATGCGCTACGTCCGGGATGGAAAAATCGTTACTTCCGCAGGGGTTTCTGCCGGTATCGACATGACCTTGTGGCTGATAGGGCAGATTCACACGCCTGACCATTCCCGTCAGATTCAGAAAATTCTCCAGTACAATCCTGCTCCGCCTTATACGTCTGAAGTCTAGGATCAGCTGACAGCCAGTCCTGCACCGTGTTCAGTGCAAGCAGGTTAATTCTTATTGCTTTGAACACGGTGTCAGGTTTGAAATTCTGTTGGCGTAAAAAGCGTGTTTTTAATTATTGCAGCCAAATACGTTCTTTTCTATTTTGTCTCCATGAAGAAGCAGATGGAATTTTTTTTCTATCAAGGCATACTCGCGCTTGATGTTACCGGACCGCTTGATGTTTTTCATGCGGCCGACCTGTTGCTGGCTCGTGGCGGGAGATCGGGGGAGGGGTATGAGTTGATTTTTTCCGCTACCGAACCCGGCCCCGTGTCGACCTCATCCGGCTTGCGGTTTTGTGCTGACACAACCCCCGGAAAGCACGTGATTGATACGCTTTTGGTCCCGGGGGGACCGGAGGCAGAAAAGGCTGCGACTGATCCGGCCAATATTTTGTCTATTCGTAGTGCCTCACAGAAAGCAGTGCGAACAGTATCTGTTTGCAGCGGAGCGTTTTTATTGGCCGCGGCAGGGCTTCTGGACGGTCGGCGAGCTACCACACATTGGGCTGAGACCGACAGATTTGCCGAGCTTTACCCGGATATCCGTTTAGAACCTGATGCCATTTATGTTCAGGACGGCAACGTATCCACCAGTGCCGGGGTAACTGCGGGAATTGATCTTGCCCTTGCCCTGGTCGAAAACGACTATGGGTCTTCATTGGCTATCGAAGTTGCTCGACTTTTACTGCTCTACCGCAAGCGTCCGGGAAACCAGAGTCAGTTCAGCACAACACTGGCTCTGCAGGCGAAGGTTGGAAAACGGTTCAAGCCTCTTCTTGATTGGCTTGAAAACAATCTGGATAAAAAATTTACAGTGGACCAGCTGGCGGAAAAGGCCAATATGAGTCCACGATCCTTTGCTCGCATCTTCCCTTCGGAAACAGGAATGAGTCCGGGCCGTTTTGTTGAGCAGCTGCGGATCGATCGCGCACGGGAACTGCTTGAATCTGGAGCGCAGGAACTTGAATGGGTAGCGGACAAATCCGGTTTCGGTCGTGAGGAACGTTTACGACGGGCCTTCCAGCGAAGACTTGGACTCAGCCCTGCGCAATATCGGGCCCATTTTATGAAAGGGGCATAGTTGCTCAAGGGCCTCCCTTCAGTCTCTTCGGCTTACCGGTTCTCCACCAGTAAAGAGTTGGCCTAGAATAAATGTGAATTACAAATTGTCCGTTAAATGGCATGATTAATTGTATAATAGTTAAAGATTCTTGACTTTATGAATTTCAGGTTGAACACAATACACGAGTTTCTTATGGAATCTTCAATTAGCGCGCTGTTTGTTTTATGGATGACTGTGCTGTGCGATGATGCGTGCTTTGTTTTCCCATCAGGATTGGTCAAGGCGCGCGTGTTACCAATAAGCCTTTATAATCAACGAAATGTTATGAAAATTAAATTGAAATCATGGTTTCTGGCTATCCGACCGAAAACACTTTCGGCAGCCATATGCCCGGTTCTGGTCGGAACCTCTCTGGCTGTGCAGGACGATACCTTCAAGTTTATCCCGGCATTTCTGTGCCTTCTGTTTGCCCTGTTGATCCAGATCGGTACCAATTTCGCAAATGACTATTATGACTTTATAAAAGGTGCTGATACGGAGGAACGCCAGGGACCAAAGCGGGTCACCGCTTCCGGGTTGATCTCGCTTAAAAAAATGAAAATCATGACAGCCGCGGTCTTTTTACTGGCTTTCGTGGTTGGATTTGGTCTTGTCCCTTATGGCGGCTGGAAGCTGCTGGTCGTGGGTATCATTTCCATTGCGCTGGGCTACGGTTATACCGCCGGTCCCTTTCCTCTGGCCTACCTGGGGCTGGGCGAAATTTTCGTAATGATATTCTTTGGGTGGGTGGCAGTCGGTTTTACCTACATGGTACAGGCCGGAGGCTTTAATTTCACCGTACTTTTGGCGGGAACGGCAGTAGGCGCTTTGAGCACAAATTTGCTTGTAGTGAATAATCTCCGTGATGTGGATACGGACACGAAAGCCGATAAGCGCACTCTTGCTGTTCGTTTCGGAAGAAAGTTTACTGCAAATGAATACCGAACATGGTTTGCGCTCGCAGTAGTCTGCACCATTGTTATGGCAATGATTTTGAAATCATTTTTGTTGCTTCTCCCCTTGGTTGTTGTGCCGTTCGGTATGAAACTTTGCGTAAAAATAGGGAATCCGCAGACCGGGCCGGTTTATATCGCCATGCTGGGCCAGACCTCTTTAATTATGGTTTTGTATTGTATTCTGATGAGTTTAAGTCTGATTTTAATCTGATAGATATAAGTTTTTTCTGTCCAAACAGGCTTCAACTCTTGGTGTGTACTCACCGTGAAACACTGAAGCGCACAAATGGAAGGGCCGCCCTTAAAAGCGGTCCTTTTTTTATATCGGGCATATTCGGGGGTGTTGCCATACCGGTATGGATCTGCTCTGTGGAACGGTTAAATAAGCGGTGGTTTCTGTTTTTTGATAAAGAACTTGAAATGTTGATTTTTTCTATATATTGCTGTTGATATATTAATTTCGTATTAACAAATCATATTTTATAGAAAAAGTAAAAAATGTCCCACAGCGAAATTGAAGGAAAAAAGTGGATTACAGAAAGATTTTTATACTCGCAAAGATGGGGCTGTTTCATAATATATTGGACTTAGGTCCCGGATGTGCAGATTTGTACGGCCCTTGATGGGTGGGATTGGGAAAATAAAAACTACTGAATCAGCAATCAAAATCAAATTGAGCGGAGTTGTATTGCAATGCCACGTTTTTTGCCCTGCGGTGAAGTCTGTATTGCTGTTACCGCATACAATCGTAGTGCTCATACTCGGCGTACAATTGAATCCATATGGGAGCATGCCGGATGCGATTTCACGCTATGCGTTGTAGATAATTCAAGTACTGACGACACCTGGGATACCCTTTGCGAACTTCGTGAACAGGGGCTGGTTCATAAGGCGTACCGTTTTACCAAGAATATGGGGCCGGCTGTGGCGACCAATTACGTATGGTCGCAGTTCACAGCTCCTTATTATCTTAGGCTGGACAATGACATCTTTTTTTCCAAGGACGGCTGGCTAAAAGAAATGTGTGAACTGGGCAAAAAACACAAAGATGTCAGCGTCCTTTCATATCCGATTTTTTATAATTCAGACCATTATAAGGTCGTCCCCACCATGTACGGAGAAGAGCTTTTGGATCGGGTTGATTTCAAAGGCAGTCATCCCGGAGGAATTTTTTTCATGGACTATTTTTCGTTTAAGGAAATGGGGCCGTGGAATGAAGATTACGGCTCATACGGGGCTGAAGACGGGGATTACTGTGTACGTATCGATCTGCAGGACAGGAAACGCTTCTATATCAATTGCTTCGACTGGGGAAGCCATGATGATTTCAGTGCCGAGGACAATGAAAAATATATTGTATCAAAAAACATCCGTCAGAAGTCCCATAAACGGTATGGGGGACTTTTTCAGATCAATAATCTTATGTACCATTTCAAACTGCGCAGCCTTCGTGTAAACCGCAAATATGATGCCCGGACTGAAGGTGACGACGTATCTTTTTTCCTCAACAGGGAATATTCATCCCGCATAACCCGGTTGCAATCAGAGATTCGCAAAGCAATGAAAATTGCAGAGGACAACGGAAACGAAATAGATCGTATCAATCGTTCCATTTTAGTTAAACTGGTCAAATCCGTTGCGCCCGGGTCGAAAATTGATGTTGCGGATGACAGTTATTAAGAAATCAATCTCCCTCTTTCCATTTATAGACCGAAAATTGATGCCCGTTTTTTAGTTATTTGGGGGCA
The DNA here is from genome assembly GCF_963677005.1 of Maridesulfovibrio sp. Lineage (NCBI taxonomy): Bacteria > Pseudomonadati > Thermodesulfobacteriota > Desulfovibrionia > Desulfovibrionales > Desulfovibrionaceae > Maridesulfovibrio > Maridesulfovibrio sp. The sequence goes on along the minus strand of NZ_OY781616.1, from coordinate 1,891,320 downwards.
TACGCAGTGGTGAGACAAGTTTAAAAAAGTTCATTTTTCCTTCAAAGGCGGATCTGAGTAGCGGACTCAGGTCCGTCTTTCCATTTAATTGATATAGAGAAGGCAGAATTGTCTCAAAGTGTAAGGGGGCAGTCTCAAGTTTATTTGTACGTGTTTTGACGGACATACACACTTTTGCAGAGTTGTTATGGAGGAAAAATTAATTCCCGACCGGGCATTAAGTCCAAAAACTTTGCAGAGGCAGAACATGAACATCTCAGACTCCACCGGAAACTCTCGCCACTCCCTTACACTGACGGCAGTAAGCTTAATTGCAGTTCTATCCATTCTAATAGTATTTGCTTCCCCCTGTATGGCAACACCGGGAAGTTTAATATGGAATTTTGCACCAGAGACGGGAAAGGCATATCCCCCTGCAATCGGCAGTGATGGAATTCTTTATGTGGGTGGCTCAGATGGGGTCTTATACGCTCTCAAAACTGATAAAACGGAGAAATGGAAGTATCAAACTACGGGCGAAATCTATTCCCCACCGACAATCGGTAGTGACGGAACTATTTATGTCGGAGCATCTGACCAGATATTGTACGCTTTAAATTCAGACGGCAGCGAAAAATGGAAATACCAAGCAGGCAGTTCAATCGGCTATTCTCCGGCCATAGGAAACGACGGGACCATATATGTAGCAACAAACGATGGTAAACTGTATGCCGTAAACTCTGATGGTTCCGAAAAATGGATATATGACTCAGGCAAAAGGTTCAACTCTGCTCCGGTGATAGGGCCGGACGGGACTGTTTATGTAGAAGCAAGCGACGATAATTTATATGCAATCCAACCCGACGGCACACTTAAATGGACATATGAGGCAAGTGGATCCGTATATTTTCCTCCTGCCATCGGCAGCAATGGTGTCATCTACTTCGGCTCGGATGGAGCTGACCAGAATCTGTATGCAGTCAGGCCTGACGGAACACTGAAATGGAAATTTAAAACAGATACCGGAATTTCCTCTTCGCCGGCTATAGGCAGTGGGGGCGTTATTTATTTCGGAACAGCAGGCGCGGCAGATGACGATCAGGACGGTTATTTATATGCTTTGAATGCTGACGGCAGTGAAAGATGGAAATATACCACAGAAGGTTATGTAGGCTCACCGGCCATTGCCAGCGATGGAACCATCTATATTCATACACTTAATTCTAAATTATACGCTATAAAGGCTGATGGGTCGCTGAAATGGAGTGCGGATACTTCAAGAACAACAACCAGCGTATCCCCGGCCATAGGTAATGATGGAACAATTTATTATATCTTGAATCCGGGGTTCGATGCTCAATATTTGCGCGCATCAGAAGGGGATTCCGGTGGTCTTGCGAATACTGAATGGCCCAGGTCCCAAAAAGACAACCAGAATACCGGAGCCAGTGAGTCCGGCAGCGTCTTTCCAAGTGAAACCCAGGCGGACGGGGTAAGTGTCAGTATTTCCGAAAGCGTTGCCAAAGAAATGGACGGCACCGAACTTACTTCAAAATACAATTCCGGCGGATTTACACCCAAAAGTAATGTTGATTCCTTCAACGCCACCATTGATATAAATGGCGGCTGCGCTACTTTCAGGATCAGTTCCGCTACCATCCCGACCGGCAAGGTCTCCGACCTGACCCTGATGAAATTCTACAACACCAACGGGACATCCAAGGAATATAGTAATTACGCCCTGACCGGACCGGAATACAATATCGATGGCTACTGGTGGGTGACAGACGCAGATGGCAACCATCTGGCTCAAACGGACGACACCACACTGGGTACTGAGTATTTCATCTATTTTGTAATCAAGGATAACGGCAGCTTTGACGAAGACCGCGATCTCGGTGAAATATCTGACCCGGTGGCTGTTGGAACCAGCACAAGTTCCGGTTCCGCTTCCTCCACAGGCTGCACGCTGAATCCGCAGGCAACCTTCAGTGTTGAATGGTTGCTGCTTCTGCTGGCCCCGTTGGGCTTTCGCCTGCGCCACATATTTAAAAGATAATTAAAGGGACGGGCATCAAACCTATCTTTTTTCGGTCTTTTTTTACACCATGCGTAATAACATCCGCTGCAGAAAGTTAGGCTGCCTGAAATAAACGGTGAGTAGAATACCGGCTGATATTAATTATCCACTAACTCAAAGGTAACATCAATATCTCCGGTCTTTCGGAATATTTCTACACCGGATTCGATATGGCCGATCTTTTGTAAATTGCTGATTCGTTCACCATTCTGTTCATACATGATGACGAAACTGTGTCTCGGGGTCCAATACACAATGTCCCCAACGTCGTAACCGCTGGTGCTGGCTTCATTCGCGGGTAACGCATCAGGGAAGCGATAACACATTTCGCGGGAATAAAGATCCATCATCGAAACTGTCAGCGGGAATTTGGCTATAAGCGCTCTTGTTGTCTCATTATCAATGAACGTTGCTTTCAGCACGTGACCTTGCACGGTTATCTTGACCCGTATGCCTTTTTCCGCTTCTGCAGCTATGGCCGGCACTGCTATAAAACAGAGAAGTGAAGCGCAAAAAATAAATAATTTTAACATGATAATCTCCCGTGTTAACGACAGGTAAGCCAACTCCATATAAATCTGTATGGAACCCCCATAGGTGAAGAGTAATCTGAAGTCTCATTTCAAACCTGCTGAGGATCATAATTGAGTGGAGCTATGGCGCGCATTATTCCGCCTACCACGTTTAAACTCACGTTCAGCGGAAGTCTCCAGTCAAAATCTGATCATACAAACACGGTAGGGTCAACAAACCGCTTCAGGGGAGATGGGCCACTCAAACAAACTCCGACTCCTGGGACTCTCCTCCGATAATCATGCTGAATTCTTTAGCATTCGTTTTATTGAAAAGGTGCCCGTATCTTGCCAATGCTTCAGCGGGGTCCTTTTCGTAAGCTTTGGCGAATTCCTGCGATAATTTCACGGCTTCAGCAATACTGTTCTTTACGCTTATTCCTCTGAAATCATTTGATAGATCACGGTTGTCTTTGAAAAGCTGCTCAATTTTGTCTTTTTGTGGATGGTCGCCCTTAACTCGCACATAGCCGGAACTGTCGGAGGTAAGTTCTACCGGTGGATCGGTGCTGATACCGTTTTCCAAAAATAGAATGTTGACATCATCCTTGAATTTTTTGGTTATTGTTTCCAGGCTTTCATCATTATCAAAGAAATCCAGAGACTCTGACAAAAGAGGCGTCATTGAAGCCAGTTTTCGTGCCGAGTCGGAGATGGTTACTGTATCCCCTGATTTCTGTTTTTGTGTAGTAGTTTGCGTTTCAGCGCGGTATTGGAGTTTATTAACAGGACTGCTTGCATATGCGGACTGGACTGTGTTGATCATATCAGGCTCCGTTTATCGGGAAATTTTTTCCTGACCCGAAAATATGCAATGTCTATTCCGTAAAATCAGCTGATGTATATTCAAGCAGGCTGGGTAATCAGATGTATTCAGTCCTCATGCCGCCGTGTTTCATGAGGTATTCGCTTTGTTGTGATATTCCCCATGACTTTTGTGCTTTCGGCGACATTTATTTAATTATCATAAGTGTTATCGATAGCTGAATCTGAAAAAATTGCTAGCGGCATCTGGAGTGCCTAGTAAATAGCTGGCAATTCGCTGATATGGTTTTCTATGTTCGTTTATTAAGTTCGTTTATCGCAAGAACAGGGTTATCGGTAACAAGGCCTGTAACTCCCCATTTCGCAAGGCGAGCCACATCGTCCGGTTCATTTACAGTGTACGGATTGATAGCTGTTCCGCATTCTCGGACCGCAGCAATGATGTCTGCTGTCAGAAATCGGAATCCGGGATGCCATGCATCGGCTTTATTTTCTTTGAGCAGCGCAACAGGATCTTTGCTGAATTTGTGCTCAGTCAAAAGTCCGGTCAGGATTTTCGGATTCAACACCTTACTTCGCTTCATATAGGAGTGGTTAAATGAAGAAAGGAGCACCTTGTCATTCATGGAATACAAGTCAACGCTCTTGAGTACCCTTTCTACAATGTCATGTTCAATCTTTGCTGGCACAGCCCTGGAAAGGTCCTTGATCTCGATATTTACCCACATGCCGAGTTTGTCTGCAAGTTGCAGAACTTCGCCGAGAGTGGGGATGCAGACATCATTTGAGACTGTCGTAGGCATATCCAGCCAGGGTTTTTCCGCATAATGAGGAGGACAGAATCTGCGTGGGAAAATGTCAGCCGAGAGCTGCTTAAGCTCCTCCAATGTCGCCAGCCATGGCAGGGGAAATTTCTTGCCCGACATGACAGGATGAACCCCTGCATTCGTGGTGCGCAGCAGATTCAAGTCATGCAGAATGATAAGCTCCCCGTCAGCTGTAGTCTGTACATCAATTTCCCATCCGTCCGCTCCGGCATCATGCCCCTTACGCATGGCACGCAATGTGTTTTCGGGAGCAAGAGCCCGAGCACCGCGATGCCCCCAGATCAGGGGGGTATCGTTAATAAGTTTTAATTTCGACAATGAAAAAACTCCGGCGAAAAGAATCGTGATCGGTCATGTTGAAAAAACGAATATGAATTAATGATTTAAAATCTGCTCAAGGAAAAGTCTGCTGCGTTCTTCTTTCGGTGCGGCAAAAAACTCTTTAACAGGTGAATATTCAACTACCTGTCCTTTATCCATAAAAACCATTGTATCAGACACCTCTCTGGCAAATCCCATCTCGTGGGTAACGCAGATCATGGTCATTCCCTGCTCAGCCAGTTCGCGCATAACATCCAGAACTTCCTTGATCATTTCGGGGTCAAGGGCAGAAGTCGGTTCATCGAAAAGCATGATTTTGGGCTGCATGGCCAGAGCTCTGGCTATGGCCACCCGCTGCTGTTGTCCACCTGAAAGCTGGCCGGGAAATTTATCCGCCTGCTCGGCAATTCCCACTCGTTTGAGATAGGTCATTGCAATTTCTTCAGCCTGCTTACGCGGCATGTTGCGCACATGAACCGGACCGGAAATTACATTTTCCAATATGGAAAGATGCGGAAACAGGTTGAATTGCTGAAATACCATGCCGACTTCGCGTCTGATCATCTCAATTTTACGGACATCGTTGGTCAAAGTGGTTCCCTTGACTTCGATTGTTCCTTCCTGATGTTCTTCAAGGCGGTTGATGGTTCTTATAAGGGTCGATTTGCCTGAGCCGGAAGGTCCGCAGACAACAACACGTTCACCCTGGCGGACTTCAAGATTGATGTCTTTCAGGACATGGAACTGGCCGTACCACTTATTCAATCCGCGAATTTTTATTACCGCCGGACTTTCTGCCAGATGCAGAGCATCATGGGGATGAGTTCTTTGCACTTGGTTTTCCTTTATTATAGCAACCCGCTATTTGTCTGCGGATGGTATTTTATTTTCAAGATGGCGGCTGTAACTGGAAAGAGCAAAACAAAGCACCCAGTACCAGAAGGCCACAAAAACATAAGCTTCTTCAAGACGTCCGAACCATTTTGGATTTGAAGTTGTAGCAAAAGCAACCTGCAGAAGGTCCACAAGGCCGACGATTCCGACGAGAGATGTGTCTTTGAGTATCCCTATGAAATTATTGACCATCGGAGGTATTACAATGCGTAATGCCTGAGGAAGAATGACCACAATAGTCTTTTTCCAGTAGCTCATGCCCAATGCATCCGCAGCTTCATACTGCCCTTTGGATATTCCCTGAAGTCCGCCGCGAATGTTTTCTGCCAGATAAGCGGAAAAGAACATGGTTATACCGACCATTGCCCTAAGCACTTTATCGAGTTTTACATCACCCGGCAGGAACAAAGGCAGAACAACCGAGGCCATAAAAAGGATTGTTATCAGCGGGACACCCCTGACCAGTTCAATATAAGCAATGCAAAACGGCTTAGCCACCGGCATGTCCGAAGTCCGGCCAAGCGCAAGAAGAACGGCAATGGGGAATGCGGCAATCATGGCCACTACTGCCAGAATAACTGTAAGCATAAGACCGCCCCAGTAGTGAGATTCCACTACCGGAAGACCGCTGAAAGCACCGCCGTGCACAAGGCCGTAAACAACAAAAGGAGAAATAATCCATAAGGCGCGGAGCCATCGTGTGGAGCGTAATTTCCCGGCCATGCTCAAACAGATCAGCAGAATGACCAGGGCAAGAGCAACAAGCGGACGCCAACGATCCGCTGCCGGATAAATCCCGGTCATGAAGACCGGCCACATCTCGCGTATAAATCCCCATGCGGCGCCGCTGGATTGCTTCGCCACTTCCGGGTCAAGTGAAATGGAAGCGTTTACAACCGCCCAGTTCCAAAACGGTTTGACCAGAATGTAAACAATGAAGGCGGTACTGAAAGTCAGTACGGCGTTGTACCATGGGCACAAAAGATTGTTGCGTATCCAGCCGATAAAACCGATGTTTTTAGCAGGCGGAAGTCTATCCGGAATTTCTTTAACCATACCTATCTCTCCACCAGCCTGACTTTATTATTGTACCAGTTCATTCCGCCGGAAATAAGCAGGGAAATACACAGATAAACCCCCATCCAGATTCCGACAATTTCAATTGCCTGCCCTGACTGATTTAAAATGGTTCCGCCGACGCTGACAAAATCCGGGTAACCTATCGCAACGGCCAGAGAACTGTTTTTGGCAATGGCCAGATATTCACTTGTCATCGGCGGGACAATAACCCTCATAGCCTGCGGCAGAATAACCACCCGCATTACCTGACGTTCTTTCATGGCCAGAGCACGCGCGGCTTCCCGTTGTCCCTTGGCTACAGATTGAATTCCGGAACGGATTATTTCGGCATTGAAGGCGGATACGTAGACACTCAGTCCGACAACAAGGGCGGAAAATTCAGGAGTAAGCCCGGTTCCGCCCTGATAATTAAATCCTTTAAGAACCGGAAAATCGAGGCTGAATGGAGTACCGGTGATTAACCAGGCAAGTGAAGGGAGGACAACCAGCAGCGCAAGTCCCGGCAGGAACACTTTGCCCGGAGTCCCTGTTTCATTGCGCATGCGTTTTGAACGTCTGAGGAGAACCAGAATGCCCAGAATGGCCGCGAGAACGGCTGTACAGAACAACCAGGCCCCGGACAGGGGTACGAGTGACGGTATATAAAGTCCGCGTTTATTAAGGATCAGCCAGCCGCCTATATCAATTGATTTGCGCACATTCGGAAGCTGTTGGAAGACGATAAAATACCAGAAAAACAGTTGCAGCAGAACAGGGAGGTTGCGGTTCAGTTCGACATACCAGCGGCATAGGTTACGTAAAAGCCAGTTGGGGGAAAGTCTTCCGAGCGCAACCAGAAGTCCTAGGACAGTTGATGCTACACAGCCGATAAACGTAACTTTCAAGGTGTTTATAAGGGCTGTATCCAGTGCTAGAGTATAGCTTGAAGATTCCGAATAGCGGACAATCTCGATATCATTTCTGAACAGGTACAGCGTGAGCAAAGGCAGTCCGAAACTTATGAGCAGGCATACGGAAAACCACCGACTGTCCATGGGACCGTTATTTTTATCCTTCAGATACCGTGAAATAATCTTACATATTGCAAGGCCTGCAATCAGACTGACAAGAAACCAGAGGACCCCGCCCTTTGGAAGCGGTATGGAATTTATCTCACCGATTCTGAATCCGGCTTCATTGGAAAGAAAACCGAATCCGGAACTGATTCCACGCTTGGCAAGGTTTGTAAGAGCATTTCTGTAAGCGGATATCGCCACATACAGAAACGCTGTCATCATACAGATCTGAAATATCCAGGCCCTGCCTTGCGGGCTGCGCCAGACCGGAACTTTCGGAGGTGCGGATTTTTCGGACATTAAAAAAGCTCTCCATTCGAGCCGAGGTGGATTCAAGTTAAAGAAGTAAAAGATACACAGGGCTCATGGATTTTAAAATATAAAATCCGTGCCGGCATTATGCCGACACGGACTGGATCAGTCTTGTAGATTCTAACGGAAAGGGGGAGCGTAAACCAGACCGCCGTCGGTCCACTGGGCATTCAGGCCTCTTTCAAGGCGGAGAGGGGTTTTAGGGCCGAGGTGGCGGTCAAAAATCTCGCCATAGTTGCCCACAGATTTAAGAATGCGTACAGGAGCCTTGTCATCAAGACCCAAATCTGTCCACAGCGAGCCTGTTTTTCCCAGCATACGCTGGACTTCAGGATCCTTGCTGTCGGCATACATTTCTTCAACATTAGCCTGTGTAATGCCTTTTTCTTCAGCAGCCATAGTCAGCCAGACAGTCCAGCGGACGATATCTTCCCACTGATCGTCACCCTGACGGACATAGGGTCCGAGAGGTTCCTTGGAAATGACTTCAGGAAGAATGATGTGCTCAGCAGGGTCTTTCATGAGTGAACGCTGTGCAGCAAGACCGGAAATATCCGTTGTATGAACATCACAGCGGCCTGCATCATAAGCTTTGCGAACATCAGCCTGTTTATCGAATACAACAGGCGTAAACTTCATTCCATTCTTACGGAAGTAATCTGAAATATTGAGTTCGGTGGTAGAACCGGTCTGGAGACATACGGAAGCTCCGTCCAGATCTTTGGCACTTGTTACTCCAAGAGATTTGCGAACCATCATTCCCTGACCATCGTAAAGAGTGGTGACGGTAAAATCGAGTCCTAGTTTTACGTCACGGCTCATGGTCAAAGTCGTGGTGCGAGCCAGAAGATCAATTTCTCCGGATTGGAGAGCGGGCAGACGTTCCTTTGAAGTCAGGGGAACAAATTTTATTTCGGGAACATTTACTGCGGCAGCGACTGCACGCATAAAGTCGACATCAAAACCGACTCTCTTGCCGTTACTGTCCAAAGAGGAAAATCCCGGGTTTTCAATGTGGGTTCCACATTTAAGAAAACCTTCCTTGCGAACGTTTTCAAGTGTGCTCGCGCTGGCTGTGGCAGCGATCAGCATAAGCACCAGACCTACTGAAATTACACGTATAAATTTCATACTTTTCTCCCGCCCCCGCAATAAATCAGCTAAGACAGAATCATTGAGGGCTTTTGCTACCACATGGAATCCATGCGGTAATATGCTGCAGGTTGAACGGATAAAACCTTTGCCTAAACCAAAGGCAATCATTCCCGGACTGAATATTAACACATTCAAGGAATGAGTCTTTCCTTACACAATAACTTTTACATTAGCAATTGGGTTAACCCAGATTGCGAGTTTTTGTGTTACAAAGCCGTAATGACATTGTTAAAAATAAGTGCCATACGAACGTGGTGATAAATAATGAGGGATTTTAATGGAAAAACAGCGTTTTTATCAGATTGTACGGCAGGTTATTCTTGATCGGTTAAAATCCGGTGAATTACGGCACGGGGACAAGCTTCCGTCAGAACGCGAGCTTTGCGCGGAAACAGGGACTAACCGCAATACCGTGCGTCACGCGTTGACCATGCTGCAGCGTGAAGGAAAAATCTATCGACTTGACCGCCGGGGGTGGTACGTCAATCCCGTTCGCCTGGTTTACAATCCGGCTCACCATGTAAACTTTGCCCGGCTTGCCGCATCGCAAGGCCGCGAAGCCCGCTGGACTACGGAGGAAGATGGGCGGATTACAGTTGAAAAGGATAAAGATTCGTCCGGATTGTTGGAAGGCTTTCCTGATGGGACTGAAGTGGATGTGATGAAAAATATTTTTTTTCTGGACGGACAGAAAGTCGCATACACCAAAAATTATCTCCACGCTGAACGCCTTGCGGGAATTATTCCCAAGACCCGTACGGAGGCTATGACTCAGGTTCTTGAGAAAGAATACAAGATAAAACTGATTCAGAAAGATCTGTTGATACGCCCTCAATTTCACTCACCGGAAGTTTCAAACGAGCTTGATGTTCTGCCGGGGTCACCGGGAATGTATATCCGCAGGATAAAGACAGATGGATCAGGCGTTGTTTTGACTGTGGAGCATGAATACTGGAGATTTGATGCTATTGAGTTGCGGGTTAGAAATATGCCTGCAGGTATATGATTTTTTTTCAGCCGAGAGTCAGCTTCCGTCTGTAAGCATAACCGTTGGTGCTTTGCTTGGGCAGATCTGCCGAGCAGCTTCAAAGGCTGCTTCCTTGGTTTTCTTGGTTATAATGACTACTTCCGCACCATAAAAATTATCCCAGGTGGGGGCATCGCTCTGTATGAGTCTCCCCTGAGCCTCAATTTGCACATATCTAATAAAATATTTGCATTCATCGACCATAAAGAGAGTTTTTTCAGTAGCCTCATACACTTGATTCCTGCGTGCCTGAGCTTCTTTCGTCAGGTAAGCTACGACCACATAGTGGTAACCCTCTTTGGTTGGACAGTGCCAAACTTCTCCACGAAGATGCCAGACCTCAATTTTGGTTACATCATCGCAAGAGAGCGGTAATATAGATTGTGCCCAGCTATTCATTGGTATGAACAGTGCGATGAGTAGAATGAATGTTGCGAATTTCATTTAACCTCTTATGGGATAAAAAACACTGCAATTGTCGGCTCCATCACAGGTGATCGCCACTTCCCATGGCACCGGTATTTCGCAAAATTTCGTGAATTCAAAAGATTCCGACATTCCCGGAGCCATCCACCCGGAATATTCACCTACACTGCCGTCAACCTGAATTTTAGCTCCGGAAACAAAGGGGGAGATAAAGCCGGGTAAAACAGAAGCACCGCAGCAAGTGCTGACGGGGCTTCTTGATTTTTTCAACCTAGAGTCAGCTTCCATCTGTAAGCATAACCGTTGGTGCTTTGCTTGGGCAGATCAGCCGGGCAGCTTCAAAGGCCCCTTCCTTGGTTTTCTTACTTATGATGACTGCTTTGTAACCACGGAAGTTGTCCCAGGTGGGAGCATCACTCTGTATGAGTCTACCTTGAGCCTTAATTTGCACATGTCTAGTGAAAACCTTGCAATTATCGACCATAACGATAGTTTCTTCAGCCTCCTCATATATTTGAGCCGATCGTGTCAGGGCCTCCTTCGTCAGGTAGGCCATGACTATATAATGATAGCCTTCTTTGGTTGGACAGTGCCAAACTTCTCCACGAAGACGCCAGACCTCAATTTTGGTTACATCATCGCAAGAGAGCGGCAATATAGATTGTGCCCAGCTATTCGTTGGTATGAACAGTGCGATGAGTAGAAAGAATGTTGTGAATTTCATTTAACCCCTTATGAAATAAAGAATACTGGAATTGTCGGCTCCATCGCAGGTGATCGCCACTTCCCATGGCACCGGTATCTCGCCGAATTTCGTAAAATCAAAAGACTTGGACTGGCCCGGAGCCATATGTCCAGTATTTTCCTCCACATCGCCGTCAACCTGAATTCTTGCCCCGGCAAAAAAGGGGCCGAGATTCCTCACTTCAACAACGATTTTCTGCCCGGCACCGAATTTATGACTTTCGCTGCTGCCTTGACCATCAAGTTTACCCATAATAGTGATGCCCTTGAAATGTCTCTTGATTTCGCACTTACAGTTGGGGTGCGGTCTTTCAGGTTCTTTCTTAAAGGTTTTTCCTTTGAGTGCCTGACATTTTTCGCAGGCATTCTCTTTGGGAGTTACCGTCCAAAAGAAATTTTCGTCTTCCTTTTCAGGCTCAGTTCCTTCGCCCTCGTCTTCCTCCTGCGCCTCACTGGTGTCACTCAGACCCATACGGTCGATAAAGTTAACCGGGTCATCTCCGCAGTAACCATAAAGATCCACATCACCGCCAGCATACCCCAAAGGATCAGGAGAAATGAATCTACCAATGGTCGGATCGTATTCTCGGTAGCCGAAATGGATCAGCCCGGTATCGGAATCACATAGTCCCCCGGCAAAGCCGAGCGGGAGCACTAGTTCGGGATGGCTGTTTTGTATCATAACTCCGAAAGAATCATATAGGACTTCCTGTACACTGTTTCCTGAGGAATCGGCAACAGTAAATGGCTCTACCTCAAAGAAAGGGCAGTGAAGAATCCTGATAAAAAAGGACTTACGATTTATTAACGTAAGTCCTTGAATTCTCTGGTCGGCACGAGCTTCTTTGAACTGTTGACCTCTTGCGTGTCAAGCACAGGGGTACGGCCTTAACTGTTTGTATTTATTGGTCTATTTTTTTGAAGGTCAACATTTTTCAGTGATGTAATAGGGGTGTTATAGGCATTGGCTGGCCGTCCCGGTTGACCCTGTTTTTCGGGGATGATTCTGGGGCTTGTGGGATGATGTTGAGACAATTTTAAATCGTTTATTTTTCCTTTCAAGGCGGACCTGAGTTAGCTGATTCAGGTCCGTTTTGTCATTTAATTTTGAGGTCAAAGGGGAGGGCTGTTTTGGATCACAAGGATTCTGGGCACTCCCCAACAACCTTTAAGACTGGAGGAAAGAATGAAATCTTTCACTAATTACCGGATGGAGCTTAGACCCCGCAGTGAATTGACAACTGGTCTGGTGCTGTACGGTGAAACCGAACCAGCGGAAATGCAGATCGAAAATCTTTGGAAGATAGTTGACCGCAGAACAGGTGAGGAACTGAAAGAGCCGAGAGTTGATTTTTCAGAATTTTCAATGGGAGACAAACTTTATTCATCTATGATGAAGCCGGAGACCAAACGTAGATGGGATCAGAAGTTATACGAGCAGGAGCAATCCAAAGCTATTTTCGCCAAACTGAAGCGAATGGTCCATGCTCAGTTTATGGAACAGAATCCAAACCTGCCCGTTGTTCGCGGACTGGCTGAAACGGACTACGGAAGGAAAGCTGTAGCAGAATTTAGTGCAGCCACAGCAAGTGTTAATCATCAGCATTCTCAACATCCGCTTCATCCATATGTACAAGCTGGAACCGGAGAAAGTATTCAGGACGAACTAGCCAAGGATGGTATTGAAATTGATCCTGATGAAAAGGTTCGTACCATCGCTTTTACTGTCCCCGGAGCTGATAAGCCCTTCTCCATTCTGGCTGCTGCACGTGATGAAAAGTGGCGCATATTTGAGAGGTTGCTCGCGTTTGATCCGAATGATCTTCATCTCCAATATGGATATGATGCAGGCGGGAGACTGAATAAGGTTTGGGAGGGAGATCGTCTTGTTGAGCAGTACCAGTACGGAGCGCAGGGCGAGCGGTTAGTTTCTGAAACATTGCATTCTGGGCGTAGGCACTACGAGTATGATGATAAGCTTCGTCTTCTACAGGCTGGTGATACCACATACACATACAATGCTTATGGAAGCCTGTCTGAGAAGAAAGTCAAAAATAGGGTTACTCAATACGAATACCTGTCCAATGGTCAGCTCTGTAAGGTTGTTCTGCCTGATGGTCGAATTATTAAATACGTTTTCGATAAACGTGGTGTGCGCATTGCTAAGAAAATTAACGGTGAGATTGTCGAAAAATATAAGTGGAAAGATTTCAAGACTATTGAAGCAATCGCTGACGGAACGGGTAAGAATAAAATAACTTTTACCCACGATGAAGAGTCTGACCAGATTATCATGACATCCGAGGGTAAGACGTTCTATCTGGCAGTTGATCAGGTCGGATCGGTTTTTATGGTTGCTGATGATCAGGGAAATGAGATAAAGCGAATTATATACGATTCGTTTGGAAATGTGTTGGTGGATACAAATGAGCAGTTTTATCTGCCGCTTGGCTTTGCATCCGGGCTTACTGATAAAGATACCGGGTTGGTTCATTTCGGTTTCCGCGAGTATGATTCCGAGATTGGGCGTTTTACAGCCCAAGATCCGCTTGGATATGGTGGCGGTGATGTGGATGTTTATGGGTATTGCTTGGATGATCCGATTAATTTTAATGATCCTGATGGGTTGATGACCGGTGGAGTTGGGCCTATCGATTTTCCTCCTGAGCGAACTGTTTTAGGGATTTTCTATCGGTGGCAAGCGAGTGATGGGGCATGTGCTGAATGCAAAAAATTGGATGGTGAATACTTCGATACCCCTGCGGTGAAAAGGCCGCATCCGAATTGTCGATGTCGACTAATTGAGTGCGTTGTCTGGGAGGAAGTCACAAAATGGGAAAAAGTGAGAGAAACTGATATTTATTATGAATATATCCGTGCTTTCATTGTAGGGTCTGGGGGTTCTGCATATTGGCGAAAATATTATACGGCAGAGGAACAAAGGACCAAAAGAAGGGTCAGGGAATGTGAGGACTCAAAGACAGAATTGTTAAATAAAACTGAAACCCGGCAAGTCGATGAGACCGATGTCGTTGAGACAGATGTCACAGTGATTTGCCAAGGTAGAAATATTGAACATGGAGATTTTGTATTTACCTATCATCCGGGGACAGGAAAGACCGTTGTACTCAGTAATAATTAATGCCGTATTGGTTGTTTTGGTTTTAGTTTCCCAAACTGTTTGGGCTTCTTCTGATGTGTCTCAGTTTTTAGGGCCACAGCCAGGAGAAAGCATAAAATTAAAATTAAGTGATTTTGGGATCACCAAAAGGGTAATATGCACTACGGTGAATGATGATGGAAGCTATGTTATTGAAGAATGGACGAAGTTACCTAAAGTAAGAAAAGTTTCACCGGGCGAGAGACTAAAAACTAAGCTTCCTGAAGGAGTTCGCTATGCGGATGATCTTCCGGAAGAAACAATGTATCGTTACTACCTCACAGCTGAAGATGGAAAATTAATTTTCAACAAGGGCAAAAAGAATGAAAATATTATTCTTGACTTAAATAATAGAGAATGGAGCCAGCTTATCTGGTCTTCGACCGGGAAGGTGAAAGCTGACTATGTGATTGTTAAAGAAGAGGAAAGAGTAGTTCTGGGTAAGTTACGCAAACTTGTACACGTTAAGTATTCACTTGATCTTGCAGGGATGCACATTGAGAAATTATACGTGGTGGCTTCTGGGTTGGGTATTATCCGAGAAGAGAGCTTAGCTCCCAGTTCAAACAAACTTACGTCTACTTTGGTTGAAGAGTAAATTTAAAGCCAGTCTCCCGGGAGGCTGGATTTTTTTAATCGTAATTGTAACTAAAATATGTGGGATACAGCTTGCCAAGGCAAGCAGTCAGGGAAGCATTTACGGATCACTGTAAAACCAAACAGGATCACTATAAGATCTCCAGATGTTGACCCTTGTGTTGACCCAACGAAAAAAGGACTCACGATTTTCATCGTAAGTCCTTATAATTTACCTGGTAGGCACGAGCAGCTTTGAACTGCTGACCTCTTGCGTGTCAAGCAAGCGCTCTCCCCCTGAGCTACGCGCCTATTTTTGGGCCGACTCGCTGTCGACGAAGCAGGTTCTACGTGAGAGGGGCTTTGCTGTCAAGCTGCTTTTTAGATTTTTTGTTGATTCTGTCTGTTCTTCTAAATAATCAGCCGGTTGAACCGTTTAGCGGGGTTGTTGGCTGGTGTTTTCGGGCTATGCTCTGTAGAGGGAAAGTTTGTTCTGTTCGGCAGATATTCGGCTCTTTTGGGCTTTTCTAAGGAGTGCCTCTCTGATACTAAGATATTCTATGTCAGGACAGATTGAAGAGAAAACATATAAGATCGGGCAGGCGGCCAAACTTGTCGGGCTGAAGTCCTATGTCCTGCGTTTTTGGGAAGGGGAGTTCGAGCAGCTGGAGCCTATCCGGACCCTTTCCGGACAGCGTCTCTACAGCGATGAGCATATTTCGCTGATCCGCCGGATCAAGGGATTGCTTCATGACGAAGGATTGACCATAGAAGGTGCCCGCAAGCGACTTGAAGGTTCAGAGAACGGCAATTGTGCTGAACAGAATAGAGCCGCATCTCCGGCCCCCGTAGATCAACTGCCGCTTTTGCGCATCGGGAATGAATCGGAAATGATCCCGGAAAGGAAAATTTTGCGTGAGGTAAGAGCGGAACTGCAGGAGATCAGGAAACTGCTCGGCTGATATATTTTGGATTATTGTGATAATGAAAAGGGGAAACGCCGGTTAATGCCGATGTTTCCCCTTTTTTAATCAATTGGTTCAGCTCTGGGGGGGCGGAAATATCCTTGTATCGCGGGAGTGAAGGTATAGACAGAAGGCGCTGAAAGCGACAATGAATCCCGGCAGAATGGGTTCCCAGGGGATGTGGTAAAAAACGGGATGTACCATCGCTGCTCCGTACAGGGTTGCGAAGCAGGCTGCAAATGACATGTAGAATGACCGGGAAAGTGCTCCGGCCGCGGCAATTACCATCCCGGTCCAGAATATTTTTTCCGGGAGTATGTGCGGATCAAGGTTGTAGACTTTCCACGATATGAACATTGTTCCGGCTGCAACAAGAGCTTCAATGACAGGGGAGAATCTGTTCTGATCCAGCAGAAACATTATGGCTCTGGGCAGAAGAAAGCAGGAATATGCTGAAAATCCCAAAGCCAATGGAAAGATATAGAAAAAAGCTTCCGTCATGTATGGCGGGTCCGGGTCCGGGTGAAGCATGTTCATCAGGAATCCCTGATAGCTGGCGTAAAAAAAGAATGCCCCCAGCAAAACGATTATGCTCGGCCAGAGTATTTTTCCCGGCACTTTCCTGTGCGGTTTCAACTTGAAGATCTTGGCGATGGTTAGGGGAATGGCAGCCCCGAAAATTGCCATATGTCCGATGCAGAAATATAGCAGAGGGGTATTGCCTTTCAGTTTTATTGCAAATCGGTATCCCAGTTCTTCGGGCCAGAAGCCCAAAACACCGTCCAGAAAATGAGGCAGGCTGACCATGGTGATAAGATACAGGGCATACGAAACAATACTCGCCAGAAGAAGAAACCACTTATTTTTCATGACGACTTATTGCCCGATTCCGCAGCAGTTGGCAATAGCCGCTTGAATGTGATCCGTTGAGACTTGTTTCTGAAACGAGTTCTATTATCTATAATAAGATTTGATTTTATCTGCTGTGAAGATATACTGAAGCTGATGTGTTTTTTTGCATCTGATTTTTAAATGAATTTGTACTGCTTTTTCAGTCTATACCAAGCGGGGAACTTATGGGAAAAGTATCCAAAATTGCCATTTGGATTGTAGCTGGTCTGGTTACGGTTATTGCGGCAGCCATGGTGCTGGCGACTGTTTTGATTGATCCGAATGATTACAAGGATGATATTTCAAAAATTGTTCGGGATAAAACCGGGCGTGAACTTGTTTTCAAGGGAGATCTTTCTCTCTCCGTCTTTCCCTGGATCGGGGTGCGAACCGGTGGTTTGGCCCTTTCCAATGCCAAGGGATTCGAAGGTCAGGATATGCTCAGCCTGAAATCCGCTGATGTAAGCCTGAAACTCGTCCCCCTTATTTTCGGGTCAATCGAGCTCAATAACATTGATGTGGCTGATCTCCAGCTTTACTTGATGCGTGACAAACAGGGAAAAACAAACTGGGATGATCTTGTAAAAGCGGAAGAAGCTTCGGCACAGGCGGAAGCTGCAACTCCTTCCGATTCAAAGGAAACCAAAGCGGAAAAGGGTGGTGCATCAATTCCGATTTCCGTGGCCGGAATAAATATCGAAAACGCGCAAATTGTCTGGGATGACAGGATGGAAGACATTCGGCAGGCCATAGACGACTGCGATATTAATGTGAATGGATTTGCACCGGGGGACCCGTTTACTTTTAAAATCCATGTTGCCGCTTCCTCCACCCGTCCTGAAATAAATGCTGATATCAATGTTTCCGGCAAGGCTGAACTTTTCGAAGATTTCAAAAAGGCCGGAGTCACCGGATTGAGTGTTGTAGTTGAGGCTTCGGGGCAGGCTGTTCCGGGGGGCAAAGGCACGGTCAAAATTTCCGGTGATGCTGCTTTTGATCTGCTCAAAGAGTCGGCGGATGTATCCGGGCTCGTTCTTGAGGCATATGGCCTGAGGGCGGAAGGCAATCTTAAGGCTTCCGATCTTGGTAATAAAAAAATGAAATTTTCCGGTGACATCAATGTCCCGTCCTTTAATCTGAAAGATTCCCTGAAAAGGATGGGAACACCGCTGAAAACAGCGGACGCCAAGGCGTTGACCTCGGTCGGGATGAATTTCAATTTTTCCGGAACCAAAAGTTCCGCAGAGATCAAGGACCTGCTGGTCAATCTTGATGAGACTACTGTAAAGGGGCTGTTCTCCATCGCAACCCCGGATCGCCCGAACATCGTGGCGCAGGTTGATGTCGATTCCATTGACGTGGACAGGTATCTTCCACCGGCTGAAAAGAAAAAGGCCGAAAGCAAATCCGCAGCTGAAAAAGAAGGTAAAGCAGAACCTGCCACAGAAGATCAGGGGCTGATCCCGGTTGAATTGCTGCGCAAGCTTACCCTCAAGGCTGATCTGTCCGTGAAGAGTCTGGTTGCGTCAAAGGCAAAACTTACGGACCTGATTATCAAGGCGCGGGCAAAGGACGGGGTTCTGACCGTAAAGCCGGCTTCGTTCAACCTGGCAAAAGGCTCTTTCACAAGCTCCGCCGTTGTTGATGTGCGCGGTAAGCTCCCGGTTATTTCCACGTCCGCATCGCTCAGCGGTCTGGATGGGGCGGTGCTTGCTCAGGATATGACCGGAAAGGACAGCTTTTCCGGTAAGGTGGATTTCAATACCGGACTTAACACCAAAGGAAATGACCTGAAGGCGATTTATGCCAATCTGAACGGGAAGCTCGGTTTCAAGGTCCTTGACGGTTATGTTTCCGGATTCGATATGCTTTATCTGGCCGGAGATGCCTTTTCCATATTGACCGGCGGGGCGTTCGGAAAGAGAGACAGCAAGAGAACTGAATTCGGAGAGGTTTCCGCTACCGCCACCATAAAAAACGGAGTGGCCGTAAACAAGGATCTGGTCATGCAGTCCCCGTTGCTGCGCGCTGCAGGTCAAGGATCGCTTGATCTGAATACCATGAAAATAGATTACGCTCTTGATGCCAAGATTGTTGGAACACTGGAAGGTCAGGGCGGAAAGGGTATGGACGATCTTATCGGACTGACTGTTCCTTTTACCGTGACCGGGGAGGTTGCCGATCCTTCCGTTATGGTTGACCTGCCCAAGTTTACCGTGATTCTTGCCAAATCCGGTTTCAAGATTGTCGGTAGCGTGATTGAAGGCGTGGGAAATGTCCTTGAAGGCATAGGCAACACACTTTCCGGAAAGAAGAGTTCCGGGACTGAATCCAAGGACAAGAACCCGGTTCAGGAGCTTGGAAATACCCTCAAAAAGCTTTTTTAATAAGTACCCGCATAACCCCTCTGAAGCAAAGCCGTTCCTACGCAGGAACGGCTTTTTTATTTTGCCGCCAAAAAATGGCAGAGACTGTCCTTTATAGAATTTAATATATCTTTATAGACAAACAAGGAGGAAGGGGAGATGAGAGATAATGATTTGTATGAGGCAATCCTCAGGGAAATGCATAAGGTCAAGGCCGGGGACAAATGTCCGGAGAACGCGGCTTTCAGTGTAATGAACGAGTTTTCGCGGGAAAGTATCTATGTTTCGACCCGTTTTCTAAGGCATGCACGCCTTGGGGAAAAGGTGCTGAAACTTCGCAACTCCGGTATCGGGACCAGTGAAATAGCCGAGCGTCTGGGAATCTCTAAAAGACATGCCAGGCGACTTTACGCGGCAATGCTCAACTGACACCTGATGTGGTCGGGACACTATTCCATTATGTTCTGTTCAAATCCGGGCATGGGAGTGGGCATCGGCACGGGCTGCGCTGCATCTCCTGTTGCAAAGCTTCCGCTGCTTTCTTTTTCAAGCGGTCCGGAAGTGTTCACCAGCGGCTCCATATACGGGGACTCTTCAATCGGAAGCAGTGAACGGGTCTTCGAGTTGAGCGGAACATTCCAGTCGTATGAGCCCATTATTTCACCGTCTTTTACGGTGGAAACAGCAGCAGTTATGAAGATCTGTTCCTGACCGACCGAGTATGCTCCGGCCAGAACACATTTGACCGGGGCCGGAAAATCGGCGTCTTCTGATTTTGTCGGAAATCCGGAACTGTCGGCCACTATGGCAAAGCCTTCCTGAGCCAGCCTGGATGCAACCTGTTCGGTAAGAACCTTTGCGAAATCTGTTTGAATCTCACTGCCGCGCATGCGGAACATGGTAACGGTAATGGGAGACCCCGGAGGGAGCCTTTCTTCAAGCTGGCGGGCTATTGTATCGCCTGCATTGTAGTTGAGTTCCACCATGGGTGTGTTGTCTTCCTTGAAGAAAGGTCCTGTTGTAGGTCTTTCTCCGAGGTAGTCCAGTGTGCGGTCCTCCCATCCGGAGCAGGCGCAGATACTGGTCATGACCATGAAGGCAAATAATATGAAGGCTGATCTTGATTTCATCGGTTATCCCCGTTGTTGCATGCTGGAACCATGCAGGCTTTTCCTGCGCCAAGTGTCAAGCAATGAAGATGCCATGGAATAAAAGCGGTGTTTATCCGGTGTATTGACTCTGCTCAGGGGTGATTTGTGTCAGCAATTCAGGCAAATAACGCCGGAATTCCGACTCCGGCTAATCCTGCCGGGAAATAATTTCTCTGATCAGGGCGGACATGGCTGCAGATGATTTAGCCGCCTGCTCAATTACCGCTTCGTGAGTTGTTTCGGCCATGCAGTCCGGGAGGTTCTTGTTGGTCAGGCAGGCAATGCCCATGACTTTTATGCCCATATGAACTGCGGCAATGGCCTCAATGGCTGTGGACATCCCGACGGCGTCCGCTCCCAGAGTCCTGAACATGCGGGTTTCAGCAGGTGTTTCAAGGTTTGGGCCGGACACCTGAACATAGACACCCCGTTCCAGACGCACGGAAACCGTTTTGGCCGCTTCTATGGCTGTGCTGCACAGTTCTTTGCAATACACCCGGCTCATATCCGGGAAGCGCACGCCCCATTTTTCGTGGTTCGGCCCGGAAAGCGGTGAGCATCCGGTGAAATTTATGTGATCGGTGATCAGCATCAGGTCGCCGGCATCGAATTGGGGGTTGAGAGCTCCCGCAGCATTGGTGATGAATATCCGGCCGATGCCGAGTTCTCCCATCACCCTTACCGGGGTGCATGCTTCTGCTGCACTGTACCCTTCGTACAGATGAAAACGACCGCTGAAGACCATAACCGGCGTTCCGTCCATGAAACCGTAAAACAGTTTGCCGCCATGCCCTTTGACTGTTGATTCCGGAAACCCGGGAATGTCCGAATAAGACAGTTCGGTGCATTCATCCAGACGTGTGATTGCTTCGCCGAGCCCGGAACCCAAGATTATCCCGGTTGCTCCGGGTTGAAAATTATCTATCTTTTCTAGTATATGCCTGTTAATATAACTTATGGATTCGGGGGAGGTCATAGTCTTTGCTCGTGTTTTTAAGTTGAAATGCAGGTGTTGCACAGGGGAGGGGCTGTTGCGCCGCTCTATCGCCTGCTCCACTACTAACTGAAAAGAGAACGGGATTCTATGGATTTTTCCACTTTGATCGGCATGCTTGTGGGGCTTTCCCTGGTTGTCGGAGCTATATTTATCGGCGGAGCCGTTAATGTTTTCATTAACGTTCCCGGTATGATGATTGTTGTCGGCGGAACCCTGGCCTCTATTTG
The DNA here is from genome assembly GCF_963677005.1 of Maridesulfovibrio sp. Taxonomy (NCBI): domain Bacteria; kingdom Pseudomonadati; phylum Thermodesulfobacteriota; class Desulfovibrionia; order Desulfovibrionales; family Desulfovibrionaceae; genus Maridesulfovibrio; species Maridesulfovibrio sp. The sequence continues at coordinate 1,869,750 of NZ_OY781616.1, read as the reverse complement.
CGTTGCCTTTCCGTTTGAAGAGGTCCTGCAGGCCATGCTTGCCGGGTTCAAGGCTTTCGCTTCCAGAAAAGTCAGGGTCAACGATGTAGTCAACATCATGGTCAAGGTTGCTGAAATCAGCCGCCGCGAAGGCCTGATCGCTCTTGAGAACGTTCAGACGGAAAATGTGGTCCTTAGAAAATCCTGCCAGCTTATTGCGGACAATGCCGATCCTGAACTGATCCGGGCCACTCTGGCTATTGAAATTTCTGCAATGAAAAGGCGGCACAAGATTGCACAGGACGTATACAAGCGTCTTGCCGGTCTGGCGCCTGCCTTCGGAATGCTCGGAACCCTGATCGGTCTGGTCCAGATGCTTTCAAATCTGGAGGATCCAGCTTCCATCGGGCCTGCAATGGCCGTTGCCATTCTGACCACTTTTTACGGGTCCCTGCTGGCTACACTGCTTTTCATACCCATCGGGGCCAAACTTCGGGCCAGAACGTTGCAGGAGCAACTGCACCTTGAGATAATTTTCGAAGGCGCCAAATCAATTCTTGAGAATAATAACCCGAGACTGGTTTATGAAAAGCTGTCATCCTTCCAGGCTCCCAAGGACCGTACCGGAGACTAGCCATGGATGACGAACTCCTTAAAGGTTCGCTGATTCAGGATGACGGCGAGGAAGAAGATGATTCCAATGAGTGGATAACCACCTTTGCGGATCTTTCCATGCTTCTGTTGGTCTTTTTTATTCTGCTTTATTCCATGTCCGAGATTGATGCCAAGAAATTCGATATGACTTTTCAGTCTGTGACCCAGGCTATTCACGGTAAGATGGATAAGGTGGCCACGAGCAGGACCGAAAGGGAGGAGGCCGGGGCCATCCTGAATCAGGTGATGACCCGCAGGCAGATAATAAAGGCGCAACGCAGGGTTTATGAAGATGTGAAGTATCTTCAGACCACTAAAGGTGTGGCCGGGTTAATGAGCGCCAAGTTCGAGGATGGAAAAATCACTATAAAACTGCCCTCGGATGTCCTTTTCCAACCCGGTCAGGTAGACCTCACCAAGGAAGGCATGGCGGCAGTCAGGGCGTTGAGGGATTTTTTTCTCAAACATCCCGATCAGTACATCAACATCAAGGGGTACACCGACAACACCCTTCCCGGAAAGGGGGGCAGGTTGAAGGATAATTGGGAGATATCTTCTCTTCGCGCAGTCAATGTGTTAAGATATTTGATGAAACTCGGGCTTAAGCCTAACAGGCTTACAGCCACGGGACTTGGTGAAATGAATCCGTTGGTGCCGAACAGTTCCCCCCGGAACCGTCAACTCAACCGTAGGGTGGAATTTGTTCTGGATAAGATAATGACAGGGCCGTAAATCGCGGTTGTCCGGCAGTGGGTTGTCGGCGTTTTTTGGAGTGAAAGATGGATATTTCATTTGACAGTAAGAATCAGGCCAGAGGGGCTTTCCGGACCAGCATTCCGGGACTGGCTATCAAGATTTCGGGAAAGCCGGCTCCATACTCGGTTAAGGATTTCAGCGTCAACGGGCTGGCTTTCTCCTCCGGTGGCCGGAAGTTCAATGTGGGAGAACAGTTTTCGGCCGATTTCGTGCTGGGACCGAAAGTGATTCTCTCGGGGCTGACGATCAAGATTGTGCGGGATATCGGCAAGGGGCTCATGGGCTGCATTTATGTGGATCTGGACAAATATCAGGAAGAGCGTCTCGATAAACTCGTTCTTGAGGTTCAGAAACGTATGATCATGATGCGCAAGCAGAAAGGTGCTAACAGCTGATATTCCCGGCGGTTTGATTTTGCATAACGGACGGCATAAAATCCTGATCGCAAACCGTGGCGAAATTGCGATTCGTATAGCGCGGGCCTGTGTCGAACTCGGTCACGGGTTCGTTTGTGTGTACACAGAGGCGGACAGCCAGAGCGGGCATGTGGACTACGCCCGTGAACATGGTGGGCCGGACTCCCTGTTCAGGATCGGTTCGTACCGCGATGCCAATGAAATTTTCAGTGTTGCGGACAAGGCCGGAGCCACTGCCATCCATCCTGGATACGGCTTTTTCGCCGAGGATTTCCGTTTTGCCCGGCGCGTTACCGAGCGCAGCAATCCACTTATATTCATAGGGCCGTCCTGGTGGATAATCAGGGAACTCGGCGACAAGATCAATACCAAGCGGCTGGCCCGCAGTCTGGGTGTGCCCACGGTTCCAGGATCGGACAGTCCCGTTTATGACGAACTTGAGGCCGTGGAACTGGCCGGTAGCCTCTTCTCATTTCAGCGGGAGCAGGGCTTTCAGTCTCCGGCCATAATGGTCAAGGCTTCCGCCGGAGGTGGAGGCATGGGGATTGAGGAAGTTTCTGATCCTGACGAGTTCCGGTCCGTATACAGACGGATCAGAAATTATGCCAAGCGGCAGTTCAATGACGATGGTGTTCTCATTGAACAGCGTATCTACGACTTCAATCACCTTGAAGTTCAGGTTGTTTCAGATCGGGAAGGTCGCAACCATGTCCATTTCGGCACCCGCAACTGTTCTGTTCAGAGCAGCGGGAACCAGAAACGCATTGAAGTTGCTCCCGGCTTCGCTCCAGATGAAATTCATTATATTTTCGATGCCGGAAACCTGCTGGAAAGAATTACCGGGCATTCTCTGACCATGGCCCGTGAGGTGAATTACGACAGTGTGGGGACCTGGGAGTGGATTGTCACGCCAAGGGGGGAACCTTTCCTCATGGAAGTGAATACCCGTATTCAGGTCGAGAACGGGGTTTCAGCCGCAATTGCTTCCATCTGCGGAAATGATGATGTGGACATCGTGCGCGAACAGGTCCGGTTGGCTCTCGGAGGTCCCATGGATTATTGCCAGCAGGATATCTCTTTGTGCGGCGCTGCATTGGAATACCGTATTATCGCTGAAAATCCTGCTGCTGATTTCGCACCATGGGTGGGCTGTATTGACGAATTCGCCTGGCGGGATGAGGATTGGCTGGAGGTTTATACTCAGGTTCCGGCTGGCAGAAGCTACGAAATTCCCACTGAATTCGATCCCAATCTTGCTCTGGCCATTGTGCGCGGAAGTTCCCTGCGTCAGGTTCAGGAACGGGGACTGCGCTTTCTCCGCGATCTGAGCCTCAAAGGTGCGGACCGCAATGGTCGTCTCCTTGAATCCAATGTTTCATATCTGATGGACAAGACTGCCGGGCTGCTGGAATTTTAGATGAACATCGATAAGCAGATAGATATCCTGACAGAGCGGTTGAACTATATTCGCGATATTTTCGGCAACAATGAAAATGCCAATATCACTATGCTCGGTACGGAACTGGCCGAATTCCGTGCCGATGTCCGGGGGCTTTCACATTCCGAATCCGTTCATCGACTGACCCGTCTGGAGGACCTTTTCGCATTTCTGGAATCCAAGCTGGAAAAGGAACTCACCCCCATGGATCGGGTGCGCATAGTCCGCCATCCGCAACGGATATGTCTGGCCGACATTCTTGAAAACGTCTACGACAACTATACCGAACTGGGCGGGCTGGGGGAATACAGCATTGATCCGTCCATGGTCATTGCTCAGGCGTACATCAGCAGGCGCGTGGGGCAGAAGGTCGTGCATCAGCCGGTCATGGTTATCGGGCAGGAGAAGGGACACGGGCAGGAGTTCCGTAACGGCGGATCAGTAAAGCCGTGGGGAAACGCCAGAGCGCTCCACTATATGAAAGTCGCACAGGCCGAGGGGATTCCCATCCATACATACATATTCACGCCCGGATCATATCCCGTGGAGGATTACCCCGGTGCAGCCCAGCAGATTGCCAGAAATATATATGAAATGTCGCGAATCGATGTGCCGATAATAGCGGTTATATCCGAGGGCGGGTCCGGAGGGGCGGAAGCCATTGGCCTTGCCGATCGTCGGCTGATGCTTTCCCATGGGTATTATTCGGTTATTTCTCCGGAGGGGGCTGCTGCCATAGAGGCCGGTTCCGGCAGCGGCAGGCGCGTCAGTGAGGAGCTTGTGGCCAATTGCGCCCGCCGACTCCGCATTACTGCCGAGGATAATCTGAGGATGGGCTATGTGGACAGGATAGTCCAGGAGCCCCATCTCGGCGCCAAACCGAACAGTTATAATTTTTTCAAGATGTTGCGGTCTTCGGTTATAAAGGCCACAAATGAGGCCTGTGTCTCCGTAAGGGGGATCAAGCTGTTCAGGGCCATGGCCCTGAAACAGAAGGGGAGCAAGGGCGGCGAAGATGTTTTCATGCGTTGGAGCCTGTCTCCCCGGGCGCGGGAAAGGCTTGTTGAAAAGCGCTATGAGAAGTTCCGCAGTCTTTCCACCGGATCATATCTGGACAACCGATCCATTTTTTTGCGGGTCGGTGCAGCTATTCAGGGCGCGGCCTGGACCACGCGGTCATGGGTTGTCTATAACTTTGTAGGTCGCGGCATACGCGCTGCAAAGAACGGAATGGAGGAGATTCAGGCCGAAGCCCATATAATTAGAGAGAGGACCGCAAGGCTGCTGCGAAAGGAAGAAAAGAAACGCAAGCCTCGCGCTGCCTTATCCTCTGACACTCGCGATAAGCTGTTCTGCCTGTCCAACCCCGAGCAGGGTCCTTGTTTCGAGGACGGGAAATGGAAATACATCAGTGTCCGGGCCAAAGAGGACCGCGCATACTCCTGCCCCAATTCCGGAACGGAAGGATGCCTCGATCTGTGGGGGCCGGATCTGTTTGGAGATTTTGCCGGGGTATGCAGCCATTGCGGACATCATTTCCCGATGGAGTACCAGTGGTATCTTTACAATGTTTTCAATTACGCAGACGGGTTCGAGTTCAATTCCGGGATAGAATCAGCCAACCCGCTGGATTACGAAGGGTTTGACCTGAAGCTTGATGAAGCCCGCAAGAAAACCGGCCTGAGATCTGCCTGCATTACTTTTGAAACCAGGCTGGACGACATCAACGCGGTTGTAATCTGTCTGGCGGCTCCGTTCAGGGGAGGGTCCGTGGGGGCTGCCGAGGGTGAAAAGATTATCCGTGCGACCGAACGGGCCCAGCGCAAGCAGCTTCCCCTGATTGCCTATGTGCATGGAACTGCCGGGATAAGGATTCAGGAAGGAACAAACGGTGTGCTGCAGATGCCGCGCTGTACCATGGCCCTGCGCCGGTATATGGATGCCGGGGGATTGTACCTTGTTGTTTACGATACCAATTCATACGGCGGTTCTGTGGCCAGTTTTCTGGGATGCTCCGCGTACCAGTTCGGTATCAGGTCCTCCAGCATCGGCTTCGCCGGACCCAGAGTCATTGCCGAGACAACCGGGATTTCAGTTCCGCCGGATTATCACAATGCCTGGAAAGCCTTGTCCCGGAGCCATATTCTGGGGATCTGGGATCGCCGTGAAATGGCGAAGAATATCCGGCAGGCATTGCTGACCATGGGCGGCAGGAATCTGTACTACAGGTAGTTTTTACCTTCGCTTATGCATGTACTTATCGTTGTCCGTTTTCTATGATAGGACCCTCATGAATCTGTTGACTTCGGGGATATTGTCTGCAAGTTTCCCGAAGCCGTGTTTTTCGGACCGCCTGCCTTGCGGTTCCGGCGTATAAAAATGTATATAATGGACTGCCGCCTGAAGCGCGCTGCATCAGTCATAAATGAATCGAGGTCGATAAATGCTTAATATCAAGGAATTACTTGAAGAAATAAAGGCTTCTCCGTATGAGGAAATCGAAATTTCAGTTCCGCATACCGGACTGGTGGAATTTGCCGGTCTCAAACCCGGAGACAAGGTGAAGGGACCTTCCGGGGAATGGAAGGAAAAACAGGGAACCGTGCTGGCCAAACTCACTCGCGAACGCAACACCAAGAGTATAACAGCACCGGAAAAGGGCGAAATAGTCTCTGTACGGCAGGAGCTGGAAGGGCAGTTTGTGGAAGCCGGTGAAGTCCTGATCAGGATTCGTCATTTCCTGTCCAAGGAAGAGGTTATCGAGCAGATTCTCAAGAAAGCCCTTTTTCTGTTTAATGCTCCGGAAAAGGCAAAATATTATTTTATTCCTGAGGTCGACAGCAAGGTCAAAGGTTCCGGCGCCCGTTCCGTAAAGGTCGGGGAAGGCATGGATCTTTTTATCGTTTCCCGCATGAAACGTGAAACAGCACTCAACTACAGCGGACCGGAAGGGTTGATTTATTCCGTTTATTTTCATAACGGAGACAATGTAGATGCGGGACAGCCGCTTATCGGAGTCTGTCCGGCCGATCAGCTCAAACAGATTCAGGAAGTTGTAAACCGGGTACAGAGCGAGTGGGAAGAACGCGATTAAAGTTCTTCAACAGATCCTTTCCGGCTTTCCGATTTTCTGTCTGCAGCTTATAAGGAGCCTGTAATGGGAGACGTACTTCAGATAAGGGTTATGGCCCGGACTTATGATGAGGGCGAGGTGGAAAAGAAATGGCCGGCTTTGGTCGCTACCGCCTGGGAGGAACCCCGGTCGCCCGGAAGGGCCAGAGGAGTCATCGAGCTTGTTGAGGACTTGAAGGACAGGCTGGAACTTGGCATGATTCCCGAAGACAAGGCCGAAGCCGTTGGCGAATCCATCCGCCGGGCTTATGACTTGAAATTACGTCTGGAAAAGGCTCTCGGGGACTGGAAGCCCTCGGAAGCCAATACGATCAGCTATGATCTTGAAGAAGAATTGAGTGCTGCCGAAAAAACGGCGGCTAAAAGAAAATTTAGATAAGTGGGGACCGAAAATGGCTGGAAGCATGAACAAGGTTATATTGATAGGCCGGATCGGTCAGGATCCGAAAATTTCGTACACTACCTCCGGCCAGGCATTTGCCAACCTGTCAGTCGCTACCGACGAAGGGTACAAGGACCGCAATACCGGACAGCGGGTTGATAAAACCGAATGGCACCGTGTTGTGGCCTGGCGCCAGACCGCTGAATTCGTAGGCAAATATCTTTCCAAGGGACGGCTTGTACTGGTTGAGGGTAAACTGCAGACCCGCAAGTGGCAGGACCAGAACGGTCAGGACCGCTATACGACTGAAATCGTGGCCAACAATATTCAGGGCCTGGACAGCAGACAGGATGCCGGCGGCTATCAGGGACAGCAGGGCGGCTACAGTCAGCAGAATAACCAGGGCCAGTATAACAACAACCGCCAGCAGGGCGGATATCAGCAGCCTCAGCAGCAGGGTGGCTATCAGCAACCCCAGAATCAGCAGAACGGCTATCAGGATGATGAAGATCTCGGCCCGGCTTTTCCTTCCGAGGCCAGCGGAATGGACGAGGTTCCGTTCTGATTCGTTGTGTAAGAAGAGTGTCCAGTTATTAGTCTATGAGTCTTCTTTAGCCTAGAATTGACAAGGGCTAACAGATTTCAAGGAGTGGTTTTAACCACTCCTTTTTTTTGATTAATCAGTGAGATTGCTATGTCTTTTTGACTGGTCGGAAAGTTAGATATGAAGCTGAAAACCATAATCCGGCAGAACCGGTGAAAGAAAAAAGGGTTCGGGGCCGCTATTGAGGTCCTCCCCTTCGGTTCCTGCCGGGACCGTGGCCTTCAGGCACACAGAAAATCCGCTTATTGCGGGATATGCAGAGTCCTTTAAGGGGGCCATGGGGAGTCTGCACTGTGCAATCGTCTCCGACAGCGCGTCCTTCGCAGGCTGTGAATGCTTCTTCAGGCGGGCCCTGCCTGTTTCCGGGACCCTGCCCCATGGAATTGTCTCTCATTTCCCCATTATTCCGGTTGTTGAAGCTCGAGCGTCCGTTCTGATTCGGATTTCCTCCGAATTCCTGTAGACCATTCCTGCCTCTCATTCCTGAACCGGAGAAGCCTGCAGTTCCTTTCCATACGGGTATTTTGACATAAGGCGGATCATAGGTTTCTACATCGCCACCGGCCACACAGCGTACATAGTTGTAGATGCGTATATCATCCCCTTGAGGACCGCGCCCGGAGGAATAAGCATCGGGATCACCAGATTTGGGATCGCTGCGTTGTGCTCCCGCTCCGTGGACATCCATCCAGCTTTTGTTCTTGCTGCGAAAAGGTGCGAAATTGCCCATGGCCCGACCGAAAGCGACATAACAGGCCGCTCTGGGACTGGGGCCGTCCAGATGGGTTGTGGAAGAGTAATAATAAGATTCTATGTCAGTGACATCAAATACAGGATCGATGGCAGCAGAATTGGTTGTTTCTGGGCTGCGTGAGTAATCAACGATTGACTGCAGTTCCTTCACGCTTGGCAGACGCCAGTCATTGCGGCCTCCGTAGGTAAGATTCTCGCAGTAACTGAGAGCCTGCTCCCAGTTGAGCTTCCGGCCGCTGTCAGTCTTCTGCCAGATGAGTCCGGTGGCCCTGTCTTCAATAGTACCGTCACTGCGCTTAACAAAAATATTTTTTCCGTAATCAGGATTTCCACGAACGTAACGTATGTATTTTTTATCCATGGGTCTGCGATGTGTTTTCCCATACCCTTTTATGCGTCCGTCAGCGAAATTGACTCCGAATGCGGTGGGGTTGCCGTCCATGGTTCTGCTCACATAGCTGGTCGAAGACCAGTCCTGGCAGTCAATTATGCGGTTTCCTTTCGAGGTGTCTCCAAATTTGAAATCGAAATATTTTGTGTTTATGAATGGAATTGAACTTGATTCGGAACACTGAACCCATCCGTTAAAATTTATAAGAGAGTACAGTTCCTTAATGGTTGGGGCACGCCAGTCGGTATATCCGCCCACCCTGCAGTCTTTTGCCCCGTCCATGGCCTCCTGCCATGAAAGCTGAGGCCCTCGGGCTTTGACCCACATCAGACCGGTCACCAGATCCGAAACCGTTCCGTCTCCATTATCCCGGTATTGCGGTTGGTTTCCTTTATACTGGGCATCCTGACCGTAAAAGCTGTCACCTTTATCCGGGCAACTTATCTGCCGTGAATTGTTGAAGCATGCTTCCTGCCCGCTATCCACTATGGGGTATGATCCGGCATGGGCTGCTATGGCGAAAAACAGCAGTGAGACGAAGACTGTCAGTATATGAATTCTTTTCATTCAACTATCCTCCATCCTCTGTACCTGTTTCAGATTAGACAGCGAAAGAGTCCTGATTCCGGCAGTCAGTGTTTCAACAGCTGCTTTCTGTCGGTGTTTTATTAAAACATAAAGTTGCAGAAAAGAGTAAGCAGTATTTAAATAGTGGTCAGCTGTTTTTCCGGCCCCCGCCGCAGCAGCGGAGGCCGGGAGCAGTGTTTATGAAGGGTTTTTGACCTTGTAGAACATGGAATAAAGAACCGGAACAACCAGCAGTGTCAGCACTGTGGCAAAGGCCAGACCTGCCATGATGGTAACCGCCATGGCCGAGAAGAAGGCATCGGTTACCAGCGGGAGCATGCCGAGTATGGTTGTGCCGGAAGCCATGGCCACCGGGCGGATACGGCTCAGCGCCGCATCCATGACCGCACGGTATGGGGGCTTGCCGTCAGCCAGTTCTATGTTGATCTGGTCCAGCAGGACGATGGCGTTTTTGATGAGCATTCCCGAAAGTGAAAGGAAGCCCAGCAGAGCCATGAACCCGAACGGCTCTCCCGTGGCCAGCAGTCCCCAGGTTACCCCGATGATGGACAGGGGCACAGTCAGCCAGATTATGGCCGGGACCCGCAGGTTGTTGAAGAGCATTATGGTTACGATGATCATGATCAGGAACGGGCCGCCGAGACATTTTGCAAGACTGGTCTGGGCGTCCTTGGAGTCTTCATATTCCCCGCCCCATTCCATGGAGTATCCCGCGGGAAGTTTCATGGCTTCGATCTGCGGACGAAGCTCTTTGAAAAGCATCGAAGGCAGGCCGCTTACCGGCTCGCAGGATACGGTCACGGTCAGCATGCGGTTGCGTGTGCACAGTTTGCCCGGTTCGATATTTGTTTCAAATCCGGAAACGACTTCCTCTACTGGTATCATGCGCCCGGCCACAGGGCTGAATATCTGTACATCCCCTATCTGGGTTACATCCAGCCTCTCCTTGTCCGGGGGGCGGGCAACAATAGGCAGGAGCTTGTCACCTTCCCTGTAGATTCCCACGTTGGTGCCGGTGAAAAACATATTCATGGCTTTTGCCAGGTCCGGACGGGTGATACCCGCGATTTTGGCCTGTGCCTCCGATATGACCGGGCTGATGATTTTGACATCCTGCCGCCAGTCATCTCGTACTGATTCCGTTTTTCCTCCAGCAAGCATTATTTCCTGTGCGTCGCGTGATATCCTCCGCAAAACAGATGTGTCCGGACCGCTGAACCGGACTTCAATGGAGGCAGCCCGGCCTGGACCAAGCTTGAATTTTTTTACCTTTGGTTCAGCATCAGGATAGTTTGTTTCAAGATATTTTTTATAGCGGGCCATGACCTCGCCGGTAGTTTCATAATCCTTCACTTCCACCAGCAGCATGCCGTATGATGAAGCCGTCTTTTCCGGGGAATAGGTCAGGATAAAACGGGGTGCTCCTTCGCCGGTGAAAGTGGTCACATTTTTGACCTGCTCGTCTTTCCTTATTACCGCTGCTATTTCATTTACATCCTCAGCCGTGGCCCGGATATCCGTTCCCTGCGGTAACCAGTAGTGGATATAAAAACGGGGCTGGGTGGAGTCCGGAAAGAAACTCTGCTTGACGTAGCCGAAACCGTATATTGACCCCACCAGCATCAGGAACAGGGTTGCCATGGTCAAAACCCGGTTGCGCAGGCAGAATTCGAGAATGCCGCGATATATGCGAAAGAGGACTCCTCCATATGGATCACCGGATTCGCTGATTTTGGGCCGCAGGAATATTTCACAGAGCAGCGGGGTTACTGTCACTGCAGTTACCCAGCTCATCATCAGTGAGATGAACAGGACAATAAACAGGGATCGGCAGAATTCGCCGACCTTGTCCGGACTGAATCCTATTCCGGCAAAAGCCATAATCGCTATGACTGTGCCGCCGAGAAGAGGCCACTTGCTTTGCTCTACAACGTCAATTGCGGATTGGATGCGGTCCATGCCTTTCTGGTAGCGGATGAGCACGCCTTCCGTTACCACAATGGCGTTGTCCACAAGCATTCCCAGTGCAATGATCAGCGCGCCGAGGGAAATGCGTTCCAGCGCCACTCCCGCCATCTGGATGAAAATGAACGATCCGCAGATGGTGATGAGCAGGATTGCCCCGATGAGCAGACCGGATTGCAGCCCCATGAACAGCAGCAGTACGATAATGACGATGACCACGGCTTCAGCCAGGTTTATGACAAAGGAATTGACTGCGGCTTCCACTCGGCTCGGCTGGAAGTACACATGTTCCACATTCATGCCAACCGGGGTCTGGGCCTGCAGTTCATCCAGCTTTTTATTGATGGCTACGCCAAGGTCGACCACATTGGCCGATGGAGTCATGGAAATTCCGATGGCAACGGCATTGCGCCCGTTGAAGCTCATCAACTGCGAGGGCGGGCTTTGATAACCGCGATGAATTTCGGCCACGTCCCGTAGCGGAACCAGTCTGCCCGAACCGTCCCTTATGTAGAGGTCCCCAAGGTCTTCAACCGATTCAACTCCGCCTGACGGTGAGATCTCGATATATTCCCTGCCGACCTTGACGTTGCCGGATTTGACCACAAGGTTGCGGTTGGACAGAGTTTTGTAAATCGAATCAAGGGAGACTCCCAACCGGGCCATACGCGCCCTTGAAATCTCCACGAATACGGTTTCCTGCTGTTCCCCCCAGACCGTGATCTTGGCCACATTGTCCACCAGCAGCAGCTGCTTGCGCAGGAACGTCACATAATCCTGCAGATCCTGCTGAGAGTATCCGTCCCCGGAAATTGAAAGCAGAATTCCGTAAACATCACTGAAATCATCTATGACAAGGGACTTCCCTGCCCCGGGGGGGAGGGATGGCTGGGCATCACTGACCTTCCGGCGGAGTTCGTCCCAGACTTGGGGCAGGGTGTCCTTGTCATATCGGTCCTGCACTTCAACGGTGACAATGGACTGTCCACGGTTGGAGATGGAGGTTACCTTCTTGAGTTGTTTGAGTTGCTGGGCCGCCCCTTCAATCACATCGGTGACTTCGTCAGCCACTTCCGAGGGAGTGGCTCCGGGGTACGAGGTTACTACCAGCGCTTCCTTGATAGTGAATTCGGGATCTTCAAGGCGGGGCATATTCAGAAACGCCATTATCCCGTATAGAAAAAACACAATTGTCAGGACCACTGAGACGGTTTTCTTCTCAATGGTCAGCCGTGCAAGACTCATCCCCGGCCTCCGATTCTGCCCTTCAGGATCTTAACTTCCTGTCCTTCGCGCAGGTAATGCGCTCCGGATACGACAACCTGTTCGCCGGGGTTGACCCCCTTGTGGACTTCAAACCTGTCGCCGATGATTCTGCCTATTTTGACATTGCGTTTCTTCACAGTGCCCTTTTCGTAGATCCAGACGAATTTGTCCTGATCCGGAAAGCCGACAACGGCTGAAACAGGTACGGAAACAGTTTTCACTCCTTTTGTCTCCGGCATACTGGCCACGACCTCTGCGGTCATACCCGGATGTATGGACAGTCCCTCGGGTTTTTCCATTTTGAGGGTTACCTCATAGGTCTGGGTCTCGGAATTGGCCTTTGTCTGGAACTCCTTGATCCCAAGCTTGAAATCGCGGCCCGGGTAACTTTCAAACCTGGCAAAGGCGTTGAAGGTGCGGCTGTCCTTATTGATGAATCCGCGAACCCATATGTTTTCCGGCACATCCACAACCACATCCAGAGCTGATGTGTCCTCAAGCTGCACAATAGGCTCCTTGGCCTGGATGAATTCATGATTGTCCACTGATTTTACGGCAATTGTTCCGCTGAAGGGTGCTACCAGCCGGGTGTACTGCAGGTTGAGCTTGGCCCGGCGCAGTTCCTGAACCAGCGAGTTGACCCGGGCCCGGCTGCTTTCATACGTACTTTTGGCTGAATCAAAGGAAGACTGGGCCACGGTATCGGAAGCGAGCAGTTTGCCGTTGCGTTCATAATTAAGTCTGGCTTCGTTCATCACAGACCTTGCGCCCAGAAGCTTTGCTTCCAGATCTGCTACCGCGGCCTGAAAATCCCGCTGGTCAAGCTCGGCAATCACCTGTCCCTTTGCAACGAAATCGCCTTCCTTTACATCAAAATGTTCAATCTGCCCCGGAACCCGGAATGCAAGGGTCGCCTCACGGGTGGCCTTGACCTTGCCGGGAAATTTGCGTTGTTCCGGCATGTTCTGGTCTGTTATTTTAAGAACCCGCACAGGGCGTATGGGCTGCTCCACCTGAACTTCTTCTTTGCATCCCGGTAGAAGCAGCATTGTCAGCATCAAAAATAATATTGTATTGCGCATGGCTATCCCCCCTTATGGCAATATTTCGACGTATCTAATCAATCAGTTGATTAGTAATCGTGCAAAAAAAATGGGAATATGGATGTTCCGGAGCCCATCATTATTCAATTTCGCGAACACCCATATCGGTCTAATTCTCTGATCATGCTTACGTCCTTGGACTGGTGACCGGAAAAGGTTCCGGCAGTCGCAGCAGAAGCAGTGAACCTCTGCGATCTGGGTTTGTCGTAACTAAATGCGGCCAGAGTGAAAAAGTAGCAACGCTACGCAAGTCATCCGTTTGCTTCTTTGTTACGGCATTATGTGAATTGATGAGATATCCGGCGATATCCGTTTCTCGGCAATGTCTTTTTGCACGCCTTCATGGCCTTAATTAATCGCATGATTAAAGAATGTCAATCGATTGATTAGATGTTGACATCCGGAAAATATTCCAACTGTCCTTGCATGTTGGATCAGAACGACAATAGGTAAACGCGCCATAGGGTGCAGTAAAATTTTTAGTTAGGTCTCTTATAAGATTTTCATCTGGGCAGTTCAGGGAATATTTTTCTGACAATGGCCGCTGCTTCCTGTGTTGCCATGATGGCTCCGAAGTCGCTTATGAAGGGTTTCAATTCGTCAATCAGCAGGGGAATTTTTTCCGTGCAGGATTTTGCTGTATTGAAATCGGATTCAGCATCAGCTGCGTCCGGTCCTTTCTGGTAGAGGTGGCAGGACAGCTTCCAGGCAACCTGAAGATCACGATAGGCCGAGCGGTATTCCTTGAGGGAAGAGTATGCCTCCGCCCGGAGCATGAATGCGTGTGCTTTGACTGATTCCGATTCATCCGAACCGATTACGTTGTCCAGAGTCTGTACCGCAGCCTCATAATTGGATTCCCGGCTGTATTCCTGCGCCTGGTCCAGCGAGCCGTGCATCATGGCACAGCCGTTCGCCATAATCAGCAGCAGGATGAGTATCAGTTTTGCCGCAATGCTCAGTCGTGACATGGAGTATTTCATGATGCCGTCATTATTGCACATCAGGAAGGACACTGTCCATGCTTGAGCATTGCGGTAGTCTGGGGTGGGAGTTTATTCTATTTCAGCGGGGCTGTTCGCGAGGAGGTTCGGTGAGATGTGTTTTTCGATAAGTTCCTGTTTCTGGTCATCGCTAATTTTCACAAATTGCAGTCCGTACCCGAATTTTCCGTTTTCTTTTGCAGCAGACCAGCGGATGGCCCCGTATACAGGAAGTTTGTTTGAGATGTCGTGAAATCTCATGTGTACGAATCTGTTTGCGGAAAGGTCGGTTTCGGTTGTTATGAAGCATCCTGCTTCGGACAGGTTCTCGACATTGGCGTAGAACTCCCTTGCCATTACGTGGTCGTCCTCGTGGCTGAGCTGCACCTGCAGAGAAACGGGAACCCTTTCATACAGGCGGGTTGATCTGGTTTTTCTCTGCATGCAGTCATTGCGAAAACAGACCGGGTCGTCAACCGGCAATGTCTGCCGACCATTTCCTCGTATTCTCATCATGGGTCTGCCGGCAGCAAGGGCGAATATCTTGTTTCGATCATTTGCCGGTGTGCTCATGACTTTTTTCATCTCCAGGATAACACCTGAAAAATCGTTTTCGAGCATTTCATCAAGAAAGCTTTCCAGGTCCCGGCAGTGTCTGATGTTCAGTTCCGGATATGTTCCGAGTGACGGGCAGCAGTTGCCGCTGTCCGCATAGGCTATCACGGCAATTTCAGTATTACAGTTCATCTTGTTTCTCCTTTCAGGTAAAAAGGCCCGGACTCTCTTAAGAGAGTCCGGGCCAACTTAATTTGATCCGGTTATATTTTTGTTACGTGCAGGTTAAATTTCGAACAACATTTCAAGATCGTCACGGGTGAGCGACTTGAGGGCGGACTGGCCGGGAATAATGGCATCCGCAACGTTTTTCTTCATTTCCTGCAGCTTGAGTATTTTTTCTTCCACCGTGTTCTGGCAGATCATCTTGTACGCAAAGACCTGACGCTTCTGTCCTATGCGGTGCGTACGGTCTGTTGCCTGGTTTTCCACTGCCGGGTTCCACCACGGGTCGTAGTGGATCACGTAGTCGGCAGAGGTCAGGTTCAGTCCGGTTCCGCCAGCCTTCAGAGAAATGAGGAAGATGGGGATGTCCGGGCTGTCATTGAAGCGGTCAACCTGATCGAAACGGTCCTTGCTGGAGCCGTCAAGATAGGCAAACGGAATATCCTTGATGGTCAGCCAGGAGCGGATCACATGCAGCATCTGTACGAACTGTGAGAAGACCAGCACCTTGTGTCCACCTTCCACGATATCAAAGACCAGGTCCTTGAACGCATCGAACTTGCCGGAGGGCAGGTTGGTGGAAAGTCCGGGCATATCCAGTTTGAGCAGGCGCGGATGGCAGCAGATCTGCCTGAGTTTGAGCAGGGCGTCGAGTATGGACATCTGGCTTTTGGCCATGCCTTTTTCGTCCACATCCTTGAGCACCTGGTCCTTGAGCCGCTTTGCAAGAGCGTTGTAGAGCTCCCTCTGCTCCTCGATGAGGTCGCAGTAATGCACGGTCTCGATCTTGGGCGGCAGGTCTTTGGCCACTTCAGACTTGGTGCGGCGCAGGATAAAGGGTTTTACCCTTGTCCGCAGATAGTTCAGAGTTTCCTCGTCCCCGTCCTTGATCGGTTTTACTATTCCGCGCTGGAACGAATGCTGTGAACTGAGGAATCCGGGCATGAGGAATTCAAACAGGGACCACAGTTCAAAAAGGTTGTTTTCTATCGGCGTACCGGAGAGACACAGTCTCATGTCGCTCTTGAGCTTGCGGACCGATTTTGCCGTTATGGTATTCGGGTTTTTGATGTTCTGGGCTTCGTCCAGAATAACCGATGTGTATTCGTGCTTGAGCAGTTCTTCCAGATCCCGCCGCAGCAGCGCATAGGTGGTGATGACGATGGTCGATTCAGGAATCTTTTTGAACAGGTCTTCACGCCTTGAACCGTAAATGGTCAGCAGGGGCAGATGCGGACAGAATTTTTGTGCTTCCCTTTCCCAGTTCGGCATTACCGAAGTGGGAACAATGATCAGGTTCGGACCGGTGATTCCCCGTTCGTGCAGAGAAAGGATGAACGACAGGGTCTGGATGGTTTTACCCAGCCCCATTTCGTCAGCCAGAATCCCGCCGAAGCGGTATTCACGCAGGAAGTTGAGATAGCTGAGCCCCTGAACCTGATACGGCCGCAGGGTGGCATTGAGCGCCTTGGGCTGATCAATCATCCTGATTTCATCGAAGTTATGAATCTTTTCCCTGAGCTTGACGAAATGTTCATCTGTTCTGGCATCGGGGAGATCCTCAATGATCTTATCGAGAACCGGAGTTTCATATTGTTCGTACTGCTGTCTTGGCGGCTGTTCGGGATCGTAACCCAGAGCCTTGAGCTTGTGGCTGAGTTTCTTGAGCCATGATTCAGGCAGGCTTGTATAGGAGCCGTCCTTCAACTGCACGTACCGTTTGCCCTGACTCCAGGCTTCCCATATCTTATCAATGGGTACCCGCTGGTCGTCGTATTCCACGTTGATGTCGAGGTTGAACCACTTGTTGTCTTCGTCAGTCTCGATTTCGGCGACAATCTGAGGCGAGGTAAGTCTTACCTTGTAGCGGGTAAGGTTCTTTTCCCCGTATATTCTGTAGGCTTCGACAAGCTGCGGGTAAAAGTCCAGCAGAAAGGTTATGGCCGCTTCCTGTTCCATGAACCAGACCGAGTTGCTTCTCGGCTGGAATCCCATGTCTCTGAGTTCCGAAAAAAGCTGTGCTTCCTCGTCCTGTGCCCGGCGGACCAGGTAGGATTTTTCGCCGTCCCTGTAACTTCCGGTCTGCAGATCCGGGTTGGGATCTCCCATGGAGACTTCCCCGTGCTCGGTATCGTAGATGTTGTCGATCTTGATCGTCAGCAGCGAGCCTTCCTCGTTGAGGTAAAGCTTGGGATTGAAGGTTGCGGGAACGAAGAACGGCTGCATCTTTTCCAGAAATTCTTCGTGATCATGCAGGTCGGATACCGGAATCTGGGTCCAGACGCGGTCAAGGAATTCCGGTATGTCCGCGGGGGGAATCACCGGATTCTGTATGCGCATTTCCTGCACCAGCTTGGGCGCAAGGGTGGTCTGGACGGGGTAGAATCCCTGTTTCCAGTATACCCACAGGGGCAGCCGCCCGTAAAAAAAGACCTCATCATCATCCATGATGGAAAACGGCGGTTTGCCTTCATCAGACAAAAGTATATCGAACCTGAGGCCTTCCTCGGAAAGCTCCGGAGAGAGTCTGAGCTGCATGGTCCTGCTTTCAATGCGGATCGGAATATCCGTATCCCGCAGGAACATGTAGTATTCATCCTTTACAGCAGTGAAAAACCAGGCATGCAGCCCCGGAGGGATTTCCACCCGGTGCCCGCGGTAATCAAGGTAATGCCCGATCTGTTCGGCCACCAGCGGAAGGCCGGGTGACGTTTCGCTCCAGTCCGGCTTGTCGATTATATCCTGCAGCTCGATTTCGTTCTGCACCTGAGACAGGCCGGACTTGTTCTGTCTGGCTCTGAAAAAAGCAACCTGCAGGCGTTCCGGTTCCGGGTACATGCGGTACAGGATATAGTGCTTGCCCGCTTCCGGCTCCAGTTCCGTGGCAAAAAAGGATCGGAAGTTCTGGCGCCAGTCAACGGTGTTCTGTGCCTCCGGCTGATCCTCGTCAGTATCAATAGTCTGAAGCAGCTTTATGGCCGCAGCACCGACATGTTTGCATACCCCGGAAAACGATTCAGGACAGTTGCAGTAGAAATTTATGCTTTCCTCGGCCAGATTGAGGCCGAGTTCCGTGGAATATATCTGGAAATCTTCTCCCTGGATTGACGCGTCTACATCCCAGTATCTTTCTCTTTTTTTCAATTCAAGACGCTGTACTCCGTCACAGGCCACAATAGAGTGTGAGCCGTCGAGGATATATTCCGGTACGGTACCGGATAAAAATGATTTCAGAATCGATTTAACTACGGTTTCTTCATTTTGTGACATACTTACACGTTCCCCCGAACTATAAACTTCAGTATGTTATGTATAATTCAGTCTTTGTTATAATGATAATTATTCTAAGTAGAGGCAGATAGAATGTTTCCGTAAAGTAAAATCTGTTAGCGGTCAATATGCCGCTGCACATTGCTTGGCTTTTCCAGAACAATAGTCCATACTGAATATGTTAGCAATCTAGCGATCTTTATGGAAGATTTTTATGCAAAAAAATAAGGGCAACATGAACAGACCTGCGATAGTTTTTATGTTTTTTTTGTTTCTCGCACTGCTTGCAGGGTGTGGGGATGCTCCTGATGTTAAAAAAGAGGAGCCTGCGAAAGAGGTTGCGCAAGCGACGATTGATGACTCGAAACCGGTTTTCGGCGGCAGGCTGACCGACCCTGTGCTGGCGGAGCCTATGTGTCTCCTTTCGGCTCTGGCTTCCGATTCCGCCAGTCACGGAGTTGCAAGCAAGCTTTTCGTCTCGCTGCTGAAGTACAACAAGAATATTGAGCTTGTCCCGGACGCGGCCGAATCTTTCGAGGTTCTGGATGGCGGGAAGCTGCTGCGCTTCAAACTCAGGAAGGATATCCGCTGGACGGACGGAGTTCCTTTGACTGCCGAAGATGTGGAGTTCACATATAAAATGATGATCGATCCTGATACGCCTACGGCATATGCCGGGGATTACAGAAACGTCAGGGAATTCCGGCTGACCGGGAAATATTCGTTCGAAGTCCGTTACGATAAGGTGTTCGCCCGTTCCCTGATTTCCTGGGCAAACGACATCCTTCCGAAGCATATTCTTGAACACGAGAACCTGAACGAAACAAAATACAGGCGCGAGCCCATCGGCGCAGGCCCCTACAAACTCAAGGAATGGATTCCGGGCAGGCGGCTCGTGCTGGAGGCTAATGACGATTATTTTGAAGGCCGTCCGTATATTGATGAATTGGTCTACAGGGTCATACCGGACCAGTCCACGCAGTTTCTGGAATTCAAGAGCGGTTCTCTTGATGACATGGAGCTTACCCCCCAGCAGTATCTTTATCAGACCAAAGGGGGAAACTGGGATAGCAATTTTCAGAAATACAAATATCTGTCGTTCTCATACACCTACCTCGGCTTTAATATGGAGAGTCCTTTTTTCAAGGACGTCAGGGTGCGTCAGGCCGTCAATTACGCCATAGACAAGGATGAGATAGTAAAAGGGGTTCTGTTTGGGCTGGGCTATCCGGCAATCGGTCCGTACAAGCCGGGCACCTGGGTATACAACGACAAGCTCAAGCCTTACGGATATCATCCGGAAAAGGCTCTGGCCCTGCTTAAGGAAGCCGGGTGGACCGATACGGACGGGGACGGAATTCTCGACCGTGACGGCAAGCCTTTTTCCTTCAGCATCATCACCAATCAGGGAAATTCCTTGCGTATTAAGTCCGCAACAATTATTCAGAACCGGCTCAGGAAAATCGGTATAGATGTCAAGATACGGACAATTGAATGGGCTGCCTTTCTCAAGGAGTTTATTGACAAAGGTCGATTCGATGCCACTATTCTCGGTTGGAATATCTTGCAGGACCCGGATATCTATTCCGTATGGCACTCCTCCAAGGCCGTTCCCGGCGGCTTGAATTTCATCAAGTACAAGAACAGCGAAGTGGATGAATTGCTCGACAGGGGGCGCTCCACTCTGGATCAGGCTGAGCGGAAACGGATTTATGACCGCGTTCAGGAGATCATGCACGAAGAGCAGCCTTATTGTTTTCTTTATGTTCCCATGTCTCTGCCGATTTTCAGCAAGAGAATAAAGGGGATCGAAGTGGCCCCGGCAGGGCTTGATTACAATGCAAACGAGTGGTGGATTCCGAAAGCGCTGCAGAAGAAACCCACCTTACAGCAGTAGATTATGATACGCATCAATGAAATAACTGACATAGTCAGTTCCTATATCAGCGACCCGGACCTGGCCCTGATCCAGCGGGCATACGTTTTTTCGGCCCGGGCTCACGAAGGGCAGGTCCGTCTTTCCGGTGAGCCTTATCTTGCCCACCCCCTGCATGTGGCCAAGATTCTGGCGGACATGCGTCTGGACGAACCTACCGTGGCCGCCGGCCTGCTCCACGATACGGTGGAGGACACCGATGCCACCATCGACGAGATCGCCGATCTTTTCGGTGAGGAAGTCGCCGATATCGTGGACGGGGTGACCAAGATAAGCATGATGGATTTTGAATCCAAGGCCATTGCCAAGGCCGAGAACATCCGCAAGATGATTCTGGCCATGGCCGAGGATATCCGGGTGCTTATGGTCAAGCTCGCCGACCGTCTGCACAACATGCGCACCCTTGATTTCCAGAAGAGCTACAAGCAGATGCTTATCGCTCAGGAGACCCTTGATATATATTCCCCGCTGGCCAACAGGCTCGGTCTGTACATGGTCAAGAGGGACCTTGAAGATCTCTGCCTTTATTATCTCAAGCCTGATGTATACAAGGATATCACGGACGGACTGGCGAGGCAGCATACCCTCGGCAAGGAGTATGTGGACAAGGTAGTCAGTCTGCTCGGCGATATGCTCAAGGACAACAAGATCAAGGGGACCGTTTACGGCCGTACCAAGCACAAGTTCAGCATCCACAAGAAGATGCAGCGGCAGGGACTCAACCTTGATGAAGTTCACGACATAATCGCCTTCAGGGTCATTACCGATTCCGTCAAGGACTGTTACGCTGTTCTGGGGCTGGTCCATTCCATGTGGAAACCTGTTTCCGGCAGGTTCAAGGACTATATTTCCATCCCCAAGGCCAACATGTACCAGAGTCTGCACACCACGGTCATCGGCCCGGAAGGGGAGCGCATAGAAATCCAGATACGTACCGATGAAATGCAGCAGGTTGCCGAGTACGGGGTTGCGGCTCACTGGCAGTACAAGGAAACCGGTTCCAGTGCCGCCAAGCAGAACCGTGATGCCGAACGTTTCTCGTGGCTGCGTCAGATAATGGACTGGCAGCGGGAGCTTGAAGATCCCCGCGAGTTCATGTCTTCGTTGCGTTTTGATCTTTTCAACGATGAAGTCTACGTTTTCACTCCCGCCGGTGAGATCAAGGAACTGCCGGACGGTGCAACTCCCGTGGACTTTGCCTATTCCATCCACACCGAGGTGGGGAACCATTGTGCCGGGGCCAAGGTCAACGGAAGACTTGTGCCTCTCAATACCGCGCTCAAGAACGGCGACACCATAGAGGTTATTACCGACAAGAAGCGCAAGCCCAGCCGGGACTGGCTTAAATTTGTCAAGACAGCCAAGGCGCGTACTCGGATCAAGCATTACATCCATACCGAGGAACGGACCCGTTCCATCGTACTGGCAAGGGAAATGCTGGAAAAAGAAGGCCGGCGCATGAATCTCAACGTTACCAAAGCCATGAAGGACGGTTATTTCGTCATTCTGGCAGACGAGTTTTCCTGCGGCAGCGTGGACGACCTGCTTTCCAATATCGGATATTCCAGAATCACGCCCAGAAAGGTGCTGCGCCGTCTTTACGCGGTGATCAATGAAGCTGAAGGTCTGACTGACGAACCGCAGCAGCCGGAACACCACGAGCCGGGAGAGGGGGGCGGCAAGAATGCTGCAAGCTCCATCAATATCGAAGGTGTGGACAATGTTCTGATCCGTTTCGCAGGTTGCTGTACTCCGCTTCCGGGCGAACCGATCATCGGATACATCAGCCGTGGCCGGGGCGTGATAATTCACTCTGCCACCTGTCCGAACATCAAGAATCTGGAGGCCGAAAGGCTGCTGAATGTATCCTGGGAAGGCGGGCAGGAGGAAACATCGCATCCTGCTCAGATCAGAATCCGCTGCCGCAACCGCAGGGGGATGCTGGCCCAGATATGTACTGTGCTGACGGAAATGGACGTGAATATAGATTCCGGAAACTTCAAGTCCGATGTAGACGGTATTTCGTTTCTGGAATTCACAGTGGAAGTAACCGATCTCGGCCACTTGCACCGTTCCCTGAACAAAGTCAAAACCATTGATGGAGTTCTGGAAGCAACCAGATTGAGTTGATTTGTTTTGTGCCGAAGTCCATGTCTAATTAACGACAGAGGAACCCCGACTAGATTTATAGCCCTATCAAATAAAGTCCCGCTGATTTAGGTCAGCGGGACTTTTTTATGCCCATGAATATTCGTAAGCGCACGATAACCCCCTTCTTACAGCAGCACCCCATCAATGCCATGATGCCCTTCAGCTCAAGGAGGAGCATCCATGGCCAAGGCATCCCGAAAACAGAAGAAACTCCGTTCAGCCGACTTTTGGCGTAAACATGTCGATGGTTGGCGTGCGAGCAAGCTGACGCAAGCCGAATACTGCCGCAGACACAAGCTTTCCGCAGGCGCGTTTTATCACTGGAAACGGCGTTTCCTGGGGCAAAGTGAAGGTTTTCGTGTCAAGACGCCGGACATAGTTGCGATTCCGGTGCAACAGATCACGGCCAAGGAAGTCCAACAGCTATTCACCCTCGCGTTCCGGCAAGGTTGCCGAGGGGCTGGTGCGTGAATTTTCAGGCTATCTGCAAACCGACGGGTATGCGGGGTATAACGCCTTTGGGGGGCGAGAGGGCATCATCCATGTCGGCTGTCTGGCGCACGTGCGGCGTAAGTTCATGGACGTGCTCAAGGCCGGGACAAAAAAACGAGGCACGGACTTGTACAGCCTGGTCGAGACTGCGTAGGCTAACGGGCTGGAACCGCTGCGATATCTGCACTTTCTCTTTGAAAGACTGCCTGGCGTAAAGTCGGATGATGAAAGAAGAAGCTTGTTGCCTCAGTATCTTGCAGTAGAAGATCTGGCGTGATAAAAGGACTTGGACGATTGGAAGAGGGCAAAAAATTTGAGCGCGCGCCAGCCTTCCCAGGTCAAAGGACGCGCCTTTCAAAATCGTCCTTTTTCCGCCATGCCGGGCGGTTGTCTGGCATGGCCGCCTCCTGGCCCCTCGGCAATATTTTTCAAGGCCGTGCCTGTCCGGCCATTCCCAATCATATACCCGCCGGCAACGAGAAAAAGATTGACGATAGAGTATAGCTGCTATACACATTGCGCATGTTGGTTCGTAGCAAAGAAGAATCCGGTGTAAGCTATCAATTGTTGCGCGTGGCTTGGCTGCTTTTCGATCATGACAAGCGGACCCATTACTACGGCACGGACGAACGCCTGTTCGAGGCCGAAATCCATTTGATAGTGGCAATCAAGGACAATCCAGGATTCCATGTGGCCGCCCTGGCCCAAAGGTTCGGCGTGACCAAAGGCGCGATTTCCCAGATAATAAAAAAGCTGGAAAAAAAGGGAATGGTCGTCAAGGCCAGCGATCCGAAGAACCAGTCAAGGCTTTTGCTGAGCCTTACCACCAAAGGGGAAACAGCCTATGAGGCCCACGCCAGGCTCCACCGCGACTTTGACGAAATGGTGGCCGGGCTGCTTGAGCAGGAGTCCGAAGAACATCTCGTGTTTCTGAAAAATTTTCTGCGCAGGGTGTCCCAGGAGATCGAATCCCACGAGGGATAATTTTTTTATCTAAAGTGTATAGTAGCTATACGCTTTAATCACAATCATAAGGAATCATATGAACGCCAAAGACAAAAGAATCCGCATCTTGAGCGAGGAAAAGGTTTCAACTGCCCTTTTGAAGCTCGGGCTCCCGGCCATCATCGGGATGCTGGTCTCGGCCTTGTACAACGTGGTGGACGCCTACTTCATCGGTTGGCTCGGCCCCAGCCAGATGGCCGCTGTGTCCATTGTTTTTCCGGTGGTGCAGGTCGTCATCGGCCTGGGGCTGACATTCGGATGCGGGGCGGCGTCCTGCATCTCCCGGTACATGGGCGATGGCGACATATCCGGCGCGAGCAAGGTCGCCTCCACGGCCCTGTTCTCCGGTATTGCCGCTGGAGCTGTCCTTACCGCCGCCTGCATGCTGTTTTCAGAGGAATTGTTGACATACCTGGGGGCAACGGAAACCATCCTGCCCTATGCACGGGATTATTTCTCGGTCTTCATGCTGTTTTCTACTGTAGGCGTATGCTACATCACCATAAACAACATCGTCATCTCCGAAGGCGCGGCCAGGATGTCCATGGTCGTGATGCTGTTCGGCGGGGTGCTGAACATGGTTTTGGACCCGGTATTCATCTTCGTGTTCAACTGGGGAGTTTATGGGGCCGCGGCCGCGACGGTCATTTCCCAAGCCTCCATGCTCGCGGTTTTCATCTGGTATTTCGCAAGTTCCAGGGCAAATGTCAGCATCGCTCCAAAACATATGACTTTTGAAAAAGACGTATATCTCAACGTGCTCAAGCTGGGCCTTCCCATGTTCGCCTTTCAATTGCTTTCCGGCCTTTCCATGGGAATGACCAACACGGCCATCAGCGAATACGGAGACTCGGCGGTTGCCAGCATCGGGGTCGCGCTCAGAATACTGGCCTTGGTGTCCTTTGTTGTTTTTGGTTTTGTCAAAGGATTTCAGCCCATAGCTGGATACAACTATGGAGCGGGAAACTATGGCCGCTTAAAGGAATCCATCGCCGTCGCGCTGAAATGGACCGGAGCCTATTGCGCCGTGGTGGCCGTATCCCTGTGCCTTTTCAACGGCGAAATCATGAGGCTTTTCAGCCACGGAGACTTGAACATCGTGGAAATAGGCGGGAAAGTCCTTATGTACAACGGGCTCGTCTTCATATTGTTCGGACTTTTCGTGGTTGATGCGACGCTTTTCCTGGCCCTTGGAAAGGCCGGGGAAGGGATGCTGTTGAATCTCAGCAGGCAGGGAATATTCTTCATTCCCGCGATCATGATCCTGCCCGGAATATATGGAATGAAAGGCGTGATCTACGCCCAGCCCGTGGCCGAGGTATTGTCCTTCGCCCTTGCCTTTTTGCTGTTCATTCCGCTGAAAAGGTCTTTGAACGGGCTGGAGGAGAATTCAGCATCCCTTGTGCCCCGCCATGGGGTGTGAGGCCAGGGATCGCAGCCAGATAGGCGCTCGCGGCAACGACGCAGACCTTTTGGTCGTGTGGGTGTTCTTCAGGTTTCCGGACTTACCGTACACAAATTTCCGTTTGGTGAAGAGAGCTCTAAATGTCCTCATATTGCAGCTTCGCTCCCACCGGGAGTCAGCTTCATAAGGGGAGTGCAGAATTCGGAAAAAATCGTACGGTAAGGGGGCATTCCATAATCTGGGAAAAATCCCACGCTAACGAATATTTCCTGGAGAAACTTGCTGCTTTAACACTCTACTATACCTGAACATTAGTCTGGTTTATCTTTCCTGTTTGTATATAAACAAAAGTTTTGAACAAATATTTTAAACAAACGTTTGACTTTATAGTGAACGGTGTTTATTTAGTTCCTGTAAGAATGAAAATAGATTGCGGGCGGTCGATTTTCGCCGCCCGATCAAATGTGAGGTTTCCGGGTATGAAAACTAATGCCACGTGTACGGTGTGCAAGTCCAAGGGAATGACCAACAAGGCCAGGGGAGAAGAGACCCGCAGACGGCTGATAGAAGTCGGGTTGCAACTGTTTGCCATGAACGGGTTCAACGGGGTGAGCATGCGCAATCTGGCTTCCGAGGCGGAAGTCAACCTTGCGACCGTGGGGTACCACTTCGGGGGAAAACAAGGGCTTTACGAGGCTATTCTGAATGAGATCATTGCGTGTCGCGATGAAGTCATGCCCGGCATGGATGTCGTCATGGAGAAAGTATCCGAATACGAATCCGGAACGCTTAGCGGCGAAGAAGCAGTGGCCTGGTTTTTCAGATCCTTTATGAGCGGAATGCTCAGCAATCCGGCTTCCATCTGGGGTATAATGCTTATCAACCGGGAGCTTGCCGCTCCCAGTGAAGCGTATTCCATGCTTGATGAGAAATTTTTCAGCCCTTCCATTGATGCCATGAACATGCTGCTCAAGGCTGTCATGCCTGATGGAACCACCTTTACCGAAATTATGATCGTGGGTACCGCTCTGATCGGTATCGCGCTTAAGTTTGTAAATCACAAGGCTTTTTCCGACCGTGTCGGGTGGGATGAAATGACCCCGGAAAGAATTGATATAATAACTGAAACCCTGTGTAAAAGAGCCGTGGCTTTTGTCTGCTGCAACGAGGCTTAATATGAAAAAAATATTAGTTGCTACGATAATCCTGTTTTTGTTCGCGCTTGGCGGGTGCAAGGAAAAACCGGGTCCGGCGCAGGAAATCCTGCGTCCGGTCAAGACAATGACTGTCGGAGAATCTGCATCCAGCAGGCAGTGGGTTTTTTCCGGAACGGCTGAGGACGCCCTCCAGTCAGACCTGTCTTTTCGTGTCGGAGGCAAGATAATTTCCTTCCCCGGCGACCAGATAGGTCGCAAGTTTCAGGCCGGAGAAGTTATTGCCCGGCTGGACCCTGCCGACTACGAGCTGGAAGTGCGCCAGAGCGAATCCAACCTTGAACAGGTCCGGGCCAACTATGTCCGCGCCAAGGCGGATGTGGCCCGCATCAGAACCCTTTATGAACGCAAGGTTGTTTCCAAGTCCGAGCTGGATCAGGCCGATGCGGATTTCAAATCCTTTCAGGCTCAGCTGAACGCTTCTGAAAAGCTGCTTGATATTGCGCGTAAAAGGGTGCGTTACACAGTCCTCAAGGCCCCGTTTGATGGATGGGTCGGTTCCGTGGATGTCAATGTGCACCAGAACGTGCAGCCCGGCCAGAAGGTCGTGGGATTCAATGCCGGTAAACAGATGAAAATGTATATAGCTCTGCCGGATACCCTCATTTCAGAGATATCGGAAGGCGAGAAGGTGCTTGTAACCTTTGATGCCCTTCCGGGAAAAGTCATGAACGGGGTGATCATGGAGGTCGGCATAGGCACGAACCATGGTTCCTCTTTTCCGGTCAAGGTTTATCTCGATAATTCCAAGCAACTGGTTCGCAGCGGCATGTCCGGAAACGTGAAGTTTCTGGGGCGTTCAGCCGGTGGCAGTCTTTTTGTGGCTCCGTCCTCGGTCGTGGGCGGATCTGACGGCAGCAAGTACGTGTGGGTGCTGGAGAACGGGACTGTGGTTAAACGCCGTGACGTAAAGGTCGGGACTCTTTCCAGGCAGGGACTGGAGATTCTGGAAGGCCTGAAGTCCGGTGAAACAGTTGTCACACGCGGTGTTCATTCGCTGAAGGACGGCATGAAAGTTCGCAGCGTGGGGGGATTGTCGTGAATCTTGCCAGATGGTGCATAGAGAACAGCCGCACTTCCATAGCTCTGTTTCTGCTCATCGCCCTTGGCGGCGTGATGACTTTCATGAGCATTCCGAAGTCGGAAGATCCGGATTTTACAATCCGCACGGCCGTGGTCATCACCGCGTTTCCGGGAGCCTCTCCACAGAGGGTGGAGGAACTGGTTACCGACAAGCTTGAAGAGAAGATTCGCGAGATTGATGTAATCAAGAATGTCCGTTCGCAGTCCATGACCGGCATATCCATCATAGAGGTCGAGTTTCAGGATAGCCAGAAGGATATGAATCCTATCTGGCAGAAACTGCGTAACAAGGTCTCAGACGCGCAACCGACACTGCCGCCGGAAGCCATGACCCCGAGCATCAATGACGAGTTCGGAGATGTGTACGGAATTCTGGTCGCCCTTACCGGTGACGGCTTCACCTATCGGGAACTCAAGGACGTGGCCGACTATACCCGCGACAAGCTGTTGCAGACTCCCGGAGTCGGTAAGGTCGAGCGGTGGGGGCTGCAGGACGAGCGGGTTTTCATCGATTTTTCAAACTCGCGCATGGCAGCGGCAGGTATAACTCCGTTTGCTCTGGGACAGATGATCGATCACCAGAACTCGATCCGCCCCAGCGGTTCGGCCAAGGTCGGACCGGAGCGTATTTCCATAGAGCCGACCGGTGAGTTCAAATCAGTTGACGACATCGCTGACCTTTCCATGAGAATCGAGGGCATGAAGTCTTCGGTAAAGCTTTCCGATGTTACCAAAGTCAGCCGCGGATTCGCCGATCCTCCGGGTGTTCTGGCCAGGTATAACGGAAAACCGGCCATTATGCTCGCCATCTCCATGGCCGACGGCAACAACATCATGGAAGTTGGCAAACTGGTCAGCGCAAAGCTGGATGAGCTTTCCAAGGATCTATATCTCGGCATGGACTACAATATAGTAGTCTACCAGCCGGATTATGTTGATACGGCCGTTTCGGATTTCATGCTCAATCTGCTTGAGTCTTTTGTCTTCGTGGTCGTGGTCATTCTTGTTTTCGCCGGGTTCAAGACCGGGCTGATCGCCGGATCGCTGGTTCCCATGGCCATGCTGGGGTGCATCGGTCTGATGCCGTTTTTCGATGTGGGGATGCAGAGAATATCCATTGCCTCGCTTATCATCTCACTGGGTATCCTTGTCGATAACGGTGTCGTTGTTTCGGAAGCCATTCTTGTACGCCTTGCGGCCGGTGAGGACCGTATGAAGGCGGTTGTCGGTTCCGTTTCAGAACTCTGGATGCCGCTTCTTGCTGCATCGCTGACAACAGTTTTCGCTTTTCTGCCGATTCCGCTGGCCGACAATACCACCGGGGAATACTGCTTTTCACTGTTCATAGTCGTGAGCCTGACTCTGCTGTGTTCCTGGGTGCTGTCCATGTCCATGGTGCCCATGCTCTGCTATTACATACTCAAGCCCAAGAAGGTCATTCAGACATTTTCCAGCCGTATGTACAGAATCTACAGGAGCATGCTCATCGCCTGCCTGAAACACAGGACCGTGTTTCTTGTCATAGTTCTTTTCGGTTGCGCGGTGGCTTTCTGGGGATTCAAGTTTGTCCCTAAAATGTTCTTTCCGCCCAACGAACGGGCCCAGTTCACAATTGATTTCTGGCAGCCCTTCGGATCGGACATAACCACCACCGCCGAGGAAGCCGGGAAGCTTGAACAGTTCCTGATGTCCGATGAAGGGGTGGAGAGTGTCGGAACTTTCGTAGGCCATGGCGGTCCGCGCTGGTACCTGCCGCTCAACCTTGAACAGCGCAATGACAACCTCGCCACTTTTGTGGTCAACACCAAAAGTGTTCCGGAAACCGATGCCGTTATCGAGCGGGTCAGGAAGGAGTTAAAGGGCAAGTTCCCGGATGCGGACTTCAGTCTCAAGAAGCTTATGAACGGTCCTCCGGTGGGTGCTCCGGTGCAGATTCGTATTTCCGGTCCGGACCAGAAGACTCTTTATATGCTACGTGACAAAATCGCCGCACTGCTTGATAAAACACCCGGAGTTGCCCGTGTATGGGACGACTGGGGGCAGTGGACCAAGAAAATGGAAGTCGATGTGGATCAGGACAAGGCCCGGCAGGCCGGTTTGTCCAGTTTCGATGTTGCCGCTTCCCTGCAGTCGGCCATGAGCGGCTATCAGGCTTCAACTTACCGTGAAGGAGATACCAATATTCCTATCCTGCTGCGCAGTGAGGAATCCTTCCGCAACAGGCTGGACAAGCTGGACAGTATAAACATCTATTCATATCAGGACGGCAAATCCGTGCCGCTCAGCCAGATAGCCAGTTCCAGACTGGTCTGGCAGCCTTCGGACATACGTCGCCGTGATCAGACCAGAACCATGACCGTCAAGGCCGACCTTCTGGACGGCTATTTCGCCATGCAGACTCTGGATGCTGTTCGCCCGGAAATAAACAGGATGATGAAATCGCATGAATGGCCGGTGGGTTATTCCGTTGCATACGGCGGTGAATTCGAGAAGAGTCAGGAAAGCCAGGAAGCCATAAATGCCAATATGCCGCTGGCCATGGGGCTGCTTGTGCTGGTACTTATTTTCCAGTTCAACTCCTTCAGGCGTCCGCTCATAATTCTCCTGACCCTGCCGCCCATGATGTGCGGGATCACTCCGGGAATGATCCTGACCGCTTCCCCGTTCGGGTTCATGCCCATGCTGGGTATGATCAGTCTTCTGGGAATCATCGTTAACAATGCCATAATGCTGATTGACCGCATTGAGATTCTGCGCGGCCGGGGAATGATTTTGAGCGATTCCATAGTGCTGGCTTCGCTGGAACGTGCAAGGCCGATCATAATGACCGCCACCACCACTATTATAGGTATGGTGCCGCTCTCGCTTCAGGGAGGGGAAATGTGGCGGCCCATGGCCAACTGCATCATGTCTGGCCTCATGTTTGCCACCGTGCTTACCCTGATTCTCTGCCCGGTTCTTTATTCCATATTCTTCAAGCAGAGCTTCAAGGGATATGAATGGGATTCGGCAGTGATTGCGAGAGGCGGCGACTAAATCCTGATATTCATCCGTAACGGGTGGTTGAAAATATATAAGACAATAAAAAAGCGCGGTGTTCCGGGAACATCGCGCTTTTTATTGTTCTGTATGAATGAGTTAAAGCTTTTCCAGAATCTGCTGGATAATGTCCACAAGGTGCTTCGGAGTTGATGCCCCGGCAGTTAGCCCTATTGTCTTTATCTCCTTCAGTTCATCAAGAGGCAGTTCTGCCGCAACTTCAACATGGGTGCATTTTGTACCGGCTGTTTCGACAACCTGCACCAGCCTGCGGGTGTTTCCGCTGATGCGGCCGCCGACAACGATCATGTGATCTACTTTACGGGAAAGGGATATAGCTTCTTCCTGTCTCTGGCGCGTTGCATCACAGATGGTATTCAGCGTTACAAAGTCGATGCCCTTGCCCTCAAGGAAACGGATGCTTTCTTCATATACACTGCGGTCCTGAGTTGTCTGGGCGGCGAGACAGTATTTCTTGTCCGGGTAGAGTTTAATGGCCTCCAGTTCCTCTATGGAGTCGAAAAGGTGTGTGCCGGACGGGGCATAGCTTAAAAGTCCTTTAACTTCCGGGTGGCTGTCTTCTCCGTAAAGGAGAAGAATCCGGTCATCTTCAGTGTTTTTCTTGATGAGCAACTGCGCTTTTTTCACCTTCGGGCAGGTGGCATCAATGACGTTTACTCCCCGTAAACGCAGTTCTTCTTCCGCGTTTTTGGGTATTCCATGAGCCCGGATGACTCCGTAGGCTCCTTCGGGGACGTCATCCGGCGTGTGTGCGGTGATTACGCCTTTTTTTTCGTAGTCCTCCAGAACCTGCGGGTTGTGGATGATCGGACCGAGGATATATATTTTGCCGTTTTCATTCTTATCAATGAGCGAGTCCAGTTTGTTGAGGGCCAGGTCAACCCCCATGCAGAACCCTGCTGTCTCGGCTCTTATAACTTTAACCATGTCATGGTCTCCTTTATTTGCGTGCCGTCTTTTCGGCCTGTTCAACTTTTCCGCGCAGGCTACAGTTCCCGCTCTGTTTTGGCAATGCACTAATGCATGAATGAACGGGTTATCCATTGACCGCGAACTGGAAGCGGAGTATTTCTCGTGAAAATCATATTCAACGCCATTTTGCAAAGGTACACTGGAGCCTGATAGAATGAGTACTGAGATTGTAGAAAAATATCAAGAAAGGCTTGCGGAGGCTTATACCCTGCACCGCAAGTTTGTTAACCCCCAGTTCGTGCGTGTTCTGGAAGTAATCGGGTATGACAGGAATTACGTTTCCGCGGAAGGGGCATACCTTACGGATGCCAACGGTGTTAAGGTTCTTGATTTCCTCGCCGGGTTCGGGGTCTACAACATAGGCCGCAACCACCCCCATGTGGCGCGAGTGCTGCATGATACCATCGATGCCAAAACCGCGAGCCTTGTTCAGATGGACCTCGGAGTACTTTCCGGTATGCTCGCCGAAAAACTGGCGGAGATAACTCCGGGTAATCTTGAAGCCGTTTTTTTCACCAATTCCGGTACGGAAGGTGTGGAAGGGGCTCTCAAGTTCGCCCGCCAGGCCAGCGGCAAGCATAAGATAGTACACTGCCATCATGCTTTCCACGGTCTGACTCTGGGAGCGCTTTCCGTAAATGCAAACCCTGAATTCAGGGAACGTAACGAGCCTCTGCTGCCCGGCTGTATACCCGTTCCTTTCAATGACCTTGATGCTCTTGAAGAGGCCCTTCGCGGCGGAGATGTCGGAGCATTCATTTTCGAGACCGTGCAGGGCAAGGGCGTTTTCGTTCCCGATGATGATTACCTTAAAGGAGCACGGGAGCTTTGTGACCGCTACGGCACCTACATGATTGCCGATGAAGTTCAGTGCGGGCTGGGGCGGACCGGAAAGATGTTCGCGGTGGAGCATTGGGGAATTGTTCCGGATATTCTGGTCATTTCCAAGGCTCTTTCCGGCGGTTTCATCCCCGTCGGAGCAATCGTCACCACCCGTGAAATCCATGGAAAGATTTTTGATTCCATGGAACGCTGTTTCGCGCATTCCAACACTTTCGGTCAGAACGACCTTGCCATGGCCGCAGGACTGGCCACCATTGAGGTGCTGGAGAAAGAAAATCTTGTGGAAAATTCTGCCAGAATGGGCGGACGTATTATCGCAGGCATGCAGAAGCTGACCGAAAAATACGAAATGCTCAGCGAGGTTCGAGGCAAAGGACTGATGATCGGCATGCAGTTCGCAGAACCTAAATCCATGGCTCTGAAGGCCAGTTGGAAGCTGCTGCACAAGATGAATAACGATCTCTTCTGCCAGATGATCACCATGCCGCTGCTTGAAAAGCACAACATTTTAAGCCAGGTTGCCGGTCACGGTCTGGATACGGTCAAGATTCTGCCTCCGCTTATGATAAATGACGTGGATGTGGACAAATTTCTGGCCGCAATGGATGATGTGCTCAAGGAAGCGCACAAGATTACCGGCTCGGCCTGGAAGACGGTGAAAGACCTCGGCATAAGGACAGCAAGGACATCCTAATAGCCGGAAATCCGCTGCTGCGGAAATAATAGAGTTTATCATGGAAGGCAGACTGTGCTATGGTTTGCCTTCTTTGTTTATTTGAGATTTTTCATAAAAAGCCCCGTCCGTATCCCGGCGGGCACGTATTGCGTGAACGTATTCAAGAATATTCAGATTTCTTTCATCATGGGACTGTGGAACATGGTCCGCCGGGCTCCGGTTCTTGTGGTTGTCTGCGGAATTCTTCTGGCGGTTGCCTGCGGAGTTTCATCTGCATTGTGGCTGCATCTGGACAGTGATCAGGACAACCTTATCTCGCATGAACTGCCGTTTCAGAAACGCAACCTTGATCAGATCAGGAATTTCGGGGATCAGGAATACATGTTCGTGGTCATCAGAACCGGCGGTACCGATTCCGGAAGGGATAAGGCCGCGCAGTTCGCTACAGTTCTGGCCTCGCGGCTGGAAAAACGTCCTGATCTTGTCCGGGAGGTACATTACGCTATGTCCCCGCGGGAAATGGGGCCGGGAGTGCTGATGTTCGCCAGCCCGGACGAGTTGCGGGAGTTTGTGAAGCTCGCGCAGGATTTCGGTCCGCTGGGCCGGGAATGGTTCAAGGAACCGGGGCTTGCCGGATTTCTGAACATCACGGCCGGACTGCTGGGCGGTAAATACGGAAACGGCGGTGCAGACCCGGAAATGTTCGGCCCGGTAATGGGGGCACTGGGTTCGTTTGTCGGTGACATGGAATCCGCTCTGGAGCAGGGTCCTGACGCCGCAGCCAAGGGCGGCCCGGTACTCGGTCTGGACAAGGCCGGAATACACTATTTCTTTACCCGCAGCGGCAAGCTCCTGATCATGCGCATCCTGCCCAAGAAAGATTTCGGTGCCATGGATGTCATCGGGCCTTCGCTGAAATTCGTGCGCGAATCTCTGGATCAGGTACGGCAGGAATTCCCCGAGGTCGAAGCCGGGCTGACCGGGCGTCCCGTGCTTTCAGCGGACGAGATGCATACCACCGACAAGGACATGACCCTTGCCGCGATTATTTCCGCCGTGGCTGTGGGACTTCTGTTCATGATTATACTGCACGGCTGGCTGCGGCCCATGCTGGTCATGGTGTCCCTGTTCTGCGCCATGGCCTGGACCTTCGGGTTCACGCTGGTGACTCTGGGCAGTCTGAACCTGCTTTCCATTGTCTTTGCACTGGTCCTTGTAGGGATCGGGGTGGATTTCGGTATCCATATTGTCATGCGCTACGTGGAAGGAACCGCGGCAGGACTGACTCCTGATGACGCCGTCAAAGAGGCTCTTATTCATACCGGTCCCGGCGTTCTTCTGGGGGGTATCACCTCGGTCTGCGCATTTTACGCCGTACTGGGGCAGGACTTCGTGGGGCTGGCCGAACTTGGGCTGGTAGGCGGAACCGGAATCATTTTCTGCCTCATTGCCATGCTGACCGTGCTGCCTGCCATGTTGCTCATTGCCGGGCGCAGGGACATGTTTCCCTCGTCCCATCCGCGCATGGCCACCATGCCGTTCATGGAAAAAATTGTTTCGCGTCCTGTACCTGTGCTTCTGGCGGTCGTTCTGCTTTCCGCTCTTGCCTATCCGGGACTTCAGAAAGTCGGATTCAATTACAATCTTCTGGAACTGCAGGCCAAGGGGCTGGAATCCGTTGAATACGAGCATGTGCTTATCAACGAATCAGATGAATCAACATGGTTTGCGGTCATGACCAGCCCGGATCTTGCGGGTGTGCGCCGACTGACCGCCGAGTTGAAAAAGATTCCTTCGGTAGGGCGGATAGAGTCCATTCTGGATTACCTGCCCGAGGGCCAGAAGGAAAAAGCTGAAATTCTGCG
The DNA here is from genome assembly GCF_963677005.1 of Maridesulfovibrio sp. NCBI lineage: Bacteria > Pseudomonadati > Thermodesulfobacteriota > Desulfovibrionia > Desulfovibrionales > Desulfovibrionaceae > Maridesulfovibrio > Maridesulfovibrio sp. Next base: position 1,834,588 of record NZ_OY781616.1, on the reverse strand, counting down.
CGGCGAAGCCAGGGTTCTGGCCGGAATTGATTTTAAACAGTCCGGGCTGCACACGATTGAACCGCACAAGGTGCAGCTGGCTCTGGCCAACCTTATCGAGTCTCTTGAAGGGCTGGAGGAAAAGCTGTTTTCGGCCGGAGCGCGGAAGGAGCTGGATCAGGTTTCGGCCATTGTCGACAAGGCTGAAAAATGTATCGATATGATCGAGGAGAACCCGGCGGTGACGCTCAACCTTGCTCCGCTACAAAGCGGACTGGTGACGGAACTTTCGGATTCATTCCGCTGGCTCAAGGAGATTCTGGAAGTGCGCTCCGTAACCCCGGACAACCTTCCGGAACAGTTGCGGTCCATGTACGTAGGCAAAGACGGCCGTTACATGATCAAGGTTTCGCCCGTTGACAATGTCTGGGATTTTGACAAGCTTACCGGATTTGTAGCCGACCTGCGCCGGGTCGATCCCGATGTGACCGGAGTACCCGTGGTGGTTCACGAGTCTTCGCTGCTCATGCGCGAGACTTTTCTTGAGGCTGCCGGGCTGACGGTAATTCTGGTCTCGCTGATACTGTTCCTTACCTCGTTCAGCATCAGTTACGTTATTATGGCGCTTCTGCCGCTTGTTGCCGGTATATTCTGGCTGCTGGAGGTAATGGGGTTTACCGGCCTTAGCTTCAATCTGGCCAATTTTTTCGCGGTGCCCATTTTAATTGCCATCGGTGTTGACGGAGGGGTGCATTTTCTGGCCCGCTGGAAGGAGCTTACCGAGGGAGAAAGGCTTTACCATACCAGCACGCCGGTAGCTGTCGGGCTGAGTTTCTGCACGACCATGATAGGTTTCGGAGGACTTCTGCTGGCCCATCACCGGGGACTCGCCTCACTGGGAGGGATCATGGTCACCGGATCGGCCACCTGTCTCGTGGGTTGCATGGTTGTGCTTCCGGCCGTGTTCAGACTTATTGAAAAGATCAAGGGAAAATAGTCTATGTTCAGAAAGATACTGCTTTTCGCGTTGCTTTCGGTTTTCGTCTTTGCCGCTTCCTCCTTTGCGGCAGGACGATTCGACTTTGCGGTTATCCAGCCGGGGCAGCCCGGCAATACGGCCGAAGCACAGCCGGTTATGGATGAACTGGCCGGGTACATGAGCAAAAAACTGGGTGTCCCGGTAAAGGGCGTGTACTACAATGATCTTCAGGCTGCTCTGTCCGGCCTAAGCGCAGACAAGCCTGCCTGGGGGATTACCGACCTTACCTTTTTCATGAGCTTCAGCAGCAAGTTCAACATGGTTCCCGTAGCCTCGACCATGCCGCAGGGGCAGAGCAAGGATGTCTGGCGGCTGCTCGTGCCTGCTGACGGGCCGGATTCCGTCCGGGATATCAAGGGAACGGTTTACGGCTCCATGCTTTACACGCCGGAGTCCACCGCAATCCTTTTCGGTGGAAAAGAGAAGACTTCCTTTTCCATTGAAGGAACTCATAATGCCCTGCGCGTGCTGCGCAAGGTCAATAAGGGGCGTGCTGTTGGAGTCTGCCTGGACGGCGCGCAATATTCGGTGGTTGAAGGGTCGGACCGCTACGGAAACACCAAGGTTGTGTACACTTCCGGAAAACTGCCCACCAGTCCGGTGGTCTGGTTCGACAAGGTGGATGATGATGCTCTGCGTTTGCAGGCAGTATTGCTGGACATGGCAAAGGATCCTTCGGCAGCAGGTCTGCTCAAGCTCCTACAGACAACCGGGTTCGGCCCTGCCGACAAGGAGCTTAAGTGATGAGACTTCCATTGCGCACGGTTCTATTGTTGTTGCTGCTTGTCTGCTGCGGATGTTCCGCTGCCCGGTATGATCTGCCTCTTTTTGAATACAATGCCGGAGGCGTGGTTCTCTGGAAGCCTTGTTCCCGCGCTCAGGCGGAAGTTCTGGCAACCGGTAAAAATGATTCGGATATCCTGCAGTCCGCTGCATGTTCCGCATGGCTTCTGGAAAGCGGTACGGTCAAAAGTGCCGATTACGCCAAACAGAGTCAGGCTGTCTTGCGTCAATTTCTGCAAAAAAAGCCGGACTCCGGCCTCGGACACTATCTTTTGGCTTATTTAGTTGCTAAAGAGGCTCAGCTTGCTCCGGTCAAGGGACTTGACCTTGTGCCTGTCATGGAGCAAGAAGCACTTCTTGCGTCGAAACTTGCTCCGGAGGTCGATTTCGGCGGTCCGGACCGCATGCTCGGCGAATTGTACCTCAAAGCCCCGTCCGCTCCGATAAGCGTCGGCAGTCTGGATAAGGCTCTTGAATATTATGAAAAAGCTGTGAAAGTGGCCCCGGATTTCGCCATGAACCGGCTCGGGCTTGCAACGGCTCTTCTTGAAGACGATGAACAGGAAAAGGCCTGTGCAGAGTACAAAACGGCCATTTCCAGCAAAAGCTACCATGAGAAACTTTTGAAAGTGGACGCCTGTGAAAAGCTTGTGAAAGCCTGCTCCGCTAAAAAATAAACCCGCCGGACCAGGGCGGAAAAAGAGGTTGATACCTTGGCAATTCCTGCAATTCAAATAGCTAGACTCGGCAAATATATTCTTACCCAGACCATCAAGGGAAACAAGCATTATCCGCTGGTTCTCATGCTTGAGCCTCTGTTCCAGTGCAACCTGCGCTGCAAGGGCTGCGGAAAGGTCAACCAGCCCCCGCACATCCTCAACCAGCGTCTTTCCGTAGAGGAATGCGTTGCCGCCGCAGAAGAGTGCGGAGCACCCATCGTCTCCATTCCCGGCGGTGAACCCATGCTGCATCCCGAAATGCCTACCATAGTCAAGGAACTTACCAGACGCAAAAAATTCGTCTACCTGTGCACCAACGGCATCCTGGTTCCCGAACGGATCAGCGAATTCAAGCCCAGCCCTTACCTTACCTTCAACATTCATCTCGACGGCAAAGAAGAAGTTCATGACAAGATCGTTTGCAAACAGGGCGTTTTCCAGTCCGCCGTGCGTGCGATAAAACTGCTCAAGTCCAAAGGGTTCAGGGTCAACACCAACACGACCCTGTTCGGCGGGCAGACCGCTGAGGGAGCAGCTGAATTCTTTGATTTTCTCATGAGTCTGGGCGTAGACGGAATGACCCTGTCTGCTGCATTCAGCTATGAGGCTGCTGAAGATCAGGACAGCTTCCTGACCCGTGAACAGAGCAAGCAGCTTTTTCGCGAAATTTTCAAGATCGGCCGGAACAAAAAATGGGATTTCAGCCACAGCAGTTTCTATCTGGATTTCCTTGCCGGAAATCAGGATTACAAATGCTCTCCCTGGGGTAACCCCTGCCGCTCCGTACACGGCTGGCAGCGTCCCTGCTATCTGCTCGAAGACGGTTTCGTCTCCTCCTACAAAGAGCTGATGGAAGAAACCGAATGGGACAAGTTCGGCGTAGGCAACGATCCGCGCTGCTCGAACTGCATGGTTCACTGCGGTTTCGAACCGACCGCTGTAGCAGACTCGGTCAGAAGGCCGCTCAAGGGCATGATGCTCGCGCTCAAAGGCGTGAAAGTAGACTGATGATGTTTGCCGGATGGGGACCTTTGGTTTGGTAGGACCCCGGCAGGGCCGTCGGAGACTATCTGTCTCATCTAGCTGAGAAAAAAGTAAATCCGCAATGTCATATGGCATTGCGGATTTTTTATAGAACTTCGTTGTTGTAGGTTCGGCTGTGACGCGGTCAGATAATTCCGGCCATGATTCTGTTTTTCCTCAGCAGTGCGGTGACGATCCAGCAGACAAGGGTAGAGCCGACCAGCAGCAGCGGGGCCTTTATGAACGGGGATGCATCAAACCGGAGCAGGTAATAGGCCCCGTAGTATACTGCCAGGGAGTGAAGCAGGTAAATTCCATAGGAGCTTGCGGCAAAGGATTTCCATACCGGAGCACTGCTGTTGACGAATTTTTTGAAAAAGGAAATTCCGGTCATCGCTATGGAAAAGGCAAATGTATTGAATCCCAATGCGTTGCTCGCCTGTACAGCCAGTTCCGTGCCGTTTGTGTGCATCTGGAATTTGAAATGAGTGTAAAACACAGCGGATAAAACAGACAGAACAAGCCACGGAAGCAGTCTGGGAGTGTATCCCTGTCTGGTGAACCAGTTCCGTTTCCACGCAAGTATACCCAGCCAGAAATAAAGCAGGTAGATTGAAATACGCAGTGGTTCGAAGGTAAAAATATAGTAGTCGTTAATCCATGTGTCTGCCGGGAAAAATTGGTTCATGGACAGAAACAGACTGGTCGTGATGGCTATAAAGATAATGTGCAGTAGTGGTGACGGGATCATACTGCGTCTGGATTGGCTGCGCAGTACCGGGAAAAAATTGTATAGCGCGGAAAGGATCATGTAAAACAGCGTCAGTATGCCCAGAAACCAGAATACTGACTGGCTGAACATGGGGGGTACCCAGAACGTTTTGGCCCAGAAATTCATGTAGTCCGGACTCTTGCCGCGTGAAAGGAGAATCATGTACATTGCAGGCGGGGCAAGGAATAGTACTCCGATTATCCAGGGGATGATTATGCGTTTGAATTTGGCCGTCCAGAAGCCAGACAGCCCGTATCTTTGCATAGAGGACAGTGCGAAATAGCCGGCCAGAAAAAACATGGTCGGCATAATCGGGACATCAATCAGGATGACTGCATAAGTAAAAAAAATGCTCTGACGCGGATCAATGACGAACCACCATGACGGGGCGAAGATCATATAGCAGAGTGATACATGCAGGGCCACGACCATGAAAATGGTAACAGCCCTAAGGTTGTCCAGAAAGTATAGTCTGTTGCTCATGCTGAATTCCGTTCTGTAAATTAAACGTTTGAATAATTGCCAAAGTAATATTCCGGCATCAAAAGTAAGTCAAATTTCGGACCTGAGTATTTTGTCTGTCGTATACCTGTTTAATATCAGCGCATTGCAAGAGGATTGGAGATGGAAGTAAAGAACTTGGTCGTAATAGCGGCCATGGAGCAGGAAGCCCTTGCCGTGTTTCCGGGAGCGCAGAAAAAAAGTTTCGGTCGGTTCGATATGATGGCAGGCACGCTTGCAAATGGTGTTTCGTTCCGGTGCATTGTTTCCGGCATAGGGATTAAGAGAGCCGCCGAAGCAGCAGCAGCGGTATGTGCCGAAAAACCGGACCTGCTGCTGAGCATAGGTGTTTCAGGCGGACTTGTTCCGGGGCTTTGCGCCGGAACCACTGTAACAGCCACCTCCATCGTTTCCGACATCAGCGATATTCCGTCCTGGAGGGAAAATGCGGCCGATGAAGCCGCACGGGAGGCCCTGCTGCCGGCCTGCGGAGAATTTGCCTGCGGTCCTCTTGTCACCGTACAGAGCCCGGTTCTGACTCCCGATGAAAAGCAGACTCTCTATGAGCGCACCGGAGCATTGGCTGCGGATATGGAATCAGTGGTTGTTGCGAACACTGCCGTAGCAGCAGGGATACCCTTTGCCTGTATCCGTGCCATAAGTGATGATTGGAGCAGGGCGGTGCCAAGCGAGGCAATGGAAGGGGTTGATGAGGAAGGAAGAACCAGAATCCGCCCTATTCTGAAAGCCCTGCTCAAGCGACCGGGCCTTGTTTTTGAACTGATTCCCATGGGCAGGGATTATTCAAAGGCACTGAAAGCCTTAGGCAGTATTTTTTGATAGGGTATGGCTCCGGCGGCGAAATCAATTAATAAAAGCGCAAAGCGCATCAGCTTATTTCACAAAGAAAAAGCCGCTGCGGGAGTTTTCCCGCAGCGGCTTTAATTGCTGATTTACTTGGTGCAGCAGCCCCCGCCGCTTTTTTTCTTTTCATCCTTTTCTTCGTCACCGGCTCCGAAGTTCTTGAGTCCTTCGGCCAGATCGATCAGGCGGGCGTCCACTTTGCCGTAGATTGAATCTTCGGGGTATTTCCCTTCACCGTCTTTTTCTCCGGCGGGAATGCCGGTGAGGATTTCTATGCCCTGTTCGATGGTTGACACCGACCAGATGTGAAACTTGCCTTCACGCACGGCCTCGACCACTTCCTTGCGCAGCATCAGATCCTTGACGTTGGGTTCGGGGATCATGACCCCCTGCTCACCAGTGAGTCCAGCATGCTTGCAGCAGAGGTAGAACCCTTCCACTTTCTGGTTTACTCCGCCGATGGGCTGGACTTCTCCTTTCTGGTTGACCGAGCCTGTCACGGCGATGCCTTGCCGGATGGGAACTTCCGCGAGGCTGGAGAGCAGGGCGTAAAGTTCGGTTGAGGAGGCCGAATCGCCGTCTATGCCTCCGTAGGACTGCTCGAAGGCGATGCTGGCAGTAAGGGAGAGCGGTTTGTCCTGAGCGAAACAGCGGCGCAGGAAACCGGAGAGAATGAAAATTCCCTTGTTGTGCGTCGGCCCGGACATATCTGCTTCTCGCTCAATGTTGATTATGCCGCCTTTGCCCATGGCGGTTACCGCCGTGATGCGTGAGGGCTTGCCGAAGGAGTAGTCGCCGAGGGAGTATACGGCCAGCCCGTTGACCTGTCCGGTTACTTCGCCGTCGGTGTCCACATACAGGCTGCCTCGGTCGATCATTTCCTGAAGGCGTTCCTCGGCCTGATTTGAGCGTTTGCGGTGGGCTTCTATGGCCTGCTCAACATGCTCGGCCTTGACTGATCCTGAACCGTTCCGGCCTGCATAGTGGCTTGCCTCGCCCAGCATGTCCGCCAGCAGGGGAAATGACGTGGTGATTTTCTCCTGACGCCCGGCCATGCGTACAGCCTGTTCAATGATAGCTGCGACTCCGGTCCGGTCGAAGGGCATGAGTTTGTCTTTTTCAACCATGCGGCTGACGAATTTTGCAACGGCATCAACGGCCTTTTCGTCCCGGTCCATGGTGGTTTCGAAATCCGCACGGACCTTGAAGATTTTGGGTACGTCCGGGTCGTAGTGGCGCAGCAACTGGTACAGATGGGGGTCGCCGAGCACAACTACCTTTACGTCCATCTCAATCGGTTCCGGTTTGAGGCCGGTGGATGAAATGAAGTAGTAGGGGTCGAAGGTCTGGATTTCAATTTTTTCGGTTTTGAGAGAGCGTTTGAGCGTGGGCCAGACTCCGGGCTCAACAATGGCGTCCATGAGGTTGATGACCAGATATCCGCCGTTGGCCTTGATGAATGATCCCGCCTTGATTTTGGTGAAATCGGTGCGCCAACCGCCGCTGCGGTCCATGACCCTTTCGATGGAACCGAACAGGTTGCGGTAGGTGGGGTACGCCTCGAAAATAACCGGGGGACCGGACTGTTCCGAGTTATCCACCAACTGATTGACCTGATACGGGTGGAGGATGGCATCTGCCTGCGGGGGCATGAACATCATTCCGCCTTCCATGGCCTGCGGCTTTTTACCGATCATGCGCAGCGAGTCGAGGTCTTCGCTCATGTTTTCCAGCATCTCGTCAAAATATTTCATGGTCTTTGCGTCCGGGTATTTTTCCCGCAACGGACCGATGAGATCCTGAGCAAGGGTCATGAACATCAGCTTGTCCACGTCATCGCTTTTCTTCTTTACCTCTTTCTGAAGCTGGCGAACCTGAGCAAGGATGTTGTCGACTTCTTCCTTCAGTTCCTTTTGCTTTTCCTTGAGCCGTTCGAATTCTTCACGGGGAAAGCGGCCCTTTTCGACTTTTTCCTCCAGCTGGATCATGCGTATGGGCTCACCGTCCACCAGCGGGACCACGTCCGGGCGCTGGAAGTGGCCCATCTGCATGTTTACTATCACCAGACCGGAATCCTTTACCTTTTCTTCAATTCCCTGAAAGAATTCACGGGTCTGCTTTTCATGCATTTCGATGATTTCATTTTTGCGGGCAATGTACTCCTGGCTTTCGAAAAGCTGAGGCACTTCCCGCTTTATCCCTTCCAGAAAATCATGCACTGCTTTGCGGAAGGTTGTGCCTTCCCCGGCCGGCAGCCGGATCAGTACCGGAGATTCGTTCGACTTGAAGTTGTTTACGTACAGCAGGTCGTCAGGTGTCTTGTCGGATTTTGAAAGATCCTTGAGCATCTTTTTCACCGAGGCCTGCTTTCCGGTTCCTGCCGGCCCGGTTACAAAAATATTGTAGCCTTTCAGCTGCATGCCCATGCCGAAGCGGAAAGCCTCCACACCCCGGCACTGGCCTATTATTTCATCTTCGGGTTCCAGATCGTCTGTAGTGCTGAAGGCGAGGGTTTCAGGATCAAGGGTCCACCTGAGTTTTTCAGGTTCAAGTTCTCTTTCTTTGAGGATGTTGGTCATTTGTGTCTCCGTTATGCGGATTATTCAGCGTTGATGGAGATGGTCTTCTGAGGCTTGATGATGCATTTGAGCAGGATAATTTTCAGTATTCCGTCTTTGAACGTCGCCCTGACGTTTTCCGGGTCCACCCGGCAGGGCAGGGGGATTGTCTTTTTGAAATGGCTGGATTGCCGGCCGCCCTCGAAAGTGACTTTTTTCTCGCCGGAAATGGTCATGGAAGTCTCGGTTACCTTTACTTCCAGATCTTCGGCCTGGAATCCGGGCATGGTTGTGGATACTTCAAGCGCATCACCGACTTCTTCCATTTTTGTTCTCGGGGTGCAGTCTATTATTCCGCATACGGAAGGGATGCCGTAATCGTTGCACAGACTGTTGAACAGCCTGTCCATATCGGTTTTAAGCTTTTCAAGCTCCCGGCTTCCCCATGATGTAAGGTTGGGCATTTGCGGTCTCCTTGTTAAAAACAGATGGGAGTATGAATTATGAACAGGTTAGCATACGGGGAAAAAGTTTAGCAACCGCTTTGCTGCACCGGAACTGCTTTATGCCGTATTTATAATAACCGAAAAAATATGGTAAAAAAAATCGTGCGCGGCGTATGATCCTCACAAATTTGATAAAAAAGGGTCCGTGCGTTCAGTTTTGCATGGTAACAGCCTTGCAAGTTGCCGCTTCATGAGCTATTCGATTCAACGCTTTGGGTTTCCGTCCGGACGGTTGGAACCGTTTTCCATATCATGCCCGGAAACCTGGAAATGCAATACCAAATTTTAGGAGTGACGCATGAAAAGGGTATTAGTAATTCTCATGGTTGCAGTGATGCTGGCATTTGCAGCCTCCGCTATGGCAGGTGACGGTTCTCTCGAAAAGGTCAAACAGGCAGGACAGCTTGTAATCGGCCTTGACGATACTTTTGCTCCCATGGGTTTCCGTCAGGATGACGGTACACTGGTCGGATTCGATGTTGATGCCGCTGAAGAAGTCGGTAAACGCATGGGCATCAAAATAGTATGGCAGCCCACAGAATGGTCCGGTGTTGTCCACTCCCTGAATGCCAAGAAATTCGACTGCATCTGGAACGGCATGACCATCACCCCCGAACGTGAGAAGGCTGTTTCTTTTTCCAAGCCCTACATTATGGATGGACAGATTGCCGTAATCACCATGGGCAACAAGGCCATCAAAGGCCAGTCCGACCTCGGTGGTAAAATCGTAGGCGTTCAGAAAGGTTCTCCCGCTCTTGAAGCCGCAAAATCCATCAAGCCCGCTGCAAAGGAAATCCGCGAATACGATACCAACGTCAAAGCCCTGCTTGACCTTGAAGCCGGTCGTCTTGATTCTGTTGTAGTAGACAGCATCGCAGGCCGCTACTCCATGGCTCAGCGTCCCGGCAAGTATGTTGCCCTTCCCGGCTACATCACCAATGAAGCTTTCGGTATCGCTTTCCGCAAGGACGACAAATCTCTGCAGGCCGAAGTTCAGAAAACCATCGACGCTATGATTGCCGACGGCACCATGGGTAAAATCTCCCGCAAGTGGTTCGGCGAAGACGTCACCGACCCCGCCAAATGGTAAGGTATGCTTAGTTTTAGAATTAAACTCGGAAAGAGCGGGGCGGCTGCCTCGCTCTTTCTGCTGTTTGTGCTCCTTCTTTCCGTTTCTGCTGTCTGCGCTTCAGTGGACGCCGATACTCTGCTCAAGCAGGGGCGTGACGCCCTTGCCGCAGGGCAGATTGACAAGGCGTGTTCCATGTTCAGCCAGGTGCCCGCGCCGGGACCTGACGGGGATGACGGACAGTTCGTATATTCTCGTATGCAGCTTGCCCGGATCAGTTATTCCATGAAAGATCCGGGAAAGGCACGCAGCTATGCCGAACAGGTTATAAGCGTTTATCCGGGCAACGTGGAAGCAAAGAACTTTCTGGCCTCGCTCGACCGGGAAACGAAACCGGAGTGGCGCAGGGCTCTGGACGACTGCGCACGGTTTATGCCCAACCTGTTCAAGGGCGCTACCATGACGCTGGTGCTGGTGTTTTTCACCATGATAGTCTCTCCCATTGGAGGACTGTGCATTGCGCTGGGCAGAATAACCAAGGTGCAGCCTTTCTGCGCCATAAGCTGGTTCATTATCTGGTTTTTCCGCGGCACTCCGCTTCTATTGCAGCTTTTTTTCATCTATTACGGACTGCCCGCAATAGGGATAACCCTTTCCCCGCTGGTGTCGGCACTTATCGGACTGGGCATCAACTATTCGGCTTATCTCGCGGAGATAATCAGAGCGGGGATAGAGTCCATTGACGATGGTCAGACAGAAGCGGCCAAGGCGCTGGGCATGACCTACGCACAGACCATGCGCAGGGTAATCATCCCCCAGACGTACAAACGGATTATACCGCCGGTGGCCAACGAATTCATCGCGCTCATCAAGGATACCGCCCTTGTTTCAACCATTGCCATGGTTGAGCTCATGCGTGCGGCGGATCAGATGTTCAACGCATATTTCAATGTAACCGTGCTGGTCATGGCCGCCATAATCTATCTCATTTTCACGACCGTGTTCACTTTCGTTTTCGAGAAGATCGAATACAGGGTCGGGGTATACGAAAGGCGTTAGATGGAAATCATTTTAGAACTCAAGAAGGTAGTGAAGACCTTCGGCTCCCTCACTGCGGTCAACAATATTGACCTGAAGATCGAGAGAGGCGAAAAGGTCGTTATTGTCGGGCCCAGCGGGTCCGGCAAGTCCACTCTGCTGCGGACCATGAATTTTCTGGAAACAATTGATTCCGGTGAAATTCACTTTGAAGGGAAGCGCTGCGGCTACACGTACAAGGACGGTGTACCCGTTCTTGATTCCCAGAAAAAGCTTTGCGCCATACGTTCCGAGATCGGGATGGTGTTTCAGCAGTTCAACCTGTTTCCGCACATGACCGTCCTGCAGAATGTCATGGAAGGACAGGTCACAGTGCTTGGAAAAAGCAGGAATGACGCGCGCAAGACCGCGCTGCAGATGCTGGACAAGGTCGGGTTGTCCGACAGATCGGAAGTTTTCCCGGTAACCCTTTCGGGCGGACAGAAGCAGCGTGTGGCCATTGCCAGAGCCCTGGCGATGCAGCCCAAGATGATGCTTTTCGATGAGCCTACTTCCGCTCTCGACCCGGAACTTGTGGGCGAGGTTTTCGATACGATCCGTTCGCTGGCCGACGACGGCATGACCATGGTTATTGTCACCCACAACATGGGCTTTGCCCGTGAGGTTGCCGACACGGTTATTTTTATGGAAACCGGAGATTTTATAGCCAAAGGCACTCCCGCCGAGTTCTTTTCCTCCGATACGCAGCATCCGCGCATCAAGGAATTTATGGATAAGCTGCTTTAATTATGATGTCCTATGTTAGGATTTTTAATAGCCTTGTGCCATTTGCAGAGGTGGCTGTTTCAGCGCAGCAAAACATTTGATTAGCATGCCTTATAATTAATGAATTTAAATTATTAGGGATTCCAAAGGGGATTATCCCCTTTGGCTGCCAGAGGCGAAATCAAGTTATTAAAAGCGCGAAGCGCAACAAAATTAAAGTTAAAATCCTGAAACAAACGTATGCCGATATGCGTTTGTTTCAGGATTTTTTTTTGCTTTTGTCCCGGCACCCTAACGTAGCCTGTCCGACTTGAAGTTTAAACACTGCTGATTTAATGTACTAGGTGATGTATAAGATAATATCCGAATTTTATAGAATTTTTATCAGGCCGGTCGATCCGGGGCTTTTCATGACCAAGTATGCCCTCAAATCGGTCGCAGCCTGTGTCGCGGCTATTTTTCTGGCCTGGCTGGTCGGTTCGGAAGCAGGCACCATTCAATGGTGCGCTTACGGCTCGCTGGCAGTTTCCATTTTCCGGTCCGGCAGCACGCTTGCCAGGCGCAAGATGGTGGCGGCGGCAATAACCGCAGCGACGGTCTGTCTGGTTCCTGTCTCAACGGTGTTCGGAAACTGGCCGGGCTTTCTGGAAGTATACCTTTTCCTGCTTGCATTTGCCGTCTTTTTCATACCTGTGCTCGGTATGTCTGCGGCTACAGCCGGCATCGGAACTCTTATCGTGAACATGCTGGCTCTTACTTCCCCGGATACTTTTGCCGCCGGACTGCATCGGTCCGTGGCTCTGTTTTTCGGTGCATCGGTCTCCTATATCGTTCTGTTCTACGTCTTCCCCATGAAACCGGAGCAGGTCCTCAACCGGGCCGGAGCGGTCGCCCTTACAGATATAGGTGATTATTTTCGCGCCGTGGCTTCCTCCTCCGGAAGTGATGATGACCTGCGGGAAATTGCGCAGGTTCATGAACGGTCCGTTGAATCGATCCGCAGGTACAGGAGTTTTATGGAAGCCATGAATGTCGACCCGGTAAAGCATCTCGGCAGCTACGAAGGGCCGTCGGCTCTGTACGCTCTCCTTGTGCGGATGTTCGAGGCTGTTGTGGGACTTGCCAACAGCAGACAGTTCGCGGACCACAGTCCCGTGTTTTCCGGCATGCGTTTCAAATTCAGTGATATTGCAGGCCGGAGTTCGGTTGTTTTTGATGTTCTCGCCGCAAGGCTTTCCACCGGAAAGGGGGAAGTAAATCTCGGCGAAATAGAGAAGGGCATCGCAGATCTGGAATCCGAACTGCTGCAACTGGGCGCGTACAAGAGAGATGCCGGATTGCGGGATGAATTTCTGGAAGCCTGGGGGGCCATATACGGTCTCAGGAATCTTGTGCTTGAATTTACCGAGATGAACAGGCTCAGCTGTTCCGGGGGGAGTTGCAGTGTTCGCTGATCTGGTTGCAACCATCCGCCGGGAGTTTCGGACCGACTCTGTGGCATTCAGGCACGCAATCAAGGCTGCCACGGCCATTACTTTTGCCGTTGTCGCGGCCAGATTTCTGGAACTGCGCCATGCAGTCTGGCTGCCGGTAAGTGTTATCGTAATCATGCGGCCTTCGGTCGGGGGCACTTTGCGTATGGGCTGGCGCAGGTTGTGGGGAACTGCAATCGGTGCTGCCATCGGGGTGGTAATCCTGTTTCTCAATCCCGGCACTGTGGTTCTCGGAGTATTGACTGCGCTTGCCTTTTTCCTTGTCATACTGCTGCGGGTTTTTAACTACACAGCCTTTTCATGCTGCCTCGCCGCCGGGAGTATACTTCTGCTGGGCATAGTCTTTACGGATGGCTGGCAGTTCGGTCTGGAGCGTATACTGGATACTTTTCTGGGAGTTTCCATCGGTATTGCGGCTTCTTTCGGTGTCTGGCCGAATCTGGCCCGCAAGAACCTGCGCGAGAAGATGGGGAGCCTTGTAACCGCGCAGGGAGTGCATTTCAAAAAATTGTCGGAATCATATCTTTATGGCGGGGTGAAAGAATCGGAGCTTGTTGCCAGCCGCATCGAGGCATCCCAGATGCTGGACAAATGCTCGGAATCTTTCCGGGAAGCTGCGGCCGAGCCGGGTCTGCAGGTCTGGCAGCGTGAAGACCTTACTCGCCTGCTGCGAACCTTTACCCGCATGCACAGCCTGCTGGTAAGCATGTCCACTATCATACGCCGTGGTTACGGCGGACCTTTGCCTTCCATTGCAGACGGTATGCGGAGCATACTTACCCAGACCATTGACTATTACGCATGGCTTGAGTGTTATGCCCTCACGTCGGACGATTGCCCGGAGCAGCCTGATTTCGACAAGGCGGTAAACGAGTTCATGAAGGCGGTCGGTGATGCCCGTATTCGAGGAGATTTTGAAGATGTTCCCCTTGAGCGGCGCAACAACATTTCGGCTTTTATCTGGAACATTCGCGCGCTTGGCAGTGAAATAGAGCGAGCCGGGCGGCGAATGCGCGAACTGCGTTACGGCCGGGCCGAGGATTGATGCCTTTTTGATGCGCTTCGCGCTCTTGATGGTCTGATTGCGCCGCTGGCGGCCAAAGGCGAAATTAAATTATTAAAAGCGCGCAGCGCATCAAATTCAGTGCCTTAAATATTTTTTTGAAAAATTAATGAAATAGCCAAATCAATATTTGTCTTTAATCGGTGCATCCCTAAATACAGGAAGGTCAGTGATGCTTGATCAAAACGGTCCCTATACTTTCGACAGGGTTGTCCGTCTGGTTCTCGCGGCGGGGTTCATCTGGGTAAGCATACAGCTTCTGCGTACGCTTAGTGATGTGCTGATACCGTTTGCCGTGGCCTTGACCCTGGCCTACATGCTTAACCCTCTGGTCGGTTTCACGGCCAGATACATCCGCAACCGCACGGCCGCGGTGCTGGTAACGCTGATAGTCCTGCTTGTTCCGACAGTAAAACTGTGCTGGCTGGCTCTGCGCATGGTCGGTGGGGAATTGAAACATACTGGGCAACTGCTGGCCAAGCTTGTTAACGATTCCAATGTTGCCCGCAGGGCGGCCGAATACATCCCGGACGATATCTGGCAGAAGGTGCTGGATATAGCAAAGCAGGAGGATGTGCGTTCCTTTCTCAGTGAATCGGGCCTGAGTGATTTTTTGCAGACCACGGCCCACAAGGCCCTGCCGGGCATCTGGAATCTGGTCAGCGGTTCCGCTCAGACCATGATTGCATTTGCCGGAATTTTTGTGATTCTCCTCTATCTGGTCTTTCTGCTGAGCGATTACGACCGGCTGTCCCGCTGGCGGGAATTTCTGCCTGACACCATCCGCAGCAGGGTGGGAGCGTTTGTGGATGAATTCACTGCCGTCACCAATCGTTATTTCCGTACGCAGGCCCTGATCGCTTTGGTGGTGGGCTGCCTTTTCTCCATCGGTTTTGTGATCGTAAAACTGCCGCTGGCAATCCTGCTGGGCATGTTCATAGGGCTGTTGAATATGGTGCCTTATCTGCAGATTATCGGTCTGATTCCGGCCTTTTTCCTTGCCGGAGCGGACGCTCTGGCTACCGGTGGAAATCTCTGGGTGGCACTAGGCGGTGTGGCCCTTGTTTTTGCCGTGGTGCAGGTTCTTCAGGACGCGGTATTGGTTCCGAAGCTTCAGGGGGAGAGCATGGGGCTGGCACCGTGGATGATACTGCTTTCACTTTCCGTATGGGGAAAATTGCTTGGGTTCCTCGGTGTGGTTATGGCTCTTCCTTTAAGCTGCATGGTGCTGGCCTTTTACCGGCGGTACGTGAAAGAGAAAGAGGAACTGCGTGCTGAAGGGACGCTCGCTATTGAGGACGGCGGGGAGTAGATTCTTGCCCGATAGATAGCTTTGCGGTTGAAAATTGATTAATCGTGCCGGTGTTTCTTTTTGAAGTTGCGTCCTATCCGTCATCTCCTTTGATTCTACTTCTGTTGCTGCATTTAACTTTTCGGCAAAATAGATCGGTTTTATAAAAATATTTAAATAGAAATATAAGTTATTTTAGCTATCTGTTTGAGTTGATATTGCGGCAAACATTCCGGCAAAAATTTCGGGAGTGTTTATGCTTGTTCCTGATCATCAGTGAGTAACAACTTTGGCCTGCGGAACTTTGAGATTTTCCGTGTCCTTGCGGGGTGTATTCGACCCTTTGCTTATGGGCGCGGGCATTCCTGAGGCCGGTTCAGCGGCGTAGTTTGTTGCGCAGCGCAAAACCGAAAAGGGCGGCCTGTACCGATATAGCCACGTTGAATAGTGCCCTGAACAGTTCATTCCAGCCGGTTGGTTGAAGTTTGTCTATTTTCAATAGAGGCATGTACCACAGCCAGGATTTGATGAATCCTCCTGATACCTCGGGCAACTGTGCTGTGGCAGATGTTTGCGTTGCCTGCGCTGCGTCCGGGCCAAAGAAAGCGGCAACCATTGCGCCGAAAATGAAAACCAGCAGCCACGCTCCGGCTCTGAGCGGTTCTTCTCCATAGCCGGAAACAAGCCAGTAGGCTGTGTTTAGGAACCGTATGAAAGGAGTGCTCTTTTTTTCCGCAGCTGCAACCAGCCCGGCTGTTTTTTGCTGGAAATCCTCAATGCCGCAGGGCAGGTAATCGCAGACCTTTGCGTATATATTTTCGATTATTCCGGGCCCGTTTTCTTCCCGCAGCCTTTTACGAAGCATTTCTTTTTCTTTGTAATGCCAGGTTGATGCCCGCATTTCATCGTTGTTTTCACGGGCAACTTTTTTCAGTCTCCGGTATATTTCTTCCAACTGCCGGTATATTTTTTCCAGTTCGGCGGGTTTGCGCTTCTCTTTGCATTCAAGTTTGACCGTCTCATCACGAATGATTCTGTGCCCGTTTTTACCCTTTGGCCATGTACATTCAGTAAATTGAAATGATTCAATATTGGTTTCCGAGAGGCTTAAGAGGGAAAGGTCTGCGGCTTCAACGAGAATGGTTTCCTTGGAGATTGTTCCGGCAAAAGAGGTCGGGGCCAGAAATTTTACATTGCGGAAATAGGTCCATTCCTTGAAAAGGGCATGGCGGAAGGAAACAGGGCCGTAAAAGCGGGTTTTTTCGAAATTAGAGTATTCGTGGAAGATTGCGTTGGTGAAGGTTGTTTTATCTAAAAAGAAAGCTCCATCCAGATGGGTAGGACCTTTGAATTCCATCTGGTCGAAATTTGCTCTGTTAATGGCAGCGTCTTTCAGCAGCAGCTGCTTGCGGGATTCCGCCCTTTTAAAATTGGCCTTATGAAAGCCGCAGCCAGTAAAGTCGGTATCTTCCCTGAACTGGGTTTGATTAAAGGAGCAGGCTCGGAGGAAGTCACAATGCCCAAAGTCAGAGTTTTTCCGAAACTGGCAGTTTGAAAATGTGCCGCTGTCGCAAAAAAGCGAGTTGGAAAAGTCTGTCTCTTTTCGGAATTGGGTTCCAGCGAAAGTATATCTATTAAGAAATAGCGAATTTTGGAAATAGGTGTTCCCCCGGAACTGCGATTTGCCGAAATAAGCGTCCCCCCGGAACTGCGATCCGCTAAAAGAAGTTGCCTCCCAGAACTGCGATTCGCTGAAATAAGTTGCTTTACAGAATTGCGATTTATTAAAATAAGCGTTGCCTCGGAACTGCGATTCCCTGAAATAAACCATCTCCTGGAACTGCGATTCCGCGAAATAAGCGATCCCCCGGAATTGCGATTTCGCGAAATAAGCGATTTTCTGGAATTGTGATTTTCGGAAATCAGTGTCCTCCCGGAACTGCGATTCTTTGAAAGAAGAATTTCCCCAGAATTGTGATTTCTCGAACTCAGCTTCCCCCCAGAACTGTGAGTTCTGAAAATTTACCGGGGGTAGATATATATTGTTTTTTGAGTTGAAGTCTGAAAATGAAATGAAGACATGAAAAATTGTACCTGCAAAATTGCATCTTGGGTTCCAGTCAAGATAATAAAACTTATCCCGCTCTTCATCCTCCCCGGCATCCAACACTCCTTGTATTCGGTCAAATACAAGCTGGTTGAATTTGTTACCATCCATCAGGGGCGGCTTTTCCCCTCCTTCCCGCTCATCATAAAGCTCGACAAATTTGCAGTCAGCCGGAGCATGGAAAATGCAGTATTTGTTTCCTTCCTTATCTATGTACCTGATGGGATAGCTGGGGCCAGTGGGATTATCCTGACACCAGTTGTGATATTTTTCTCCGATGCAACAGCCCATATTTCAACCTTTTAGCGTTAATTATTTGCAGGATCAGAACTGCATACAGCATTACCGTATACTTAATCCAGAGTTGCGGGACGGAAAAATTAATATTGGTGTAGGCGGTGTGGGGTGGAGTGTTTTGTGCGGGCAGTCGAGACAAAAAGCAACGGCAGGAAATTTGATCAATCGGGTTTGCGCCCCTTTCTTCGGTGTAGCCCCATCTTTCTGCCCGCTACCGAGTCTCTTTTACTCTGTCGGTCAAGGCATCGGTTATCCATGCGTTCAGACTCTTGCCGGATATGGCTGCGGCTGCCGCAGCTTCCCTGTGGAGTTCCGGTTTTATGCGCAGATGCAGTTTTCCGGAATACGGTTTTGCCGGTTCCTCCCCTTCTTCGCGGCAGAAATCCAGATAATCTTCAACAGAGTCAGCCAGGGCGGATTTCAGTTCATCAATGCTTCGGCCCTGAAAAGTTACCACGTCCTTGAGGTTTATGACCTCGCCGTGAAAAATATCTGCGTCAGGGTCATAATCAAACTTTCCCAGATAGCCTTTATATTGGATGGTGTTCATGGCTTTACTCCTGCTTCTTCAAGGAAACGTCGTACAGATTTTACCGCGCCTTTATCCGTCGTAGGCTCTGGATGCGGTCGGTGGAAAATGGCTTTTATCCCGCCCAGCTTAAACCGAATCCGTGATCCTCGTCCTTCCGATTTGACGGCACCGATAGCCGCAAGCAACGCTTCGATATCTGCCGGCTCTACCTCAAAGAAAGGGGCGATGACTTAATCCGATAAAAAGAAAGGCATACCGAACCGACTCGATATGCCCTATAAATTGATCAAATTTCCGACCAAAGAAAGGAGATCAATTTATGGATCGAATCTTAATCGGCCTGCCCGATTTTGCAATCAAAAATGTGGTGTCGTATTTTCCGATAATTCTTGAGGTAGAGTGGACAGGCAAGCCAATTTGTCCTCGGTGCCGAAGTTCTTCATTTCGGATCAAGGATACGTTCAGGCGATTTATCAAGAGCATTCCGCATAACGGGCGCGCATCGATTTTGCGGGTAAAGTGCCACAAGTATCACTGCAAGGATTGTGGTCGATATTTCAACACCCGTATGGACGGGATTAAGAAGTGGAGCCGCTCTACCGAAATTTTAAAGCGCGAAGTTTTTCGGCAGTACAACAACGGATCATGTAACAAGACCATTGCCAGTGAAAACGGAATCGGAGTTTCCAGCGTGGAGCGATTTTATCATCAGGTCATCAATCTAAAAGTCCGACAGCGCAGCAACTGGAAGTGTCCTCGGTATCTCGGAATTGATGAGCATCGTTTCACACGCAAAGTGGGGTTTGCAACCACGTTTTGCGACCTTGCAAACAATAAAATTTTTGACATAGCCATGGGCCGCAGTGCCGCTGAATTACTTCCCTTTCTCAGGACTCTTAAAGGGCGGAGTAAGGTAAAAGTAGTTTGTATAGATATGAATTCTGCTTATAGGCATATGGTCAAAACCTGGTTTCCGAACGCCCGGATTGTTTCGGATCGCTTTCACGTAATTCGGCTGGTGAACCAGCATTTCAGCAAGACCTGCAAGCTGATCGATGAAGAAAATATTTCGTATGGTCGGGGTGGAATTTTGCGGGCCATGCTGTGTCGGCAGGACCGTTTGTCAGACAAAAGGAAAGAGCTTTTATCTAAATATTTTGAGGCGCAACCGGCAATCGAAAGTCTTTACCACTTCTGCCATGAACTGAACGATCTGCTCAGAGTTAGGGCACAAAATGGCCGTAGCTGCAAAAAATACATTTTCGAACTGCTTGATAAAATCAAGCAACTTCAGCAGAGTCCTTTTGCTCCGCTTCGAACGCTGGGCAGAACTCTGAATAGCTGGAAAGAGGAAGTGGCCCGGATGTTTCGTTACGGTAAAAGCAACGGAACAACCGAAGGATTTCATCGGAAGATGAAACTTATCCAGAGGCGGGCATACGGATTTAGAAATTTCGAAAACTATCGGCTGCGTGTACGGGTTTTGTGCGGGTAGTCGAGAAGAAAATCAACGGTTGGAAATTTGATCATTCGGGCTTGTGCCCCTTTCTTTGGTGTAGACCCTATCATGTCAAGTGTTTGTATTACCAAAAATAAAAGGGTTTACGAATTGCTTCGTAAACCCTTGTATTATCTGGTCGGGATGAGAGGATTTGAACCTCCGGTCTCTGCGTCCCGAACGCAGCGCTCTACCAGACTGAGCCACATCCCGTCGTGCGAAGAGGGTAGTTAGCCAAAGATCGCGGATATGGCAAGTAAAAAATAGAGAAAAAAAATAATTTCAAATCTGTCAGCGATATTTTTTTAATAGCCTTGTGCAGGAACAAGCGTTATTTTAATCTTGCTTATTTTCGTTCGGGGAAAAGAGCGGCGTGCAGACTGAAACGGTTTTTTTGTGAAATTCAGGCTGTTTGTTGGACAAAAATGCTCATATATGCGAAGTTTATTTACGGTTGTTGTACATTGTGTTGGTTCTTTTGCAAAAAATGGTTTACCCTGTAACTAATTAGCCTTTTTTATACAAACGCTTAAGTGTAATGTAGCCGCTGACGCCGTAGGAACAAGGAGACTTGGTTAGTGATAAATGTCGTAGTCGTAGATGATTCCGCCTTCATGCGCAAAGCCATCAGTACGATGCTGGAAAAGGATCCGGACATCAAGGTTGTGGCCACTGCCCGTGACGGAGAAGAAGGACTGAGGACTGTCAGGAAATATAATCCCGATGTCGTCACCCTTGATATTGAAATGCCCAAGATGGACGGCCTTACCGCTTTGCGGCACATAATGATGGAAATGCCGCGTCCTGTGCTCATGGTCAGTTCCCTGACCACCGAAGGAGCAGAAGCGACCCTGAAGGCCATGGATCTCGGGGCAGTTGATTTTATTCCCAAGCAGCTTTCCAAAGTCTCCCTTGATATCGTTAAGATTGAGCGTGATCTTATTTCCAAGGTCAAGTCTGTTGCCAAGCGTAAGATGCGTCCCATTCCGCGCATAAGATCAGCTGCTGCCCGCCGTCCTGCCGCTCCGGTCAGAACCCATGCAGGCAGGCCCAAGCGCGATGTCGTGGTTATAGGTGTTTCCACAGGTGGGCCGCCGGCCGTGCAGAAGATACTTTCTTCGCTTCCGGCTGATTTTCCTGCCGGCATCGTGATAGCACAGCATATGCCCAAAGCCTTTACCGGGCCGTTTGCCAGCAGACTGAACGGAGTAAGTCCGTTGAAGGTAAAAGAGGCGGAAACCGGCGACAGGCTGCTTCCCGGGCATGTTTTTGTGGCTCCCGGGGGTTCTCACCTGATAATCAGTCAGAAAGTGAGCCGAATTGAGATTATTGTTACACCCGACCCCAAAGAGGCCCTGTACAAGCCTTCTGCCAATGTGCTGGTTTCTTCCGTTGCAAACGCGGTGGGCAGGCGCGCCCTCGGTGTTATACTTACCGGCATGGGCAACGATGGCCGGGACGGCATAAGGGAACTCAAAGGAAAGGGTGGGCGGGCCATTGCCCAGAGTGATTCCTCCTGTGTGGTTTACGGCATGCCCAAAGCTATTGTGGACGACGGGCTTGCGGACGAAATTGTGGATATTGAAGATATGGCAGCGGCCATAATCAATAATCTTTACCTGTAGAAATTAGACAGCGTGCAACCGTAAGCTGTTTTGCGGCTTTAAAAAAAATGGGGACTGGCAATGACGGATTGTTCAAAGGTTCTGGAAAACCTTAAAAGCGATGACAATGAAATTATCCGTGAGGCAGCTTTTCAGGCGGGGGATCACGGCTGCACAGAAGCTGTGCCCATGCTTGCGGATCTCCTGAAATCCAACCATCTCGGGCTGCAGGAAGCTGCCGACCACGCTTTGCGCAGCATCGGGGGAAAGAATGTCGTCCGGGCTGTGGTTCCGCTCCTGCGCTCCGATGATGCTCCGGTGCGCAACCTGTCCATGGATATCCTCCGGGAAATCGGCGATCAGGACTTTCCTTCGCTGGTGGCACTGGTGCACGATGAAGATCCGGATATAAGAATTTTTGCTACCGACATTCTGGGATCTACCGACAGTTTCATGGCGGTAGACCCGCTGTGTGATGCGCTGCTCAAGGACCCCGAGGTCAACGTGCGCTATCAGGCGGCAGTAAGTCTCGGAGATCTTGCCAACCCCGCTGCGGCCCGTTGCCTGAACAAGGCCATGCAGGATGACGAGTGGGTTCAGTATGCGGTTATCGAAGCTCTGGCCAAAATCAAACATTCCAGTTCGGTCGATGCGCTGGTCAAGGCTCTGAATACCAGCTCCGACCTTGTGGCTTCCATGATTGTCGATGCCCTGGGGGAGATGGGCAACATCAAGGCCGTGACCATGCTGCTGAGGCATCTGGACAAGGCCCCCACAGCCCTGCGTAACAAGATTGTAAAGGCCATTGTCGGCATCCTCGGCGGCAAGTCTCTCAAGCTGCTCTCCGCAGTGGAACGCGAAAAGCTGCGGGAGTACATGCTCATAGCTCTCAAGGACGAGGATACGGATGTACAGGACGCGGCGATCAGCGGATTGAGCTTCGTCGGGGGTGAAAAGGCCACCGAGGAAGTTTTCAATATTGCCTGCAAGCTTGACCCCGACCGTGATCGTGACAGGCTTGCCCGTATTGTCGACGATATGTCCAACCTGACTTTCAACAATGCCATGGTCGATGCGCTCGGCAGCGACAACTCCAACAAGGCCGCCCTTGCTGTCCAACTTCTGGCCCGCCTTGAAGATGACGCAGTTTCAGGGGCACTGATGGGGGCATTTGCCGACAGTGATCGGGACATCAAGCGCGCGATTCTTGAAGCCCTTCTGATTACTGCGGGAGATGAGGCCCGTGTCTTTTTCGAGGATGTGCTGGAAAACGAGCAGGACGGTTCCATGCTCAAGTCGGCCATCCATTTTCTCGGAGGCAAACTGCGTGATGAAAACGCGGTTGACTCCATTTTTGCTCTGCTCAGCCATCCTTATGACGATGTCAAGGAGGCTGCTCTCGACGCCTGCGTTGCCATCGGCGGTGACGAGGTGAACAGCCGGTTTATGGAACTGTTCAACAGTGATGATCCCATTGACCGCTTGATGGCTGTTTTTGCGATGGGTAAAATTGATGCCAGAGGCAATCTTGAATATATCCGGAGAGCTCTTGAGGACGAAGTGCCGGATATCAGGAAAATTGCCCTGGAGGCGCTGCATGACTGCGGTTCCGACGGTGACAGCATGTCCCTTGTCTTTTCCCGTCTGCATGATGAAAACCGTGATGTCCGGTTGACCGTGGTAGAGCTTCTTGGCAACTGCTACAAGAAGGAAGTGATACCCTATTTGATTCAGGCTCTTCAGGATGACGATGACTGGGTCCAGATCCGCGCGGCGGAAGCCCTGGGTGAGCATCGTGAAGAAAGTGCGCTGCCGCAATTAATAACAATGCTGGATTCTCCGCACAAACTTGTGGCCATCAAGGTTATTGAAGTTCTGGGAGCAATCGGTGGAACCATGGCGTTTCAGGCCCTGCTTGAAGCTTCCAATGCCGATGCCGACCCGGAAATACTTCAGGCTGCCGAAGAGGCCATTTCAAGAATCCAGGAAGAGCAAGGAGCTGGAGACTAGATGTCTTCTTTGTTTTCAAAGACCATATCACTGCGCAAAGAGTTGAAAATTTCCGAGCTGGAATTTACCCAGCTCAGGGATTTTATCTATGACCAGGCCGGTATTTTCATCGCAGGGAACCGCAAATACCTTCTTGAAAACCGGCTGTCCAACCGCCTGAAGGAACTTAACCTCAAGAGTTTCGGGGAATATTACTATTATCTGCAGTACGACCCCGGCAAGAAAGCGGAGCTTAACAAGCTGTTCGAGGTCATCACCACGAACGAGACAAGCTTTTATCGCAATCCGCCGCAGCTCAAGGTCTTTCAGACCAAGGTTCTTCCCGATGTTCTGGGCGAGTTGCGAAAGAAACATAAAAAGAGGCTGCGCATCTGGTCTGCCGGATGTTCTACTGGTGAGGAACCATACACTCTGGCCATGATCCTTCATGATGTGCTCGGAGCGGAACTGTCTTCCTGGGATATAAAGATCACTGCCAACGATCTGTCCGAAAGGGTTCTCAAGTCGGCCAGACGTGCTGTCTACAGCGAATACGCCCTGAGGACCACTCCGAAGGAAGCCGTGAGCAAGTTTTTTGACCAGGACGGTAAGCAGTACAAGGTAAAACCGGCCATAAAGCAGCTGGTCAGCTTCGGGCCGATCAACCTCAGCGACAGAATGCAGGTCAAACGTGTGGAACGTTCGGAGATTGTTTTCTGTCGTAACGTCATAATATATTTTGACGAGGCCATGAAGAAAAAGGTCATTAACGCCTTTTACGATAATCTGGTGCCGGGCGGATTTCTGATCATCGGGCATTCGGAGTCTCTGCACAACATTACCAGAGCCTTCAAACCGGTGCATCATCCCGGAGCTATTATCTATCAGAAACTGGAATAGCAGAGGTCTGCGGCAACATTTTAAATTCTGCGGACTTATATGGAAAACGATAGAGAAATGCAGTCCGGCGGTACTGCAGGCAGGGCCAGGGTAATGGCCATTGCCAACCAGAAGGGAGGAGTGGGCAAGACAACCACGGCTCTGACACTGGGAGAGGCTTTGAGCAGGCTTTCCAAAAGAGTGCTTGTTATAGACCTGGACCCCCATGCCAATGCCTCGGTGTATATGTCGTTTTTCCCGGAGATGGTGACCGTTTCGGCCCATGATCTTTTTTTCGATAATGTCGATTACAAGGTGGTGTGGCCGGCGATAGTTCAGAAGCGCGAGCATGTCGGGTTCGATTTTGTTCCGGCCTGCATACGGCTTTCCGAACTGGAAGTTGACTTGAAGGACAGGAAGAATAAGGGAATGGTGCTCTCCACGGCCCTTGAGGAAGTGAAAGAGTTCTATGATTATATTCTGATAGACTGTCCTCCGCATGTAGGGGTACTGCTGGTAAATGCCATCGTGGCTTCAGATTTTGTTCTGATACCTATTCAGACTGATTTTTTGGCCCTTTACGGCATCCGGCTGCTCTTTGACACAATAAAGATTTTGAACAAGGTGTTACCGAGTCCGGTAAGGTTCAGGGCTCTGCCGACCATGTATGACGGCAGGGCGGGAGCATGCAGGAAAATTTTGAACCTGATCAGGAGAAAACTCGGAAATAAGGTTTTCAGCACCATAATACATATGGATACGAAATTTAGAGAGGCCTGCGCCAGTGGACGGATCATCTTTGATATTGACCCGAAGACAAGAGGCGCACTGGAATATATGCAGCTGGCAAGAGAGATTTTAAGAAATGAAAACTCCTGAGGAATATTTCGTAGAAAGCGTGAACCTTCCGAGCGAGGAAATACAGAACGGGTCTTATACCGATGCCGAAGCAGCCTTTATGGACAAGTACATCGGCATCGGCGGACAGGCTGCTCTTGGAAGCATGGAGCGTGTTGATCCGAGGGGCGATTCGACCTATCCCGGCTTGGGAATTGCGCCGGGTACAGACGATTACGCAACTGACACCCTCGATCCTGATTATGAAGAGAAGCTGAAGGACGATGATGAGATTCAGTTGGTCAGTTTCGTTGTGGGAGACAGGGAATACGGTTTGCCCATCATGCTTATTCAGGAAGTTGTGCGCAAGGTTCCGGTCACGCTTCTGCCTGCGGCTCCCAGATTTATGCAGGGAGTCATCAACCTGCGGGGAAGGGTTACACCCGTACTGGATCTGAGGCATCTGCTGCATGACGGAAAAGGGGTGCGTGATAAGTTTGTAGTCGTTTGCAAACATAAGGGACTTCAAATAGGATTAGCTATAAGCGCGGTGCGCACCATGTATCGCGTGGATAAAAAAGACCTTGTATGGGGCGTGGAATCAGAGGTGGGAGTGGCGTCCGAATTTCTGCTTGGTCTTTATAAAAACGGGGACAAACTGGTCAACATTCTTTCCGTCGACAGGCTTGTTGAGCAGATTTTAAAGAGTGAAGGAGAGGGAAATGCCTAAACATATTCTGATTGTGGACGATTCAAAGACTGTAAGAAACCTCGTTGCCTTCATCATGAAAAAAGAAGGATTCAAGGTTACCACTGCAGAAGACGGGCTGGACGGGCTGGAAAAGCTGTACAGTCTTGATCATGTCGACCTTATTATTTCCGACGTGAACATGCCCAGAATGGACGGATTCACGTATATCAGGACCGTGCGGGAACAGGATGCCTACAAGGATATTCCTATTATCGTACTCTCCACTGAAGGTCAGGAAAAAGACATTCAGACAGGCTTGAGCCTGGGAGCGAATCTTTACATGGTCAAACCCGCTCAGCCTGAGAAAATGGTAAAAAATATCAAAATGCTTCTGGGCTGATACGGTTGAACAATTCTGCTGTGACCGGATTCAGTTGCGGAATTTGAACAGAATAAAGACGAACTTTTAATACAGGGGTCTCTAGATGAGCCAGGATTTCATGGATCCTGAAATTTTTGCGGATTTCATTATCGAAGCCAAAGAGCATCTCGAAACTATCGAGCCGAACCTTCTTGAGCTTGAAAACAATCCCGAGAATCTGGATCTTCTGAATGAAATTTTCAGACCGATGCATTCTCTCAAGGGCGCATCAGGTTTTCTGGGATTGAACATCATCAACGGTTTGGCACATAGAGCCGAAAACATACTCGATGAACTCCGTAAAGGGGAGATCGCAGTTACTTCGGAAATTATGGACGTCATTCTGGCTTCCACAGATCTCCTGCGGCAGCTTATTGACAACCTTGATGAGCTTGGCAACGAGGGAGAAGTCGACACTTCCATCATCATCGATAGAATTGATGCCATAATGGCCGGGGATATGGCTCCCGCAGCCCCTGAACCTGAACCGGAACCTGAACCGGAGCCAGAGCCGGAAGTCGTGGAAGACCCGGAACCTGTTGAAGAGCCGGAAGAATCAGAAATTGAATTGTCGGAGGTTGAGATGGCGCAGGATTCTAACTCACCGGAGTATTCCTCCCGGAAGCAGGCGTTTCAGTTTGTGGCCATAGTCAACGAAGAAGCTGATCCGTACAAGCTTACAACTGTCGGTGAAGGGCATTTGGCTGATTTTCTTGAAGAAGCCCATGAAATAATCGAAAATCTGACCAACGGATTGCTGGAACTTGAACAGGATCCGGATGGAAATGATGATCTCATCAACGATATCTTTCGCTATTTCCACAACCTCAAGGGTAATAGCGGAATCATCGGGTTCCGCGAACTCAATTCTCTGACCCACGAAGCGGAAACTCTCCTGAACCGCGTCCGCAAGGGTGAAGTGGATGCCACCCATTTCATGATTGATCTCCTGCTTGCGGTTGTGGACGGAATTGAGGCCCTGATTGCGCATGTCAATCCTGCTTCCGGAGAAGTGCAGCCGCTTGATATCTCTCAACTCATAGATCCGCTGCAGGAAGCTGTCGAGAAGGGAGAAGTTGTCCCGCCTGAGGATGACGGACAGGAACAGGAAGTTGAGGCTGTCGAGGAAATAGAGCCGGAAGTGGAATCCCCTGCAGAGGACTCAGACGGCCTGGACCCGGAAGATGTTACAATTTTTCAGCAAACTGTGCAGCAGCAGATCGATAATATCGAATTGGCCCTGAAAACCCTGAATGAGGATTCCAATCAGAAAGATTATATTGACGGGCTGTACAGAAGCCTTGTTTCAATCCAGAATTCAGGTGGTTATATGGGTTTTGATTCTCTGCGCGAGTACGCGGAGAGAACTGCCAGCCTGGTAGATCAGGCAAGATCATCGGATATGGATTTTTCGTTGATGCTTGACCTGCTTCGTCAGGAATGCGGGATTATTTCGGAGATGATTGATGCCGCCGTGGCCGAGATCTCCGGAGAAAGTCCGGAAAAAGAATCCGCACCGAAGCCTGCTCCGGCTCCCAAACCTGAATCCGAGCCGAAACCAGCAGCCGAGCCTGCTCCGAAGCCGGAACCGAAGGCGGAACCAAAGCCTGAGCCTAAGCCTGCACCGAAAGCAGAACCAAAGGCTGAGCCCAAGTCCGCGCCCGAACCGGCCCCGAAACCAGCGGCAAAGCAAGAGCCGAAACCTGCGGCCAAGGCTGCTCCTAAGGCAGAGCCCAAAGCTGCTCCTGCGGTCAAGCCAGCCAAGGCCAAGCCTGCCGCCTCTGCAGCATCTTCCCAGCCGGTGAAGACTTCCAAGCCCAAGGCGATGTCTACTATCAGGGTCGACCACCAGAAGCTCGACCATCTGATGAACCTCATCGGAGAGCTCATCATAAGCCGCGGAAGATACACAATGCTTGCCCGCGGTCTTGAGGAAGGACAGCTTGAAGTGCCGGTCGTCGCTCAGCAGTTGACCGAGACAACCTATGCCCTTTCCAGAATTTCGGATGACCTTCAGGATACGATCATGAAGGTGCGCATGGTTGCAGTGCAGACCGTTTTTTCCCGTTTTCCGCGCTTGGTTCGTGATCTCAGCCGTAAGAGCGGCAAGAGAGTCGAATTGATAACAGAAGGCGAAGAAACCGAACTCGATAAGAGTGTTGTCGAAGAAATCGGCGATCCTCTGGTCCACCTGATCCGAAATTCGGTGGACCACGGCCTTGAGCCCGAAGAAGAACGCATTGCCTGTGGCAAGCCCCCGCAGGGGCATGTCTGGCTGCGGGCTTACCACAAGGGTAACTCGGTCGCCATTGAAGTAGAAGATGACGGACGCGGGATTGATCCTGAAAAGATGCGTAATGTCGCAATCAAGAAGGGAATCATTTCACCGGAAGAGGCTCGCAATCTGGATGACCGCGAAGCCATAGAGCTTATTTTCGCTCCCGGTTTTTCCTCTGCGGAAAAGGTTACGGACATATCCGGACGCGGTGTCGGTATGGACGTTGTGCGTAACAACATAAAAGATCTCAAGGGAAGCGTGCATATCTCTTCCGAGGTCGGCAAGGGATCCAAGTTCACTTTGACCCTGCCTTTGACCCTGGCAATCATCGATGCGCTTATGGTCCAGATCAACGGTGCCAACTACGCAATACCGCTTGATGCCGTGTCTGAAACAACCAAGATTGAGGCCGAAAGACTTACCGAGGTCAATAACAGAAAGGCCGTTACCCTGCGCGGCGAAGTCCTCGGAATAGCCGAACTGGCCGAGCTTCTGGAACAGCCGGTCAGCGACCCTGACCGTGAAGTTCTGCCGGTGGTAATCATTCATGACAACGAGCGTAGACTCGGACTTGTTGTGGACCGGCTTCTTGAACGGCAGGAAATCGTTATCAAGCCGCTTGGAAACTACCTTAACGGGTTTGATCTCAAGGGTGTTTCCGGGGCCACCATCATGGGCGACGGAAGCGTTGTCCTCATTCTTGATCCCCATGAAATATACAGCATGGCTACTGTAAAGGGCTCTTCAATGCAGTCCTGAGCAGGCTCAGACTTTACAGACTGATACAAAAAATCCCCCTGAACATGTTCAGGGGGATTTTTTGTAACCTGTACAAATGCGGCCCGGCCGCAGCCTGATGCTTACTGTGCCAGAGTCAGGTAAAGTTTCATTGCTCCGCCCAGGAGGGCTCCATGGGCAATGATCATCAGGAAAGGTGCGAAAGCCAGCCCGATTTTATGGCGCATGGGGGTCTCGCTTACCCATGTAACAATCCATATGGCGCAGCAGACGGCCACGAGGAACAGGAAGCTGCCCATGGCTGTTGCCGCGGTAATATCCGTATAGATCATTTCAAAGTTGGGATTGATCATGTAGTAGACAACTCCGGCAACTGCGGCCAGAAGGGCAAGCGTGGGAAAAAGAGCCCACCGAGCAATGACCGGAAGTGCAAATTTGTAGTAGTCGCGGCCGAAATCATCCTTGTTGCGCCGCAGCACAAGGTAAAAACCCGAGGCTGTTGCCGCAAAGGAAAGCGCCATCACCAGATAGATGCCGGTCAGGCACAGTTCCGCATTGCCGGGAAGGGCTGTGAAATGGCTGTAGAACGGAACATCCTGCACTGCAGGAGCGGCACTCTGCGCCTGGAGGGTGAAAAACAGTTTCATGATGACTGTTGCGACATGAACAGATGCGGCTCCACCGAGCAGTCCGATAATGCCCATCAATACGTGCGGAATCTTGTTCTTTTTGAACTTTTTCCATGTATATTTATATGGAAGAAGCCCGATGACGGCGATCGCAAGGGTGAGATACAGCATCATCAGCGGGGAGGCCGGGTTGATGAACCAGTCCTTGATCCACGGCAGTTTCTGGGAGAAGTAGACTGCTGATCCGCCGATGCACAGGATGAAGAGGAAATACAGGATCAGGGATAGTGCCGCGACCTGCTGGGCCAGTTTGTCATAAAAGATTTTTTTCCGGGCCTTGGCCGTGATCTCAAGGATCACCGCGATAACCGGAGCGCCGATAGCTGCCAGCGTCGTAAAATCAACGGCAGATTTGGGCAGCATCTGCACGGTTAAGAGGCCCGCAAGTCTGATCGGGTCCATGGGAATGTTCATTTTCTGCTTCCTTGAATGTTGTGTCGCCTTACAGGTAAGTTTTATCCGGAAAAAAGCAAGTCCTGCACCACGCGGTTGACGGTGCAGGCTGAGCCTGAGAGGCGGAAATCAGGGCATGTGAGAGCACATACAGCACGATTCAGCCATAAAAAGCACATTATGCAAAACAACAGCTTCTTTTTTGTGCACTTTTGCCTTAATTTCGGCCAGGAAGCAAGAGTGAGGCAGTGTTCTTCCTGTAAAAGCTGCGAGATGCTTGCCAAAGCTGTACAAGTGGCCTACGTTAAATCCGGTGAAACCTGAGCCAAATCCATTGCTTGCGAACTGATTGTCTTGTGGCTTTTTGTGTTTTCCAAAGGTAGCCAAGTCTGCGGAGTAAATTTAAATGAAATATATACGTATCCTGCCGGTCCTTCTGCTGGCTTTTGTTTTGGTAGGCTGCTTCGGCACTAAAAATACCGAACCGGATAAACCGGCCTGGGGCGGAAGTGAAGAATGGCGTTTGAAAAGCCTTGAAGAGAACTTCCTCAATTTCAAGGAAGGGTTGCGCGAGCAGAATGATCAGATAGAACGCAATCACAATGAAACTACTGCTCAGATGGAAAAACTGCAGCAGCGCATGCAGGAGATCGACAGCTCCCTTGCCGAACTCAAGGAAAATCAGCAGAAGATTCTGAGCATGCAGTCCGAAGAGGATGTTAAGGACGTCGCGGCACCGGCTGTTGCCGTTTCGGCTGCACCAGCCGAGGACGTTGTAATGGGAGGCGCCCAGAGCGGTGAGGAAAAACCGTGGATGAACGTTCCCGGTGAACAGAACGGTTCCGGACAGGTTTCGGCCGCAGCAGCTTCCGCACCCGCAAAGGGGGCTGGTCTGAGCGGTGACGCCCTCTATCAGGAAGGCGTCCGTCTGGTCATGAATGATCAGCCTCTGAAGGCCAGAGAGCTCCTTACCCGGTACCTTGGTGAAAATCCCAAAGCGGCTCTGGCACCCAATGCCCTTTACTGGATCGGCGAGACCTATTACTCGGAAAAGAACTTTGCTCAGTCCATCCTCAAGTTCAAGGAAGTCAGCAGACGTTATCCCAAGGCCGGGAAGGTTCCGGATTCAATGCTCAAGATCGGTCTTGCTTATGACAAGCTCGGTGACAGGGAAAACGCAGTCTTCTACCTCAAAACCCTTATCGATGATTATCCGAAATCGGCACCGGCCGGGATAGGCCGCAAGCGGCTTCGTGAAATCGAAAAATAGCCGGGAAGCCGTGTCTTTCGACTTTTTGAGGGAAGAGTATTTTGCCTGCCTGGCTTTGCGGCATACTCCCGGACTGGGCCCTTGTGCCTGGGGGCGGATACTCAATCATTATACAGGGGCATACGAAGCGCTGAAAGACTGCCGGAACTGGCCTGTTCTTAAGCTTGCCTCCGACGCCTGTTCGCAGAACGCCGCGTCTGAACAGTGGCGCCCTAAGGCCGAGAGTGAATACCGGGAAGCTGTGAGGTTGAGGTTGGGAATTCTGCCTTGGAGTCATCCTCTTTTTCCTCGAAAGCTGAAGGAAATAGCCGACCCGCCTGCCTGCCTCTATTATCTGGGAGACTCGGGACTGCTTGCCAATCCGGCTGTGGGCGTAGTCGGTTCTCGCAAGAGCTGCCGGTTGGGGCAGGAATACGCGAGTCGCATTTCCGGGGATCTTTCCCGCAAGGGGATAACGGTTGTTTCCGGATTTGCCCGAGGTATAGACAGCTGTGCCCATAGAGCTGCTCTCTCGGAAGTAGGGTCAACCATAGCAGTTCTCGGTACCGGTCTGGACGTGGAGGACTACCCCAAAGGCAGCGGAAACCTGCGTAAGGAGATGATAGCCGGTGGCCTGCTTCTTTCCGAGTTCACACCGGGAACAAAACCTTATTCAAATAATTTCCCTTACCGAAATCGTATAATAAGCGGTCTTTCCACAGGAGTTCTGGTGGTGGAAGCCGATGCAGCAAGCGGAAGTCTCATTACCGCCCGGCTTGCAGGTGAGCAGGGGCGCGAGGTTATGGCCATGCCCGGACCTTCCGGAGACAGCTGTTTTGCGGGGTGCCTGAGACTGCTGAAGGAGGGGGCCGCCCTTGTGGAAACGGCGGACGATGTGCTGCTGAACATCGGGCATGCTCTTGACCTGCATTCGGCAACGCAGCCTGCAACGGCAAAAGTCCAACTCCGGCGCGGTAGAGCGGAACTGCCTCTTGTAGCTGAAAATAATGTACATTGTTCATCGGCTGCGGTTGAAATGACCGTTGATATTTCCGGACTTGTACCGCCGGAGTCAGATATAGCGGCGATCCTGAAACATGAGGGAAAGCTTCATGCGGACGAGATAGCGCAGAAAACAGGTTGCGCGGCATCTCTTGTGAGTGCAACGCTGGTCGGTCTGGAAGTAAAGGGAATAGTTGTGCGCTTTCCCGGCATGTATTATGATCTCATGCGTTGCTGATTTATTGCGGCATTTTTGATTTGTACGAGGAGATGTTCAACTGATGCAGAAAATTCCAGTCAACCTGGCGGCACCGGGGATGAAACTTGCCAAGCCTGTAACCCGTGAGAACGGCATGGTCGTTCTGGCGGAAGGGCTTGAACTCACCGAAGGGATTATAAACAAGCTGCAATCAATGAACGTGGAGCGGATTGTGGTCCAGGGCAATCCCGTTGATATGGGGGATGCCGGAAACTCCTCGTGGGCACAGAAGTCCGAGCGGCTGGACTATCTTTTCCGCCGCTACTCGCGGGACAAATGGATGTTTCGGGTAAAAGGTTTTTTCCGGGAATATTTCAACCTCAAGGCCGCTGCCCAGAAAGCTGAAGAGGAAGCCGAAAGGCTGGCCCAGGAACAGGCCGCAGCCGAGGCCGCAGAAGCCGAAGCCGCTGAAAACGGAGGAGAGGCATAGGTATGGGTGAGGATCTTAAAACAAGCGTCAAAGGACAGATTCTGTCCACTTCCGACCTTCCGACCCTTCCTTCCGTTCTTGATGAAGTAAGCAAGCTTGTGGACGACCCGAACTCCTCTACGGAGCAGGTCGCCAAAGTCATCGCACAGGATCAGGTTCTTTCCGCAAAGGTCCTGAAAATGGTCAATTCGCCGATTTACGGTTTTCCGGGCCGGATTACCACAATTCAGCATGCTCTCGTTCTGCTCGGGCTGAATGTCATCCGGGGTATAATCATCTCTACGTCCGTGTTCGATATGATCCAGCAGGCCATGTCCGGTCTTTGGGAGCACAGTCTGGGATGCGCAATAGCTAGCGGTGCCATTGCCAAGGCTGCCGGTTTTGAAGACCCGGAAGAATTTACGGTGGCCGGACTTCTGCATGATCTCGGCAAGGTCGTTACCGCAGTGCAGTTGCCGGAACTGAATGCCGCCGTGGGAATGACCGTGAAGGAAAAGGACCTGACCTATTATGAGGCGGAGCGCCTTATTCTCGGGTTCGGGCATGACCGGATCAACTCATGGCTGGCCCGTCATTGGAATCTGCCCCCGAACGTGCGTGAGGCAATGACCTACCATCATCATCCGGACCGTGCACAGTTTTATCAGCAGACTGCCGCCGTTGTTCATGTGGCCGATTTCATGGTTCGCCTCTTTGAATACGGAAACGGCGGAGACGATCAGATCTCCTATTTCAAGCCTGCTGCAATGAAGATTCTCAAGCTCAAGATGAAAGATCTGGAACCGGTAATGGATGAGCTTTCCGATCAGTTTGTTGAAATTTCCGGATTTTCTTTCTAGTCGGTTCATACCAATTATTTTTTTGAAACAGTTTGTCCCGGCCACGCTCGGAGTCCGTTGCGGGCTTTGACGTTGTTATTGAGTGGTGATAAGCGTAGCCCATGGACAATAATAAGAATCACGGCCTGTTGGGATTACCCGGACAACGGGCCATCCTTGTTTCTCCGGACGAGAAACTCAAAGATATCATCCTCAAAATATGGCCTGCAGAAGTGCTTGAGTTTACATGTTATTCTCAGGCCAAGGGCGCGGTCGAGCAGCTATTCAACGATCCACCGGACCTCCTTATTGTCGACAACCGTCTGGAGGACGTTCCTGCTGTCGAGCTTGCCCGTCTGGTCAAGAGCGAGAACGTTTATCGGCAGTTGCCGGTAATCGTCTGCCTTGACGATGCTGACATTGAAACTCCCTGGAACTGGGATGAGGTCGAGGTGGATGATTTTCTGCTGCGTCCTTTTTATGCCCCTGTCATCAGAGAGAGGGTGAATCTGACCCTCTGCCGTGCCATGCGTGCTCTGGACGCCAACCCCCTTTCCAAACTGCCCGGCAACACTTCCATAATCCAGCGCATACAGACCCTTATCGACCGCAAGCAGGATTTCGCCCTGGCGTACTGCGATCTGGATTATTTCAAGTCCTTTAACGACAAATACGGTTTTTCCCGTGGCGACGAGGTGCTCATGATGAGCGCCCGCATAATCGTAAACACGGTCAAGAGCTTTGCCGGGGAGCATACCTTTGTGGGCCATGTCGGCGGTGATGATTTTGTTGTGATAACCTCGCCGGACATTATCGAAGAGGTTTGCCAGAGAATCATATTTTCATTTGACGGCATTGTGCCTAATTTTTATGACATGGAAGATCGCAAGCGTAAGTCCATTGTCTCCACAGACAGACAGGGTAATATCCAGACGTTTCCGCTCATGGCCATATCCATAGCCGTGGTTTTCAATATAAACGGGGCGCTGAAACATTATGGAGAAGCGTCCGCCATAGCCATGGGCCTGAAGAAAAAAGCAAAGGAAAATCCGAAAAGCAGTTATGTCCTCGACCGCCGCAAAAACTGATCCGCTTCCTGAGCCGGTGAATGTCTTCATGACATATATGGATGCTGAAAAAAGGTCATCCGCAGCCACTCTGCGCTCATATGAAAAGGATCTGGCACAGTTTGAGGAATTTCTGCAGGAACGCAGAAAAACGCTAGGGCGCCCGGAAGACATCAAGCCGGATCTTATTCGGGCCTGGCTTTCCCGCCTGCACGGCCAGCGTCTGGCAAAATCAACCTTGTCCCGAAAACTTTCCTCGCTCCGGTCTTTTTTCAAGTATATGACCAGGCACCGCTTTATACCGGCGGACCCCATGGTCGGAATCCGCAACCCCAAGCAGGAGATCAGACAGCCGCGTGCGCTTAATGTAGATCAGGCGGTCAGCATTATGGATTCGCAGGTTGGTGACGGGCCGGAAGAAAAGAGAGATCTTGCACTTGTCGAACTTTTGTACGGGTCCGGGCTCAGGGTCAGCGAGGCGATTGCGCTGAATATGTTTGATGCGGATACTTCAAGCGGAGTTGTGCGGGTTTTCGGGAAAGGGAGCAAGGAACGTCTTTCCCCCCTGAGCGATACAGCCCGCAAGGCCATTGATTCATATCTGGCGGTCAGGTCCGAACTGGGGCCGTCCCTCGGCGAACAGGCTTTGTTTCTGGGGAACCGGGGAGGGCGCATCAATCGCAGGCAGGTCAACCGCATACTGGCCCGCATGGCCGAGCAGGCCGGAGTTTTCGGCGGAGTGCATCCGCATATGCTTCGGCACAGCTTTGCTTCCCATATGCTGCAGTCCGGTGCGGATATGCGGGCGGTTCAGGAACTGCTCGGACACGAGCATTTGAGCACAACACAAAGGTATACTCATCTGAACCTGCAGCAGATAATGAACGTATATGACCGGGCTCACCCGTTGTCCGGCAATCAGTCGCCGGACTCGCCTAAGGAAGATGACGAGGACAGTTTTTTAAAGCTCTGATACGGAAAGTACATCCATTAACCAAGCAACACCGGAGGAAGTTTCATGAAAAAGCAGACCGCGGCCGCAGTTACAAATGCCATTGACGCCAAAAGCGAAGAGGCCAGAAAAGATGCTCTTTTTGAACTCCGCACCTTGAAAAAGGATCTGGCTCAGCTGGAGAAGGATCTTTCCGCCAAGAAGTGTGAAATAGAAGATCCTGCATTCGATCTGGTGCACAGCGCTTTTGAAATTTTCAGACATACCCAGATAATTGCGGAAAACAGAAAACTTAATCTGCAGATAGAGGAGAGCCTCGAAAAAAACTCCTATAAGGAATATCTGGATTCCAAGGGTGCAAGGGTGCTTAAAAAGCCGGAGGGCTGGCACTGGATTTCTCCTCAGGGCGAGATGCATTATCTCGGTGAGTCTTCAGATACTCAGGGGGCCGCGGAAAAGCTTGAATCCATCATGACCGCCAAGCGCAAGAAACCCGCACCCAAAAAAGCCGCTCCGAAAAAAGCTGCACCCCAAAAGGTGCCCAAGGAAGAAGTTGTCCCGGCTGAAGGGGCAGAGGAAAATAGCGACAAATAGTTCCCGGACTGCTGAAGGGAATAAAAAAGGCGTTCCGCACTGGAACGCCTTTTTGCTTTTACGATATTAAATCCTGATTACCGTGCACAGGCCTTGTCGAATTCAGCTTTGAGGTCGGTGAAGAGCTGTTTTACGGTGATGATTTTTTCTGTCTTCCAGGCATTGGAACCGGCAAAAGCGAATCCGTTTTTGAGCTTACCGCGCTGGGCGTTGATGAGCGCCGAGGCAATGCAGTAGGGGCTCTGCTCCACTTTGCAGCTCTTGATGCAATGGAACGGGCATTTGAACGGGGACTTCTGGCCGCTGCTTACAGCTTTGAGGAAGTCGTTGTTCACCGCGCGTCCGGGCAGTCCCACCGGGCTCTGGATAATGGCCATGTCTTCCTTGGTGGATGTTACATAAGCCTGCTTGAATTTTTCATCCGCATCACACTCGTGCGTGGCCACGAATCTTGTTCCCATCTGTACGCCTGCAGCCCCCATGTGGAGGTATTTGCAGATATCTTCACCTGTGTACACACCGCCGGCGGCGATTACAGGTATGGTCTTCCCGGTCTGTTCTTCAAAGGGCTTTACAGCCTTGATGACTTCGGGAAGAATTTTTTCAAGCGCGAAAAGCGGGTCGTCGATCTGTTCGCGTTTGAAACCGAGATGTCCGCCGGCCATGGGGCCTTCAACGACAAAAGCATCGGGTATGTAATCGAATTTCGAAATCCATTTTTTGCAGATAATTGTTGCCGCCCTGCCGGAGGAGACAATGGGGACCAGCTTGGTCTTTGCACCTTCGGTAAGGTATTTGGGCAGGTCCAGGGGCAGTCCTGCTCCGGAGAAAATGACATCGGCTCCTTCCTTGACGGAGGTGCTTACCATGTCGGCAAAGTTGGAGAGAGCAACCATGATGTTCACTCCGAGAATGCCGGAAGTCATTTCCTTGGCTTTTCTTATTTCTTCGGCAAGAGTTTCTATGTGCGCCTTGGCCTGGTCTTTATAGCTGTTTTTGCTGGTAAGTCCGATCATGGCTGCAGCAATAACACCTATGCCGCCCTCTTTGGCCACAGCGGAAGCAAGACCGGAAAGAGATATTCCGACTCCCATGCCTCCCTGAATTACGGGCACTTTGGCAACAAGGTCGCCAATTTTGAGCTGAGGAAGATTCATACTTAAGTTCTCCTGTGCTGTATATTTTAAAACCGCTCCTCCCCGTAGCAATGCTAAAGTCCAACAATGGCACGGTGATGATCTCCTTTGATGCAAACACCGGTTTTGTTTCTTTAGAGCGGATTTTGTGTCCGAGGAAAGTTTTTTCCTGTATGGGAGTTTAAGTCAAGTCTTTTTTAATGTTACAGCTCTGTGGCGACAATGTTGCGTGATGATTTTTCAATGCAACTAGGTATACATTCTTTACTGTATGTATTTCTCCACAATCATTTCAGCAAAGTACATGGAACTGGTGAATGCCGGTGATATGGCGTTCAGCACGTGGACGCTTTTGCTGTCACTTTCCACCAGAAAATCCATGACCAGTTCGTTGCGCTTCAGGTCCACCAGCTGCGGGCGTATTCCGACCTTGGGCGAGTTGACTATGTCTTCGGGATTCAGTTCTTTGACCAGTTCCCGTGCATCGTTGAAAAAGCATTTGAAGAAGTATTTGCGCGGTTCCTCAAAGGCCAGAGTCCGGAATTTGGGGTTGCGGAAAAAGAGGATCGCGTCGCGCAGCATGATGTCGAACGCTTCCTTGTCCATGCCGGAAAGAATGCCGTAATTCTCGCGTCCGAATGCCGGAATGGCGGTAGGTCCGAGATACACATCGCCCGATGCCCCGCGAGTGAAATGGATGCCCAGAAATGGGTTTTTGATATTCGGAACAGGGTAGATGCTGCCCCGTATGGTGTGGGCTTTATCCTTTTTCAGCTTCTTGTAGATGCCTTTGAATGGGATGAGTTGGTAGCCTTCTCCAAACCCGAATGGACGGGCCACCTGGTCGCTGTAGGAGCCTGCGGCGTTGATGAAAAGCCCACAGCTAATTTCTCCCTTGTCAGTGACGATAACATTGTTGGGTTTTGCAGTAATGAACTTTGTACCAAGCATAAAAGTGACTTTTCCGCTTGTTTCGAGATCATGATACAGTGATTTCATTACCGCTTTAGGGTCTACAACAGCAGTGTAATGTGAAAATAAAGCTTCATTTGTTGTTTTTGCATTGGGTTCGATCTTTGCGAGTTGTTGCTCATCAATGATGTCGACCTTGGCTCCGTTTGCTGTTGCCCGACTGTGCAGTTCGTGAAGGGTGGTAAGTTCGGATTCGTTACGTGCGACGATCACCTTTCCGGTTTCCAGCAGAGGCAGATTTTTTTCTCTGCAGTATTCTTTCATTCTGAAGTTGCCGGAAAGACATGAAACAGCGCGCAGGCTGCCAGGTGCATAGTAAATGCCCGCATGCAGAACGCCGCTGTTACGACCGGAAGCGTGTTTAGCAACTTCATCTTCCTTGTCGATGATGAGAATGTTTTTGTGTCCTCTGGAGAGGAGTTCCCTGGCAACGGTAAGGGATACTATCCCCGCACCGCATATCATGATGTCAAATGTCTTCATATCTTATTGTTCCCTTTTGTAATATTGTAAGCCGGCACTATTCATTAGGGCCGGATTAAAGTCAAACCGTGTCTGCACGGATTTTATCATGATCCGCATGCTTCCCGGTACGGGCACCACTGGCACTGTCCTGACCGGATAGGGCGGAATTCCTTTTCGTGAAGCATGTTCCCTATGATCGCCCCGGTCAGTGCCGGGATTTTGTTTTCGATTATTTTTTGCCGTTCCTCGGCTTCCATGTCGGCATCGAAAAGTTCTTTTTCCCGTCCTTCCTTTACCAGTTCCACCAGTGCTGCCTGTCGCGGCAGTTTACCGGATGTACTGTGATCCATCAGCAGGTATAACGGGAGTTGCAGGCTGTCCGCTTCGCGTTTCACGGTTTCCAGAAAGGATGAGCCGTCTCGGCTTATTTCTTCCGGGGAATCGAAAACCGGTCCCCATACGGATTCATCGGACCAGAAAGATTTTTTAGGCAGGTGCAGCCCGCCGGTCTTGTAGTCCAGCACATGGCGTTCCCCGCCGCGCAGGTCCACACGGTCAATGCGGCCCTTGATGCCTATCTTGAGCCCTTCAATTTCGATTTCCGTCCGCGAATCGGATTCCAGTTCAAGGACTTCGGTCTGCCCGATATTATCAAGGAACAGGGAGAGTCTGTTGCAGCCTGCTCCTGCAAGAGATTTCCTTATGTCATATGGAAGGTCGATATAGAGGGAATCCCTTTCCAGCCTGCTCAGAAAAAGCTCCTCAAGCCTTCCTCCGTCAAGGTCTTTGCCGCAGATTTCCTGCCCCATGTGCGGCAGCAGAAAATCCTTGAGCACTGAGTGGATCAAATCACCGAATCCTGCACGGTCGCCTTCCTGATCTACTGTTGCACATTCCCGCACACCGGAAAGGTAGCGGAAGAAGAAATTCTTCGGACAGCCCACGTAACAATCAAGTGCGGAAGGGGAAAGCCCCTTGTTTTTCAGCATGGAGCGCAGTTTTCCTGCCACCGGTTCCTTGGGGATGGAGGCAGGCGTATTCACGATTGCTCCCACCGGAAAACTGACCGCCTTAAGTGGAAAATTGTCCGAGGGTGTTATTATTTTCCCCTGTCGTTGTTCTATCTCCCAGAGCAGTTGCTCCACGAATCTTGAGCGGATGCTTCTGGAATCCAGAAGTCCCGGCTGCACTCCGCTCTGGTAAAAGATACATGTTTCTTCGCTGCCCATGATCAGGCGGTAGAAGTTGTATGTGGCCACGGATTCCCTTTCCCGCGAATCCGGCAGGCCGAGCAGATGACGCAACGGGTCCGGCAGCAGCGGATCGTACGGGTCCGTGCCGGGCAGTTTTTCTTCCACCGTATCAAGAATGAAGGTGCGTCTGAATGTCAGCAAACGGCTTTCAAGCATCCCCAGCACCTGAAGACCGGATATCGGGTCCGGTTCAAAGGATACCCTTTGGGCTGAGAGCAACTGGCGGAAAATGGAAAAGCAAAGCGATCTGCCGAAAATTTCATTGCCCAGAGAACTCTCCCGCAGTTCGGGTATTACCTCGTTCATGAGCCTGAACAGGCATTCGGAGTCCAGCAGGTATCGGTTCCAGAGCGTGCCGCCCCTGTTGCGCAGCATTTCGGCCATGGCCTGCAGGGCATCGGCCAGTTCGGAAAGGGTTTCGATATCCCTGAATCCGTCAATGCAGACCCGCACGACCTCGGCACGGAGTTCCTCGGTTATTTCGGGTTGGGCTATGAGAGAGCCGTCTGCAGCACTGTAGACCGGGCTGAAATCATCAGGATCTGTGTATGGCGCACCGTTTCGCAGAACAGTTTCCCACTGGTGAAAGATGGTCCGCAAGGGCTGGTCGCCGTCCACTTCCAGCATTTTAAGGTACGGATGCCGGATCAGGCCCAGGATGTCCCGCCAGCGGAAGGTGTTCCCATTGCGGTTTTCCTGCAGCGTGAGCACTGCTTCCACAAGGTTGCCGAGTGCGGAACGCTCCAGCGGATAGCCCATGCTTATGTTGACGTCCTGTTCCGGCAGGTGATGCATGACCGGGAGAAGCAGCGAGGTGTCCGGTAGAATGACGGCGCAGTCACCGGACTCACGGGCGCAGATTTCCTCCCGCATGGCTGCAAGCTGTGAATGGCGGTCGAATCCTTCGAAAAATTTCAGGTCCGGAAGTGCGCAGCCCCCGTGCGCGGGACTTTCGCTTACCGCCTGCGCTTTCCAGTCACGCAGCCAGTTGCGGTGTTCCTTTACCGCGAAATGGCCGTTTTCGCCTTCCGCAAGAGCCGGGTCTCCGTGCCAGATAATGGTGAGTCCCAGTTCTTCCCATAGGTAGCGGAAGAAGATGTCTTCCACGCCGCTCAGACCGTAGAACCCGGCGAGGTATAACTTCCGTCCGCCTAGAACCGATTCCAGCCCGTCAAGGTTGCGCACCAGATTGCGGGCTTCCAGTCCCGGTGTTGTCCAGCCCCGTCTTTCAAGTTCCTCCACGTAGCGGACATAGATGGTTTCCAGTTCGGCGAGCAGGGCGGCTGCCCATTCCATGACTTCGCCCTGAAGCATTTCCAGATTTCGCGGCTTAATGTCCTGGCGCAGAAGTTCTTCCAGCAGAGAGGCCAGTCTGGTACCCCAGGGAAAAAACTGCTGCAACTCCGCAGGCATGGCGGAAAGAGGTCCGCTGGATTCCGTGCGCAGTCTTTCAATAATCCTGAAAAGCAGTCCGACCTGATCCAGTCGGCCTATCCGGCGGGGAGAACTGGCCGTCAGCCTCGGAATAAGTCTGGAAACGAAATCGGAGAAAGAATAAATTTCCGGAAGAATACACGGCTTGGGCAGATTTTCCGATGCCGCCAGTGCCTTCTTGAGGTATCGGGCCGGACGATGGTGCGGGACTATGACCGTCACGGCACTCAGGTCACCTCCGGATTCCGAGATCAGAAGCGAAGCCAGACTTTCTATGAAGTCCTGCTTCCATGAAATAATGCGGACGGGAGTACCATTACTCATCATAATGTCACCTCCCGGATGAATTTCCCGTCAAGGTAGACCAGCACTCCTCTCAACTCCTTTTCTTCGCCGTACATATCTCGCAGCAGGGACAGATATCTTTTGACCTGTTTTTCGTTTTCGTGAGTCGGCTGACCTGTCTTGTACTCTACCACCAGCCCGCTTTTTTCTTCCAGAAGCAGAAGGTCGGCCCGGTGGGTTTCGCCTTTTCGGTCCATGATGGAGACTTCCGGCCTGCCAAGTTCCACGGCCCTGCGTACTTCCGGGACCGAGAGGGCCCATACTCCCATGGCCGTGACTTCCGGGACCAGAGTGTCGTGCTCTTCGGTCACAGCCGGGAATTTGGCGAAAGCAGCTTCGGCGCTCTTACGGCAGTCAGCTTCATCATCTCCGGTCAGGATCAGGTTTTCCATGGCGCAATGGGCCAGTTCCCCGCGCATCCTTGCATCGTAGGAGTAGTCTTCAAGATTGTGCCGATAGACCCGCAGTCTCGGCAGCCAGCTCATGAGTTCGGTCTGCAAATTGGTGCCCGTAGCCCCGGCGTCCTGTTGCGGCAGTTCCGCTCCCTCGTGATC
Source organism: Maridesulfovibrio sp. (assembly GCF_963677005.1). Lineage (NCBI taxonomy): Bacteria > Pseudomonadati > Thermodesulfobacteriota > Desulfovibrionia > Desulfovibrionales > Desulfovibrionaceae > Maridesulfovibrio > Maridesulfovibrio sp. The sequence goes on along the minus strand of NZ_OY781616.1, from coordinate 1,791,642 downwards.
TTCTACGGATTCTGTGCTTGCAGCTTTTTGATCAACCGGCTGCGTTCCCTGCTCGAACAGACCTTCTTCAGTGAACCGGTCCGCAAGAATCAGTTCGATGGAAGCCAGAGCCGGTGACAGCCCCTTTGTCTTTTCGGCGGGCAGGAATCCGTATAGTTCCTCACCCGCGCGGGTCCAGGCCACATAAAGCAGGTTAAGCTGCTCTATGAACATGCGGGTGCGGTTTTCATAATAGATGTCGCCGAGCGAGCTGTTCATGGTGGTGAGCAGCAGCTTTCCGTCAATCTCCATATCCGCGAATGAGGTGTCCGGGCTTGAAATGGACCAGTTATGGAAGGGGACGATAATGACCGGGAATTCCAGACCCTTGGATTTGTGTATGGTCATGATGCGCACGGCATTGACTGATTCCGGCAGGGGAACCTTTTCTTCGGCAGAGGAATTTTCCCAGAAATCCAGAAAGGCGGCCAGTGATGTTCCGCGTTTTTCCTCGGCCAGATGGACTACTTCCAGAAAGCGGCGGATGTACAGTTCGTCCCGCGAATTTCTTTCAATCAGCCGGAAGCGCGAAACCATCTCGCTGGCGAGGTCGTATGGTGTCATCAGGCCGGATTTGCGCAGGAACGGAGAAATGTGCAGGTCCCAGAATTCCGGGAAGCTCTCCGCGAAACGGCGGTAGAGCGGACCTTTATCCCGTTCGCAGAGCCATTCAAAGAGGGCTTCGCGGGAAATATCCGAGATTTGTTCGAAGATTTCCTTTCCGCAGAGGAATTCCAGGAGCGCCAGATCATCCTGCGGATAGTCCAGAAATTTCAGCAGGGAAACCATCTGGCGGATTACCGGGTGCCGGTCCAGTTGCAGGCTGTTTTCGGTGATCACCGGAATATTCTTTTCCACCAGCCAGTCGCAGACCAACTGCGCGTGCGTGTTGGAGCGTACCAGCACGCAGATGTCCCGGTATTCGCGACGGTCGGTGAGATCTTTCAGCAGCAGGTTGAAACCGTCTTTGGTCTCTTCGATGATTTCAGGAGTGGTGGGAGCGAGTATTTTTTGCAGTCGGACATATCCGCCATCTCTGTTGCGGCCCTGCGGGAGTTGTTGCGATGCTCCGTCAAAAGATACGGAAATTTTCCGGGCCAGATCAAGTTGAACGTCTTCCGGCGCGTTGGGGTAGAGGATTTCGGCCAGATCAACGGCAAGGTCGTAGTCGGCGAGTGAGTCGAAGAAAAAGTTGTTGAACCCGACAACTTCAGCGAGGCTTCGCCAGTTGTATTCGAGGTCCCCCTGTTTGAATTCGGACAATCCGGCCAGTTCCGGGTCCTGGCCCACGGAATCGAAAAGCTCGGAACGGCCCCCGCGCCAGCTGTAGATAGCCTGTTTAACATCGCCCACGTAGAAAAGGCTGCCGTTCTTGGAGAGGCATTCCACTGCAAGCGGCAGCATGGCCCGCCACTGCGCTGTGCTGGTGTCCTGAAATTCGTCAATGAGCAGGTGGTGCAGCCGGGAACCCATCCGGCAGAATGCGTCCGGAAGTGCGCTTCCGCCTTCCAGCACAAAGCCTGCGATGCGGGGCAGGTCGGAACTTAGCAGCATGCCTTTACGGGACTGGTATTCGATTATATCCGCCCGGATTACCTCCGCTATGCGCAGGAAAGGAGCAAGGGCGTATGCGCCCCGCAGGATTATCGTCCGGTCGCGATAGGTTTCGTGGGCAGCCTTGAGATCGGCATAGATCTTTTCGTGATAAGGCCCGATAGCGTCCTTTGACTTTTTGTTTACACAGTCCCGGAAGCTCTCCTTGTGCAGCATGGCGGAGTCCTTGGGCTCTCCCATGAGTTCCAGGCCGGCGGAGTGGGCAAGGTATTTCTGCAGATGGGCGGATGCGGCCAGATTGTCCTTCTCAATCATTTTGCGGGTCGCGGAAACGGCGTGCATGAATTCATCGAACTGCAACTGCAGCAGCCCGGCTATTTCCTGCTGGTCGGTCACTCTTTCCGCCGGATTGTCGATCAGGTACGCGAGAATTGATTCAAGCCGCTGGCGCATCTGTTCAGCCAGCCAGAAACCCTTTTTGTCTTCATTGAGGAGCAGACTTTCTACAGCCTCATCCATCAGCTTCCTGCTCTGTTCATCGCCTTCGTCGCACTGGGAAAGAAATTTATTGAAGTTGGGTTCGAACAGGGCGTAGGGGTCGAACAGCAGTTCAAACTCTGGACTCAGGCCCAGTTCCAGTGCGAAAATGCGCACCAGCAGGTTGAGCAGGCTGTCAATGGTCCTGATGTTCAGCCTGTTGTAGCGCTGCAGGATAGGCGTGAGGTGTTTCTTGGCTGTGCCGGGAGCCCAGTCTCCTCCGAGTCCGTCTCCCGGAATGTTCAGGGCCCGGTTTTTGAGTGAGCGGACAACGCGCTCTTTCATTTCCGCTGCCGCCTTGTTGGTGAAGGTCACGGCCATGATTTCAGGCCAGCAGTATCCCAGCTCCCTGCCGGATTTGCAGACCGGGATGGAATCCTCCTCCTGCGCGCCCGCAAGCAGCGACAGGAATCTTGCGGTCAGTTCGTATGTCTTTCCTGATCCGGCTGAAGCTTTTACCTGTTTGAGCATGTCTGTCTATACCGATTGCGGCTGCGGTTTTGAAAAGAATGCGTACACCTTCTTCTCCATGACGATCATCAGTACGGCGAGGATGATCATGGCACTGCCCAGATATCCGGTCCAGTCAAAGCTTTCGTTCCACCACAGCCATGCAAGAATGGCGGCCACTACCGGCTCAACCGTGGCTATAACCGATGCGGTTGTTGCTTCAAGGTATTTAAGTCCGGCGTAGTAGACCGAGTAGGCTCCGTAGGTGCAGATGATGGCCAGTGCGACAAGGCTGAGCCATGATGTCGCGGTCTTGTGCGTGAATTCGAAAAACGGGGTCATGCACAGGGCTCCTACGGGCAGGGCGTAGAGGAATACCGTCGGCGTGGTATAGCGGGCGAAAATGGTCTTGCCGTAGATATAGTAAAGAGCGTAGGTGAAGCCGGAAGCAAGTCCGCAGATGATCCCGAACCAGGTGAATCTGATCTCCGTTCCTGTGCCGAAAAGCTGGGGTCCCAGCGATACGCAGACAACTCCGCAGATGGTTATGCCCAGCGCGGCCAGTTTTACCGGTCCCATTTTTTCACCGAGCAGCAGCCAGGACATGAAAGCTACCCAGGCCGGGGCCGTGTACAGCAGCACCGAGGCCAGTGCTGCCCCGACATCCTGAACAGCCAGTTGATAGGAACCGTAGAACACGGTTACACCGATGAATCCGAAGCCGATAATTCTGGGAAGATCCTTGGCGGCAATGGAAACACGGCGGATGCGGCAGGCATGGACAGCAAAAAGTATCCATGCGAAAATGGCGCGCCAGAATGCGTTTTCCAGCGGGGAGACTCCCTGTTCTATGGGAAATTTGGAAACGGGACCGATGAGTCCCCACATCACTGCGGCAGTGAGTATAAATATGCAGCCCTTGATGTTCATGCAGGGGTCCTTGTGTCTGAATTGATCGGATCGGTTTGCCGGAAGGCATGCCGCAGGAGCGTACGCAGCCGGTGTTCAATTGTCCAAAACTGTTATCGGAATGTTTAAGCTGTTTTATCGGCAGCGTAAAGACCGGTGTGGGCAGTATATAATTTTGAAGGTAATTACAGCGGGTATTTTAATTGAGTGAAATCAAGTCCATGATAGCGGGTGCCGGGCACGCGGGAATGCGGTTCGACAGGGTTCTGGAAGAACTGCTTCCGAGGAGCGGGTTGCGGCTGCGCAGACGGTTGATAGAGAACGGCTCCGTCCTTGTTGACGGGAAGAAGCGCAAGCCGGGGTTCAAAATTTATGCAGGGGCTGAGGTGGTCCTGTCCCGGCTGGAAAATTCCGAATGTGTCGGAAAGACGGCATCAGCCATACAGGTAGTAGAACGGGGTGAAGGATTCGCCGCTCTCGACAAGCCGCACGGCCTGCATTCGGCCGGTATTGCCGGGAGTACCGGAGTAAGTGTTGAAGAATTCCTGCCGGAGATATTCCCAGAAGAGGATGCTTTACTCGCCAACAGGTTGGACCTGCTTACTTCCGGGCTTCTGCTCGTGGCCTTCGGCACTGGTAGATTGCAGGAATTTCATGAATATGAGGATGCCGGAAAGGTGGAAAAGGAATATCTGGCCCGTGTGCACGGCCAGCCTCATGATCCTTTTACCGTGAAGAACCGCCTTGATACAGCCGATCGCAAGCAGACCGGTGTTCTTGATGAACCGGACGGCCCTCTGCGCTGGACCGTTGTCGAACCCCTGCGAAAATTCGATGACGGAACATCGCTTGTGCGGGTAAACATAGCAAAAGGCGCCCGGCATCAGATACGTGCCCATCTCGCCCATGCCGGGTTCCCAATAGTCGGAGACCCTCTTTACGGCATAGGCAACGAGACAGGGCGTATGTATCTGCACCATTTCCGGATAGCATTTACCGGTTTTGAGGCGGTTAGTGAGCCGGACTGGTAGTTCAGTATGAAAATCATATAAAAAAGCACCGCAGTTTCCGTATGGGAGACTGCGGTGCTTTTTTATAGGCACCAGGCTATCCCGGCTGGATAGCGGCAGATTTATATTGCTTTGGGGCTATGAGAGCAGCAGGGCCTTGGCGAAGTCCTCTCCGTTGAAGGGCCTCAAGTCTTCCATTTTTTCCCCGAGTCCAACATAGGTTATGGGCAGTTTGTTCTGCATGGTCACAGCGATCATTACTCCGCCCTTGGCCGTGCCGTCGAGCTTGGTAAGGATCAGTTCGTCCACGCCGATGGCCTCGTTGAACAGCTTGGTCTGGGAAAGGGCATTCTGCCCTGTTGTCGCATCAATGACCAGAACGCTGCGGTGCGGGGCTTCATCGTGCTTTTTGCCGAGGACGCGGCGAATCTTGTGCAGCTCTTCCATGAGGTTGGTCTTGGTGTGCAGGCGTCCGGCCGTATCCAGAAGCATGAGGTCGTAGCCGTTCTTGACTGCGTAATCGATGGCCTCGTAGGCGACTGCAGCAGGATCGGAACCCTCTTCCTTGGCGTAGAATCCGGCCCCTACCCGACGCGCCCAGACCTCAAGCTGCCCGATGGCCGCGGCCCGGAAGGTGTCTCCGGCAACGATGAGAACCTTGCGGCCCTGCATCTGGGCGCGGTGGGCCAGCTTGGCAATGGTGGTGGTCTTGCCCACGCCGTTTACGCCGATCATCATGACCACTTCCGGCGGGTTGTATGCTTTGATGCGTTTAGGCACCTTGAAAATTTCATCCAGTTCTTCGCGCAGCAGGTCCTTGAAGTTTTCCGGATTGGTCTCGCCCGCCTTGCGGACCCGATCCTTCATGCGTTCCACCAGTTCCACCGTGGCTTCATAACCCACATCGGCCATGATCAGGATTTCCTCGAATTCCTCCCAGAAATCGTCATCGAATGCCGTATGGCTGGAAAGCATGGAATCAATGCGCTTGGTGATCTGCTCGCGGGTCTTGTTCAGCCCTTCGGAAAGTTTGATGAACAACCGGCTGCGTTCGTCTTCCTCATCTTCGAGTTCAAGGGCCAGAGCCAGTCTGTACTGAAGTTCGGAGCGGAATTCTTCAACGTATTCGTAATCCATTTCCTCAAGCCAGTCTTTGAACCGGCTGATGAAGTCCGTTGCTTCCGCTTTGGGTGCTTCAAGGGCTATAAGCAGGAATTCCAGACGGTCCCAGAGGTCATCGCAGGCTTCGTCTATTCCTTCAAGGATGAGGTTCAGCCAGACAGAGAGTCTGGGCTCGGCCTGCTGCAGGGATTTGGTGAGGTCGCGCTGCCATTGGGGTTTTTCCGCATCCTGTTCCGTTTCCGCTGCACCGGGCATTACCGGTTCGAGAATTGTGGTCCCAGCGGATGCGGCCGGTCGGGGAGCGGGAATGGAAGGCTCGCTTTCCTTTTCCTCGGTTTTTATTTCTTCGTGAGTCTCGGGTGATTCAGAAACAGCTTGTATTTCCGGCTCCATGTCTGCTTCTGCAGGCTGTTCCGCTTCCTTGACTGAAATTTTCTGTTCAGAAACAGTCTCTGCTTCCTCTTCCACAATAGAAACAGGTTCTTCCGGCTGCTCAGCCGTCTGTTCGGATTCTGCTTCTGCAACGGATTTCATTTCCGCCACAGGTTCAGGTTCTGCTACAGGAGTATCCGGTTGTGCCGGAGCGGTTTCCGGTTTTTCTGTTACTACCGCTTCCGGCTCGGAAACCGGTTGAGGAGCCGGTTCCGGAGCGACTTCGGCTGTCGCATCCGGAGTAGGTGTTTCTTTTTCTGTATATTCATCTCCCAGATATTCTTTGATTGCCTGTTCGGCTCTTTGTTCCGGGCTGGACCATAATTTTTTTACTTTAGAAAAGAATCCCATTGAAATCCCCTTTGCAGTCTGTTTTGAACAGGCGAAGATAACTCAGTCGGTCATGATGCGCAACCGTTGGGAGCTGGTCCTTTTGGGGTCTGTTTTTTATGGATTTATTTGCAGTGGAAGGTTCTGTTGCGTAGCAGGCGTTATTATATGGTGTAATGCCGCTGGCGATGGTGCCTGAAATGCTTGAGCCCGCGACTTTCGTCGCGGGCTCAAAGATCGGCAGATGTGGGAAAAGTATTAATCTACTTTTACGTATGCCTTGGCTGCAGCGCCGCAGATAGGACACTTGTCGGTCGCCGGGCCGTCCTGAGTGTGGCCGCATACGGAACAGATGTAGAATTCAGCTTCGGAAAATACGTCGCTGTCTGCTTCCAGAGCCTCGGTGTAGAGTTCGGCATGGATTTTTTCAGCTTCGTTGGCAAATCCGAAATAGCGCAGTACTGCGTTTTCGCCTTCTGTTTTGGCATCTTCCATCATTTCGGGGTACATATTTTCAAATTCATATGTTTCTCCGGAAATAGCTGCTTTGAGGTTGTCTTCTGTGGAACCGATGCCTTTCATCAGACGAAGGTGTGCGTGAGCGTGAATGGTTTCGGCTGCGGCAGCTGCACGGAAAAGTTTGGCTACTCCGGGCTTGCCTTCGGATTCTGCTTTTTCGGCAAAAGCGAGATATTTACGGTTAGCCTGGGATTCACCTGCGAATGCTGCTTTCAGATTTTCAGTGGTCTTGCTCATTTGGAATTCTCCTTTTAACTGTTTGTATTTTAATGTTTGAAAGACTTGTCCGTTTCGTTGAAATTAGTAGTAATAGTTCCTGTTAAGAATAGCAAGCAAAATCTGTAATTTTTTTACACCTTCCCATTTAAAGAATTTCAAGCCGCTTCCATCTATTAATGAAGCATAAGTTTGTTGAAATTTATACGTCATGGAGATACATATTTTGCAAAACGAAGCCATTGGAGATTTTTATGAGAAGAACATGCGTAAAGGATATTCTTAATGCGGAAAAACCAGTTCCTGAGCTTGTGGTCAAGGGCTGGGTCCGTACCAAGCGTGACAGCAAGGGATTTTCCTTTCTGGAGGTTAACGACGGTTCCTGTCTCAAGAATGTGCAGATCATAATCGATCACACACCGGAAGTGGAGAGCGAACTGGAGAAGATTTCCACCGGGGCTTCCGTTTCTGTTGTCGGTGAGCTTGTAGAGTCTCCGGGCAAGGGTCAGAAATGGGAAGTACGCGGAAAGTCAGTTGAAATGCTCGGATATGCTGATCCGGAAACCTTCCCGATGCAGAAGAAGCGTCACAGTGACGAGTTCCTGAGGACCATAGCGCATCTCAGACCGCGTACAAACAAGTTCAGTGCAATGTTTCGCATCCGTTCTGAGCTGTCCTACGCCATCCACAGTTTTTTCCGCGATAAGGGATTCTTTTATGTCCATACGCCGATCATCACCGGTTCCGACTGCGAAGGGGCCGGAGAGATGTTCCGGGTGACTTCGCTTGATTATGCCGGTCTTGCCGGAAAGAAGGAAGAGCAGCTTGCCGATGACTTTTTCGGGAAAGCCGCACACCTGACTGTTTCCGGGCAGCTTCCCGCTGAGATGTATGCCCTGTCCCTGGGGCAGGTCTATACCTTCGGCCCTACGTTCCGGGCTGAAAAATCGAACACGCCCCGCCATGCCGCCGAGTTCTGGATGGTTGAACCGGAAGTGGCCTTTGCAGATCTTGATGACAACATGGATCTTGGCGAAGAGATGGTGAAATATCTGATTAAGCATGTTCTCGAACGCTGTGCTGACGACATTGAGCTTTTCGCAAAGTTTGTCGACAAGTCCCTGATGGACACCCTGAACAATACTTTGAACAATAATTTCGAGCGCATTTCCTATACCGATGCCGTGGAGTTGCTCAGGGGCTGCAAGAAAGCTGACAAATTCGAATTCCGTCCCGAATACGGCGAGGATCTCCAGACCGAGCATGAGCGCTACCTTACTGAAGAGCATTTCGGCAAACCGGTTATCGTTTATAATTATCCAAGAGAGATCAAACCCTTCTACATGCGGGTGAACGATGACGGTAAAACCGTTACGGCCATGGACCTGCTGGTACCGAGGATCGGAGAACTGGTGGGCGGCTCGCAGCGTGAGGAAAGACTGGATGTGCTGGAAAGCAGAATCGCTGAAACGGGAATGGATGCCGCTGAATACTGGTGGTATCTGGACAGCCGCCGTTTCGGTTCCGCTCCCCATTCAGGATTCGGCATGGGCTTTGAGCGCATGCTTATGCTGCTTACCGGCGCAACCAATATACGTGACGTGATTCCTTTTCCAAGAACCCCCAAGAATCTCGAATTCTAGTCAATTCCGGGCCGCCTCGTGCGGCCCGATTCATCCCATGATATCCATTCCACGCCATATACGTGAATCTTCCGCCGTACCGTCCATAAGTCTGGGCGGCATAACATTTGTTCAGTATCGCAGCCAGATTTCCGAGATCAGGCATGAACTCTGCGTTTCTCAGCACTCTCTCGTCTTTATTCTAGAAGGGACCAAATACATCCATTCCGCGGACGGAGATATTGTCGTGAAAAAAGGTGAGGCCTTTTTCTGCCGGAAGGGGTGCCATCTCATGTCCGAAATGATTCCGGATGATGGAAGCTCGTTCGATACCGTGCTTTTTTTCTTCGATGACTCAATGTTTGCAGGATTTGTGGATCAGCTTGATGCCGGAGAAAGTCCGGCTCCCGGTACGGAAAAGGCTGTTTTTCCCATTGCGGTTGATGAGGCCATAAGCATCTTCCTGTCCTCCATGATGCCGCTTTTTGATTCTCCTCTAGGGCATGATGATTCCTTTCTGCGACTCAAGGTGAACGAACTGCTCCATTACCTTTGCTTTTCAAAGGACAACAGTGCGTTTGTCGGCTTTCTGCTTGCCTGCCGCAACGAAATGAAAAACGATCTTTCCTCTGTCATGGAAGAATATTTCAACAAGAACATCAGCCTTGAAGATATGGCGGAACTCTCCGGCCGCAGCCTTTCGACCTTCAAAAGAGAATTCCGAAAAGTTTTTGATACCACTCCCGCCAGATGGATAAGGGAGCGCAGGCTTTCCTGGGCTGCGCAGCTCATCCGTAATTCGCAGAAGAACATAACCGAGATTTCCTACGAATCCGGCTACGACAGCCTTTCTCATTTCAGTTCCATTTTCCGCAGCAGGTACGGGGTTTCCCCCAGCGAATACAGAACTGGACTGATTCCGTCAAAATCTGAACTTTAACCGCAAGCGGCAGCATCTCTTTTGCGCTAGTTTTCCTCCAACACAAATCAAGGAGGAAATTATGCGTAAGTATACTCTCGTTTTTATCATGTCTTTGGCCGTTGTTCTCGCGGCCTGTACCGTAAAGAGCACAAAGGTGTCCGGTTTTTCATCCCCGGAAAGTGTAACTTCGGACGGAACATTCTTTTATGTTTCCAACGTGGGCGAAAAGCTGGCTCCAACTGAAAGGGACGGGGACGGATTTATTTCGAAACTGACCGGGGACGGCAGGATTGACAGACTCCGTTTCGCCGAAGGGCTCAACGCTCCGAAAGGCATGGCCGTACTCGGAGATGTTCTCTATGTAGCCGACATTGAACGCATCCGTGGCTTTGAGCTCAAGGACGGTCATGAAGTATTCAATCTCGACCTGTCCGGGGCCGGAACCTCTTTTCTGAATGACATCACGGTATTCTCAGAAAACGAACTGCTCGTTACCGCCACCGATATCGGGGCTGTGATCCTTGTCCGTGTCGGCGCTGCTCCGTCCTACCAACGGCTTGAATCCAATATCGACCTTGCAGGCATAAACGGAATCACTTTCGACCAGAGCGGCGGGAATGTGTATTTCGTTACTTTCGGTACGGATAACAAACCAACCGGTTTTGTGGGCAGTGGACGTATTTCCGGCGGTAAATTTATCGGCAGAAAAATATGTTCCAAGGAAGGGTATTATGACGGCATCGCCGTTCACAACGGGAAAGTCCTTGCTTCAGACTGGGTTGAATTCAAGAAGTCCGGCCTGCTGATTCAGGTCGATCCCGAATCAGGAAGTTATTCCAATGTTGACCTTCCGGAGAAAATAGGTGGTCCGGCGGACTTTTATCTCGATGAAAAGGGTGAAAGGCTCTGGATACCCATGATGCTGGAAAACAAGGTCCTGATTTACGGACTGGGAAATTAACCGGGCAATCCCCGCTTCGAGAATAATTCGAAGCGGGGATTTTCGTTCGGTTACTTAAGGGGCAGAAGCAGAAGTGTCACCAGATGTTCCGGTTTGGTGGTCATGGGATCGTTCATGTACTGCTCCATGCAGGGGCCCTGTCCCATGTCCATACCGCTGCCCGGCAGCCAGCTTCCGTAGAATTCCGACCAGGAGTCCACAAGTTTTTCGTACGGTCCGAGGTGGACGGCTACTGCGTATTTTCCGCCCTGAAAATCCCGCACATTGATATCGGCTGAAGCGGGAACATCTGCTCCTACGGTTATGCAGGCTTCAGAGCGCAGTTTCTGCGGTTCAACCGTGGCCGGATCATCGTAGAACACCCCGTAGAATCTTGTGGTTGCGTTAAAGTGTCCTGCCGGTCCGGCCCAGGCACACAATTTTTCCCAGGCCGCACCTATTTCGTTGTACGGGCCTGTATGTTCAGCGTAGGCCATTTTCACAGGATCAATAGACCAGATTTGTACGTCCATCGTATACTCCTTTTTATGTGGTTCTGCTCAGCACAGCCCCATCCATATTTCAGTCACCAAATCCTCGGGGCCGACTTCGGCCGGAGTTTTGATGTATTTTTCGAAAGAGGCGATGCTGTCGTTGAGACTGTATCCGTATGCAGGCAGCCATTTGCCGTACAGCTCCCGGTATGTGTCCACCAGCTTTTCATAAGGCCCGAGGTGTGTTGTTACAGCGTAGCTTCCGCCGGGGATCGTCTGTATCCTTATTTCCGGGGTTGTTTCGGTTTCTTCTATTATAGATAGACATGCGTCATAGCGGATTTTCCCTGACGGAGTGACATCGGGGTCGTCATAACAGATACCGATAAATTCGGTTTCTGCTGTCAGCAGATTTTTGCTGCCTCCCCAGGTACAGAGTCTGCTCCAGGCGGATTCTACTTCAAAGTAGGACCCGATGTGCCGGATGAAGGCCACCTTTGTTTCATTCCTGCGGCGAACCTGCACCTCACAGGAAAGCGGCGAATCATCAAGTCTGAAATCATTTCTGCTGGGTTTGGGACGATAGTGTATTTTGCCTGTTCCCTGCAGATTCAGAATCTCTCTGGATCTGGACCTGAATTCGCTGGGGGGGACTGAAAATCTTTTCTTGAATGCCCGGCTGAATGTTTCAGCGGATTCGAAACGGGCATCCAGAGCAATCTCCATAACGGAAGCATCGGTATATGAAAGTTTATAGGCGGCCTTTTCAAGGCGCAGCCGGCGTACATGTTCTTTCAGGCTTTCTCCAACCATGCCTTTGAATATGCGGTGGAAATGGGTCACCGAAAAACAGGCCACTCCGGCAAGCGTTTCCGGGGACAGATCGGCATCCAGATTCCGCTGTATATACAGGAGAACTTCCATCATTTTTTCATTATACGGCTGAAGCAGTGTGGACATTTTTAGTTTCCTTGATCTGTTGCTGTGTTCAGTGGAAATAAACACGATTCGCGATTCTATTTCATGACATTTTTTATCATCCCGGCAAATCCGTTCAAATATTGTGAATCAGGCTGTTCTAAGTGTTACATTAATTTTTTCGGATTGTTACGATGAGGATAAATGATGTTGGATTCTTCCTGTTCAGGTTTTCTAACGAAAATAATGCATAAACAGCAACCCGCTACTGCCGCACAGATTGCCCTTGCCGCCAACTTGGCGATGAGGTTAAAGTAAACAACATGAACAAGTTCAAATTCATACTAGCTCTGTTTATGGTGTTTTTCATCCTCGGAGGGTGCAATTCATTCAAAAAGGTGACCGGCAGTCCCTGTGTGAGCAACTCCAGTTCAACTCCGCAGTGGATAGTGGAATCTGCGGCCTGTGCTCTGGAACAGATGCGGGAGGAAACCGACGGACCGTCAATAAATTATCTGCTTGAGATGGCCAGGGGAGTGTTTATTTTCCCGGACGTGTACAAGGCGGCGTTTATGGTGGGAGCCGAAGGTGGGCCGGGAGTACTCTGCGCAAAGGACGATACCGGATTCTGGAACGGTCCGGCCTTTTTCAATATGGCCGGGGTTAATATCGGCCTGCAGGGCGGGGTGGCAGGAAAGACCGTAGTGGTTTTCCTCATGGATAAGGAGGCGCTGGATGATGCGCTGGGTGGAAAGATTGATCTTTCCATGGGTGCGGATCTGGCCATCGGGCACCTGAACGACAGTTCTCATCGCGGGTCGTTTGACGTTCAGGGCAATCTGTTTACCCTCGTATATCAGGCCGGGATGTTCAGCGGAATGGCGTATCGCACCGGCGCGCTTATGGTCAGCAATGATTACAACAAGAAATATTACGGCCAGGCTGTCGATGTAAGGGATATCCTGAAGACTCACAAATATGACAAACCGGAAGCAGACGTCCTGTTGATGAGCCTGCTGGGGATATAATGCATCAGTTCTTTCGAATGTTTTTTATGCGTTTGCGTTCCCGCGTATAACGCAGCAGCTCTTTGCAGATGAATTCGGCACTGTGGTAGAATGCAAAAAACTGTACCAGCTTCTGCAGGTAGAACCGTTTGGTGACTCCTTCATTTCTGAGCTTTTCCAGCCTTTTTTGAGCCCGATCAAGTGCCAACTGAAGGCTGTTTTCGTCGGGTATTCTTTTGGACCCGATGGCGCGCATGGCTTTGGATGAAGCCTTGGCAAGGGCGGTCAATTCATCTTTCATGATGATATCATACCCCTCGCCATGTACGTTATTCAGGGCATTAAGCATTGAACGAAGATGCGATGCGCAATCCTCCAGAATTTCGACCTTCATGCCTAGAAGCTCAGTGTTTTCCATATAAAGAAGGCTTTCAAGGCGAATTACTTTAGAGTATATTTCCCTGTTTTTTGCCATCTTGGCATTGGTCGAATCAAGCAGGCTGGGGGAAAGTCCGGACTGTTTGTGGAGAAAGCAGTCCATTAATGTTTCATAGTTATCTGCACATTCGCTGAACTGCTTGAAAAGGTCTTCTTTCAAGGCTTCGGCAGCCCGGACAGGGTAAATACTTATGCTGGTCAGAAAAGCGCTGGCTACACCGAGGCTGATTTCAAGAACCCGGAAAATACCGAACTGGATGCGGTCCGGTTCTCCGAGGCTGGCCAAAAGTACGATGGTGGTTGTTATCGCAGCCATTTTATAGCGATTGTTGTATCTGGTCATGTAGGCGCAAAAGCCCACGGACAGGAACAGGGACAGAACTGTCATCAGTGGGGTAGGGGGTAAAATGACCATGAATATGATAGCGATGAAAGCCCCGATGGCGGTGCCTGAAAATCTGTACCAGCACATCTTGATGGAATCCGCTACGTTGATCTGCATGACTATAACAGCAGAAAGAGCGGCCCAGTATCCGTATTTGAGATCGAATAGATCTGCTGCGTAATAGGCCAGCACTGCGGCTATGCCTGTTTTAATACCATGAATGAGATGTGCTTTTTGTGAAGAGAATTTAAATCTGAGCATATTTGCGTAGTAAAGGTGGTGAGGTGTTAAAAACCAA